>RFGK01000101.1 GCA_003697045.1 Planctomycetota bacterium
AAGGCGACGAGCACCAGATTGATGGGAATCAGGGATCCGACCATCGTGAAGATGAACAGCCGGCCGCTGACGAACCAGAAGATCATGATGAACAGCCCGAGCCCGATCCACTGCCCGTTGGGGCCTTCAAAAAGCCGGCGGTAGGCCGGGACGAATGACCCGGCAACGCGGCTGCCGTCGAGCGGTGGGGCAGGCAAGAGGTTGAACACCGCAAGCACGATGTTGAGGAAAAAGCCGATCCAGAAAAAACGGGCCATGTTGCCACTGAGCGGCTCACGAATCTGAAACCGATCGGCTGCGAGAATCCACACAACACACCCGATAAAGCTGATCAGCGCCAGCAGTATGTTCATCGCCGGTCCGGCAAGAGCGACCCAGGCGTCGCCGTGGCGCCCGCGCAGGCGCGAGGGGTTGACCGGCATGGCTCCCCAGGCGATGCCGATGAGAATGAGCGCGATCAGGCTGAATCCGCCCATGTGGACGAGCGGGTTCCATGTCATGTGACCCAGGGCGCGGGGTGTCTCGTCGCCGAGCCTGATTGCTGCCCATCCGTGCGAAAGCTCGTGCAGGACAATGGCAAGCACAACCCAGACCAGCCATGAGACGACAAACGCGACCCCCCACACGTCGGCTACGGTTGAGAGCCACCAGCCGCTCACGGCGTCACCCCCAGGCAGCGGGTTCCAGACCTTGCGTGTCTCAGGCGTTGGCAGGCGTGGCCGACGCCGCCTCTTTGGCCGTTGCGACAAGCTGGTCGAACAGCTTCGGATCTTCGATGGCCAGCTGGCTGAGCATCTTGCGGTTGAGCTTGACGCCCGCGAGACGAAGCCCGTTCATGAACAGGCTGTAGCGTGTGCCCCGCATGCGACAGGCCGCGGTGATGCGCGTGATCCACAGGGCGCGGAAGTCGCGCTTGCGCTGGCGGCGATCACGATAGGCATAGCACCCGGCGCGAATGATCGCGTCCTTGGCGCGATACGGCTGCGTGCGGTTGGCGCCGAAATACCCCCGCGCCTGACGGCGGAGTTTGCGGCGGGCCTGGGTGCGGGCGGCTCCCTTGCGTACACGTGGCATCAGTCACACTCCTTCGCGTCCGACGGGGCGGGCCGAGCCGACTTGCATCCCGGCGGACTTCGATGATCAAATGAATCAGGACTCGTTCTTGGATGCTTCGGCTCTCATGGCGGCGCGAGCCTGCGGCGACGGGCTGCGCTTCAGCGCGGTGCGCGGCTGCGTGCGCCCACGAAGACGACGCCAGAGAAGCTTCTCAAACTTCTTCGCGTCGGGATTGGCCGCATACGGGTCCTTGCGGAGCTGGCGCAGACGCTTGCCGCTCTTGTGCGAGCTGAGGTGCTTGTGGAACGCGGAGCGATGTCGGACCTTGCCGGTCTTCGTAATCCGCACGCGCTTGAGCAAGCCCTTGTGGGTCTTGAGCTTGGGCATCTGGTCAACTCCTTGCCGCCGATGTCGGACAGAGCGGTCAATCGCACTCCCGCTCCGCCCAAAGCGGAGGGGACCACAAGCGTAGGCCGGTCCGGTTGCCCCCGTCCAACCCGAACAGGTTGCGACGGTCAAAAGAGTGACTTGACCGTGCTCTTGCCCCTGGACTGATACTCCTCGGCTGCTGCCCGCGCGAACTGGTCGGCCGGCATCGCGCCCAGGTCCTTTTCGATGCCGAACGCCCGCACCGACACGGTGCCGTTCTCAGCATCGCGCGGGCCGACGACCAGCAGATAGGGGACCTTCATCGCCGATCCATGCTTGATCTTGGCCTGCACTCGTTCGTTGCTTTCGTCGATTGTGACGCGCAGCCCGGCGGCGGCGAGCATTTCCCGGATCTGACGGGCATAATCCAGACTCTTCTCACTGATCGGCAGCACGCGGATCTGCTCCGGTGCGAGCCAGAGCGGGAAGGCACCGGCAAAGTGCTCGATGAGCACGCCACAGAATCGCTCCATCGAACCAAACGGGGCCCGGTGGATCATGACCGGGCGGTGGGGGCGGTTGTCCGGCCCGATGTAGGAAAGATCAAACCGCTCGGGCAGGTTGTAATCGACCTGGACGGTGCCCAGTTGCCACTCGCGTCCAATGACGTCCTTGACTACGAAGTCGATCTTCGGCCCGTAGAACGCCGCTTCACCCGGTTCTTCGCTGAAATCGACCCCGAGGCTCCGCGCTGCGTCACGGCAGGCTTGCTCGGCCTTGTCCCAGTTGGCCGGGTCTCCGATGTACTTGTCGCTGTCAGGATCCCGCAGGCCGACGCGCACGCGGTACTCGCTCATGCCCAGCGTCTTGAAGATGATCTTGACCAGGCTCAAACAGCCCTGAAGCTCGGGTCCGATCTGTTCGGGCATGCAAAAGAGATGGGCGTCATCCTGAGTAAACCCACGCACGCGGGTCATGCCGTTGAGCTCACCCGACTGCTCCCACCGGTACACCGTGCCAAACTCGGCCAGGCGCACGGGCAGATCGCGATAGCTGTGCTGCTGGCTGGCGAAGATCTTGACATGGTGGGGGCAGTTCATCGGCTTGAGCATGAATCCGTCAAGCTCGCCGGAAGTCATGCGGTTGGAAAGCTCGGCACACGAACACCCCTCCGCTTTGAGCAGCTCCATCTGCTCGCGCTCGATGATGGGCGGAAACTGGCTGTCCTGGTAGTACGGAAAGTGCCCGCTGGTGCGATAGAGATCGAGCTTTCCGATATGGGGGGTAAAGACTTCGGTGTAGCCCTGCTTTTCAAGCTCGGCCGCGATGAACCGCTGCAGCTCCTTGCGCACCACCGAGCCGGCGGGCGTCCAGAGAATCAGCCCCTGCCCGACCGACTCATCAATATGGAAAAGGCGCAGTTGTTTGCCGAGCACGCGGTGGTCGCGTTTCCTGGCTTCTTCGAGCTGGTGGAGGTATGCCTCGAGGTCCTTCTTGCTGAAAAAGGCAGTGCCATAGACGCGAGTGAGCCGGTCCGAGTGCTCGTCCCCGTGCCAGTAGCTCGAAGCAAGGCTCATGACCTTGAATGCTCCGATGCGTCCGGTGCTTGGCACGTGAGGCCCGCGGCAGAGGTCTTCCCAGTCCTTGCCGGGCTGGCCGGTGGCATACCAGGAAAGGCGCGCTTCGCCTTCGGCCGCCTGGAGTGCCCGCTCGGCGTTGTCGATCTTGTACTTGCTGCCTTCCTCACGCAGCTTGGCCATGCCTTCGTCGGCCGAGAGCTCGTACCGCGTGAACGGACGATCTTCCCGGACGATCTTTGCCATCTCGGCTTCAATGGCTTCGAAATCGCCTTCCTTCAGCGGGCGGTCTTCCGGGAAGGCAATGTCGTAGTAGAACCCGTTTTCCAGCGGCGGCCCGTAGACGAGCTGTGCCGCCGGCACGATGCGTTGAATCGCCTCGGCCATGACGTGTGCAGTCGAGTGCCGAAGGAGATAAAGAGCATCAGGGTCGGCCTGCCCCTCGCGGGTCTTCTCGGTCACGATCGACAGGGCGCAGTCGTGGTCGAGCACGGTGGACAGATCACAGAGCTCGCCGTCCACCTTGGCGCCCACTGCCGCCTGGGCAAGCCGTGCGCCGATCGACTCGGCCACGTCGCGCGCGCTCACGGCGTGGTCAAACTCCTTGACGGACCCATCGGGAAGTGTGATGCGAGGCATGTCGGTTTCCTGACTGGACGAAAAACGCCCGGCTCAACGGCCGGGCGCAGTGCTGGGTCAAAACGAGGGAAGAGCCGGCCGTCACCCTCGACGGTGCGTCGAAGTCGTCTCGGTCGTCGTTCGGCTCATCACAATCTCCATCGAGCGGATCATAGCGTCCTGCCACAACCGGGGCGGGGCGGAAATCGTCCAAACAACGATGCACCTCCGACGCCCCGGCCTTGCCATTGCGTATACACTCAATCACCATGGCGATCCGCGACGATGAAATCATCCGTGTCGAGACTCGCCCGATGAACCGGGCCGAGTCAGTCTACCTGCCGGAGGTCTTCCGCGGGTTTGCGACCACCATGCGTCACTTCTTCACATCGTTCGGACAGGGACGCACCAGCCGCACCATGCAATATCCCGAGCAGCGGCGTGAGCACTTGCCCATCGAGCAGGGGGGATTCAACGCCGGCAACTTCCGCGGCGTGCACCGGCTCAATCGCGATTCGGCCGGACGGGTCAAATGCGTGGCCTGCATGATGTGCCCGACCATCTGCCCCGCCAACTGCATCCACATCGAGGCTGCCGAAAGCCCCTGGGACGATCGCGAAAAATACCCCGCCAA
The DNA here is from genome assembly GCA_003697045.1 of Planctomycetota bacterium. Lineage (GTDB taxonomy): Bacteria > Planctomycetota > Phycisphaerae > Phycisphaerales > UBA1924 > J022. The sequence goes on from RFGK01000101.1 coordinate 4,255, forward strand.
GTTCGAGATCGACGAGCTGCGGTGCATCTTCTGCGGCATGTGCGAAGAGGCCTGCCCCGTCGATGCGATCGAACTGACGACCGAATACGACATCGTCGGCCTGTCCCGTCAGGAAATGGTCTTCGACAAGGCCAAGCTGCTCAGCGTCTTCGACGCAACGATCGAAAAGAAGCCCATGTAGCAGCCGATCGTTCGCACGCCGATCCACATACAAAAACCAGACAAACCATCCTCATAATCCGATCGCCACACCGGGCGGACGGTGGGTTGGCGCCGGCTCTGTAGACATGCGCAGATGCTGCACACCGTACAACGGGGGAGCCTGCGCGCCCAAGCCGGAGGCACAGGACTCGATGACTCCAAGTCCTTGCTGAGTCAATGGTTAGTGAAGACAATCCTGCCTATGGGACCTGGATCGCAGGTCCGCATTACGTGTTATCTGCGCAATTCCGGCTCAAAAAAACGCAAACGCCTTGCACACCGTGATTTGTGATGTACATCTGTCTCCAGACAGATTGTGTGCGGGCATTCCGCGCAGTTTCGTGAGGACTTCTGAGAGAATGGAGAAGGAGGGCCCAATGGTCCAAAAAGTTTTGTGTGCAGGACTTGTGGGGCTCGCTGCCTCGGTATCAAACGCCGACATTGCATCGTTCGGCTTTACGGACTTGAACGGCAGCTTTGACGCCACCAGCATGGTGTTCACGGCTGTTGCGTTCACCGGGGGAGAGGGCTCGACGGCTGGCGATGTGACGCGGTTTGCCGAAGGCGGCGGATCAACCGCAAACTTCGACTCCGGCTTTTTCGGCGGCGGCTCGCTCGCCAATGTCGAAATCTTCATCGAGGTGAGCAATGTCCTCGGGGGCATGGCCGACGGCGCGGGCTCGTTCGTCATCACCGATGCCGACGGCGACACGATCTCCGGCGACATCTCCGGAACCTGGTTTGCCGGCTCGATGGGCTTCGTGTTCATGAACGGTGACACCACCAACGTGCTGTTCTCCCGCAACTCGATCGGGAACGGCAACTTCGACGGCCCCTCCGGCGGCTCGTTCGACATCGACTCCCTCGTGGACACCTACTTCGGTGCGCTGAGCCTCCTGCTCCGCACGCCGTCGGGCGTTGGCTTCTTCAACGCGGATTTTACTGAGGTCTCAACCCAGGCTGACGGCTTGATCGTCCCGGGTCCGGCCTCGCTGGCACTCGCTGGTCTCGGCGGCGTCCTGGTCGGCGTGCGCCGTCGCCGCTGAGTCAAAACGCCTCTTTTGGCGTTCCTGACCGATAGAGACCACCGGCCCCCTCGCGGGGTCGGTGGCTTTTTTG
>RFGK01000102.1 GCA_003697045.1 Planctomycetota bacterium
ACTCGGTCACCGGCGACGCGCGCGTCATTGAGCTTATGGAGCGGTACTTTCGCTACCTGGAATCCGTGCCGGAGGACCGTTTTCTCATCGGGTACTGGCCGAAGATCCGCGCAGGCGATCAGCTTGCCGCGATTCACTGGCTTTACAACCGCACGGGTGAAAAGTGGCTGCTCGACCTTGCGGAAAAGACGCACCGTCACACGGCACGCTGGGACCAGGGCGTCATCGACTGGCACAACGTCAACATTGCCCAGGGCTTTCGTGAACCTGCGCAATGGTGGGTGCAATCGCACCTCCAAAGCGACTACGACGCTGCCGAGCGCAACTGGCAGGAGGTTCGCCGTCTCTATGGACAGGTGCCGGGGGGAATGTTCGGCGCTGACGAAAACGCACGTGAAGGGTTTGACGATCCACGACAGGCGATCGAAACCTGTGGCATCGTCGAGGAAATGCTCAGCGATGAGATTCTCATCGCCCTGACCGGCGAAATGGTCTGGGCCGATCGTTGCGAGAATGTGGCTTTCAACATGTTGCCTGCCGCGTTCACCGCGGACATGGGCGCACTGCGCTATCTGACCGCGCCAAATCAGCCCGTCTCTGATGCTCAGAACCACTCTCCGGGCATCCAGAACGGCGGCGCGATGTTCCTGATGAGCCCGCATCGGCATCGGTGCTGTCAGCACAACGCCGGGCACGGGTGGCCGTATTACGCCCAGCACTTGTGGTATGCTACGCCGGATAACGGGCTCGCAGCCGTGCTCTACAGCGAATGCACGGTGACGGCCAAGGTCGGCAAGGACGCGACCGTCACGATCGACGAGCAGACCGATTACCCCTTCGGCGAGACGGTGCGGCTGGAAATCTCCCTCGATGCGCCGACACGATTCCCGCTTTCCCTGCGCATCCCCGGCTGGTGCACGGACGCGAAGATCTCCGTCAACGGCCAACCGGTTCCCGTGCAGGCACAACCGGGCACATTGAGCACGATCGTCCGCAACTGGCGGGACGGCGACGTGATCGAACTTGTGCTTCCGATGGAAGTCCGCGTGCACAGGTGGGAAGCAAACCACGGCGCTGTTTCCATCGACCGAGGCCCGCTGAGCTATGCACTCGACATCGGCGAAGAGTATCGTCTCGTTGAGGACGCGGGTGCTCAAAACAAGAACCTGACCGACGAACAGATCGCCCGACTCAACAAGCGCTGGCCGGCGTATGAAATTCTCCCGACCGGTGCGTGGAACTACGGGCTGTTGCCCGATCAGCCCATTGTCGTTGAGCAGTACGGTCTGGGCGTGGGCTCGCCGTGGACGCCGGACACGACCCCGGTCGCACTGTGGGCCAAGGCCCGCCGGATTCCGCAATGGCAGATCGACATGTACGGGCTTGCCGCACCGCTGCAGGATTCACCGGCCCGCACAGACGAACCCGTTGAAACCGTGAGGCTGATTCCGATGGGGGCCGCCCGGATCCGCATCAGCGCCTTCCCGGTTGCAAGCACCGACCCGGACGCCCATGTGTGGAGTGAACCGCAGCGACCGAAGAGGCTCTATGACGCCAGCGCTTCGCACACCTACGCCGGCGATCGGGTCAGCGCGATCGCCGACGATATCGTCCCGGCCAATTCGAACGACCACGCGGTACCACGGCACACATTCTGGCCGCATACCGGAACCACCGAATGGCTCCAGGCGACGTTTGACGAGCCGCGCACCGTGCGCTCGGTCTCGGTCTACTGGTTCGACGACACGGGTGTCGGGCGATGCCGCGTGCCGGTGTCATGGACGCTGCACTATCGCCAGGGCAACCAGTGGCATCCCGTCGCGACCACCGACGAGTTCGGTGTCGAGAAGGACCGGTTCAACACTGTGACGTTTGAACCAGTCCAAACTGATGCCCTGCGACTCGAGGTGGTCTTGCAGCCGGACTTTTCCGGCGGCGTGCTCGAGTGGAAGATCGAGTAAAGCCGTCACTCAACATCGGCCGAACTCACCGCGCCCACAGTCCTCGCTTGTGCCAGCTTTGCGCCGACTTCCATCTCGTCCTGGATCGGTTCGACGCCAGATGCGCCTGGCTTTGCCTCGATGATGCGCAACACCTTGACGGACTCTGCATCTCCCGCAATGTTCTGCAGCCCCAGCCACACTTCTCGACACAGCAACCCAATCGTCGCTGCAAGAACAAGCCCGAACGCCGGCAGGGGCACAAGCCACAGCCGCACTCTGGAATCAAACTCCTGAAACGGTAAATCGAGCCTGAGGATTCCCTCTGCAGCGCCGGCGAGCAGCAGATCGACACACACAAGCACGAGCGCCACGCCGACCCATCGCACGCGACGGGTCAGCCTGATCGACCAGGCAGGATCGTTCCGGCCGGCATAACGCACGAATATCCCGAGAATCAGCATGACATTGACGCCGATCATCGAGCCCATCGAATGTGCCACGATCGCCAGCGTTCCATGCAGCACGATGTTGATATGCGGAATGGCAAGGAGCACCCCAGAACCAATCGCGGCGAGCGTAAAGACCTCGGCGGCGCGAAAGAACGCCTGTTCGGGCGGCCCCTCGCCGGGCTTGTGCCCACGTTCGCGGATCAGGGTCCAGACATGCCGCACGAACGACACGGCCGCGAGCATGCTGGCGAGAAGCGCGATCGACTTGAGCACGGCCGGCTGCGGCGACATGTAGTGATGGTGCCCAAACGTCGAAAGCAGACAAAACGCTGCGAGAACAAACATCCAGCGCGAGCGGAGCGGGCGCCCTCGCTCACCCGGCCGACAAATCGCGAGCATGCCCAACCCGTAGAGCGCAGCGTTCCAGCCGGCAAAGAATGTATCGAGCGCGTGCCATTCAATCGTCAGGGCGCGCGTCATGCCGGGCGCTGCCATGACCTCGCTGCTTCGCTCGGCAAGCCCAAGCACTACGAGCACGAGCCCAAGCCCGAGCAACCAGGCTCCCTCTGCCGAAACACATGCAAGCGTGCGCAAGTGCCGGACAACATTGACCGACAGGATCGTGAATAGACCGCCGATGAGCACAGTCATGCCAATCGGCCAGGCCACATATTCCACGCCACTGCCGTGCCCGGTCGCAATTAGTCCGGCCGAGCCAACCACAAAAAGCACGAGCGCCCCTGTAAACAGGCCCCTGCCGGCGAAGCGCCCGCCTTGCTGTTCGAGCACGATGATCGTCCCGGCTGCCAGGCCCGTCAGGACGAACGACACGCCCAGAAACGCGTGCAAAGGCTGGAGAGTGCGCATCGACAGCAAACCCGTCTGCCATTCGGGGCGCACCGACTTGACCCCCACAATGACCCCCACAAGCGCAGCCGCGAGCAGGCAGATGGTCGGCAGGACCATCAGCAAACGTGAACCTGCGCACGGGCGCTGTGCCTGCTCCTGCCTCATCGGCCAACTCCGAAGACGGGCGCAAACGCGCTCGACGTGGGATACACGCCGGTTCGATCTGCGTGCTTGAGAAACGCAACAACGGCGTCAACCCTTTCATCGCTCAACTCGAACGCGGGCATGGCGCGCACGCCCTTGCCAATGACGGTGCGAAGATACGCCTCTCCCATCCGGGAATACGCATTGGTCAGGTCGGGCCCAGTGTGTCCGCCGAGTCCATAGATCGCGTGACAGGACGTGCACCCGCTCGCCCGCCACACGCGCTGACCGAGCAAGACCTGTGCGTCGCTGTTCGCGGGCAAGGCATCCGCAGCGCGAGCACCCAGCGGCAGCACGCTCACCGCCAGCACGTACACCAGATAGCCCGCGACGACGACCCCAATGCGCGTCAGAACCTGTCTCGTCTGCCCCCTCGATTCTGCAGCTTGATCGGTGCGTCCGTGCGCCACGCCGGGATCCTCCGCTCTGAAGCGACACTATAAGCCAACGGACCTCCCGATGCGAAATGGCCAGGCCGACAATGCCGGGCTCTCAATGAGCCGGGCGGCACAGGCCTGCCAGCGCAGACAAAAGGCGCCCGTCTACGAATCACGGGCGCCTCCGGTGAGAGAAGAGTTCTGAATCGGCCGTGTCAGGCGGTCTTTGGCGCTGCCTTGGCAATCTTGATCGGTCGATCATCGGCAATGCGCCCGGCACGCCGAAGCTGGACGAACCGCACGCGCGCAACGATCATGAACACAATCTCGGCCAGCGCCCAAAGCCCGACCCAAAGTTCGCCGCCCGAGCCGAACCCGTAGCTGTGCAGCCCGGTCGCCATGACGTAGTTGACGCCATAGAACGTCCACACGATGGCAATGAAGGCAAGCACCGCCGAGGAAGCCATGCCGAAGTCGCGCAGCCATCGAATGTGCCGCGCATGCAGCACGACGAAGTAGATGACGATGCTGATGAGTGCCCACGTCTCCTTGGGATCCCATCCCCAGAAGCGCCCCCAGGAATCGGCTGCCCACACCCCTCCCAGGATCGTCCCGGCGGTGAGCAGGAACAGGCCGACCTGCATGGTGCGGTAGATCTGCACAATGAGTGGGTGCGACGCCCGCGGCCCGCTCGCTTCGGCATCCGCCGTCTTTCCCAGAATGACGTACTTGAACAGATATGCGTGGCCAAGCACAGAGGCGACCGCGAGCGCTCCGTAGCTGGCGGTGATCGTCAGCACGTGAACGGTCAGCCAGTAGTTGCTCCGCAGCACAGCGGGCATGACGTTGGTTTGATCCTGCAATGGGACCAGGCCGGCAAAGAGCACCGAAGCAAACGCTGCACACACTCCGGCAAAGAGGTACCACGCCTTGCGGTTGAACAGCTGTCCGATCAACCCCAGCATGATCCCGACAAGCCCGATCCACAGGAGCACCTCGTAGGTGTTGCTGGCAGGCACGCGCTGCAGGATGGCGGTGCGAAGCCCGACGCCGAGGATGTGTTCGCCGACGCCCCAGAGACCGCACACAATCGCCGCGATGACCAACGGCTTGCGCAGAAACAGCCTCGAAAGCCCGAAGAGAACAATCGAAAGCCCATACGCATACGATGTCTTGCGCCAGGGGCGATGGTGGTTGTAAAACACCTCGAGCCCAACCGAGCGCGCGTCTGCATCGCTCAGCGTGCCCGCGGCATGGACCGCGTCAACGAGACGGTTGACCGGGCCTTCCATCGCGTCGCCGGCGACGAACGCATCTCGCACGGCCACGAGTGCCTCGCGCACCTGCTCGGTGCCGGGATCTCCTTCAAAGACACCGACCCGGCGGAACTCACTGCCCTCGACGGGTGGGACGATTGCCAGCTGCTTGCCGGTTGCAAACTCCGAGATCCGGTTCAACGCGCCGCTCAGTTCGAGTGCCAGCTTCTCATCGCCTTTGGGCTGCGCGTTTGGATCATTTTGACGACGCTGGGAGAACTCCGCCAGCACTTCATTGATCCCGGGAGCCCGTGCAACCTCCATCGGCGTGAAGAACCGCCTGGCCGGATCAAGCCCGATGCGCGTCTTGAACGGACGGTTCTCGATCGCGATGATCGGGTGACCCATGTACTGCTGCGGGTTGAACCACAGCTCGCACAACAGCTCGATGGGCCTGCGACCGGCATATCCCTCAGGGCCACGCTCGGCGCTCCACTGAGATCTACCGGTCAACTCCACCGCCAACTGGCGCGCGTACGTGTCCAGGGGCATCACCCGACCCTTGTGCTGGATCGGAATCGCTCCCAAGGTGTCCATCCACGCCTGGCTGTCCGACTGAGCCCGTGCCGGAAGCGTCGAGCCCATCAACAGCCCGATCAACAGAAGCAGCCGCAACATTGTCCCACTCCTTTTTGGCAAACGGCATTGCGATGCCCGGGTGCCCCGAGCTCAACGCTCTGCTGTAGAAGGTTATCAGGATGCCGATGCACAACGTCGTGCACGCGATGTACGTCAACGTCAGCCCCGGATCCTTCATCACGCTGAAAATCGAGATATCGTCGCCCAGGAACCCGGATTGATAAACCTTCCAGGGGCCGTGGACGTACGGGTTGTTCATGAAAATCGTCAGCTCCTGGTCCGGCTGGCCGTCGATATGCACCGTGACGTCGGACTCATAGGCCATTGCCATGTCGGTGCCCGGGTAATCCACTTTGCGAAAGTCATTGAGGTGGATGGTAAACGGCACCCGCTCAATCCGCGGCCCATACCGCAGCGCCAGGTTCCGCTGCGCCTGCATGAGTGGGAGCGAAGCCTTCCAGGGGAGCGGCGTGGGTTCTGACGCATCGCCGGCGAGTTTGACCAGAAGCGCGCGTCGAAAACTCTCGGCCGGGGGGGCTTGGATGTAGCGCGTCGCCATGCGCGCACGGCTGACCTGACTGACCAACGTCATCTGATGGGAGCCGACCTGAAAGCTCCAGGGCAGCCCCTCATGCTCGAGTTGCTCAATGCGTCCGTCCGACGCCAGGTACGTCATGCGCACCGTCGGATCGCCGGGGACCATCGGGTGGATGACCAGCGTCTCGCCGATCGTTGAACCGGCAATCAGTCTCGCTCCCGAGAGAGCATCGCCCTGGATGCGCTTTCCGGGAAGCACCATGTCCGGGAACTTCTCAAAGGCCGTGTGTCGTTCGACGGTGCCTTTGCCGTCGGTGATGACCACATTGATTGCCGGGTTGTCGCCACCTTCTTCAGACTCACTCAGCCCGGAGGCCGAGACCGTCGCCGAACGAAACCGCTGGATTTCCTCGATGCGCCACCCGGGAAAGGCCTCGTCGCCAACTTCGCCGAGCTCGTACCGTTCGCCTTCCAGGACGAAGAAGTATTTGCCGCGGTCGTCGCTTGTCGACTCCGGCGGCTCCCAGCTCTCACCCTCGCCCAGGACGCGAATTGTCATCCCACCAATGACCGCGGGTCCCCCACTCTTCGACGATTGCCCAATCCATATCGACTGCGGCATGCCGGGGGCAGGAATCATTTCGATCGCGCGCAATGGCTCCGGCCCATCGTCGGCAACATACCGTTCTTCCTGAATGTTGCTCCAGCGGCCGGCAATCTCAACGGTGACATCCCCGAGTTTGACTGTGCCATTGCTCGTTTCAGCATCGACCGCTGCGACGACCACGGGCTCGCCCGAACTCATGTCAACAAGCTCGAGTCGTTGTTCATCCATTTCAAGGACGTTGGAGTGCTGGCCCTCCTGAAGGCGAATCTGCCCCTCGATGCGACCGAAGAGCGACCAGAACCCCGCGATGATCAAGACGATCAAGCTCGCGTGCACGACGATGAAACCCACGTGCCGACGCTGCCAGGGATAGCGCGTCACAACCGCGAAGATCAGGGAAACGCATACCAGCGCCATCAGCGCGATAAACCATGCCGAGCCGTACACAACGCGCATCGCGACCTTTGCGCCAAGGTCCGGCTGTGAATACAGGTATGTCCCCCAGATCATCGCGATTGCGACGAGGATCATGACCGGCACGGCCAGTCGCAGACCTCCGAGAAACAGGGCGACACGCCCAAACTTCGTTGCGTGCCAGCTTCTGTGCGCCTTCATTGTTCGCCTCCGTCTGCGCCTCGTGCGTATGACAACTCTAGTCCCGCTCGTAACGCTTGCGGAACTGCTCGGCTGCGTCCTTGCGGCTCTTGGCCTCTTCCGGATCCATCTTGCCCACGAACCATCTGTGATCTGCCCCTTCGAGCACTTCGTCGAGTCTTGCCTGCAATGCGCGAGCGGCCTGCACGCGCGTTGCGTCACTTGAGCTCAAGTTGTCCTGCGCCAAAGCTTCAAGTTGCGGGATGAACTCCGTGTAGAAGTGCTTGGCAACTTCATACATCCCGTGCCAGTGCGCATAATCAGGCCCCATCATCGACGCGCCATGTCGCGCACGCCTGCCCTGGTGATGCCAGATTTCGTACCACGTCCAGTCCAGCTCATTGCTGAACATCTCAGGTTGCAGCAACGGCCTTGCCAACGCGTACAGGTCTTTCCCCGGCAATCCAAATTTTGTGTTGTAGAGTTCGATCAGCTCGTCGTACTGCTCATAAAAGCCGTCGATCCACGCCGTCTGGTGGCATGCCAGACACACATTCTTCATGTTCTCACGTCGCACCGTCCACGGAATGTTGGCCCCGGGCAGCCCCATCGCAGCGTCAGAAACCTCTGGACGAATCGACACCTCCGGACGGTTGTTCCACGACAGTCGCAATCCGACATCGTGTGTGACCGGCTGTTTCGTCGTGGCCGACATGTGACACGTAGCGCAGTTCGGGGCCGCCCAGTAGTCGCGCCCGACAACCCACTTGGGCGCACCGAGATTCATCTTTTCAATGTTGGAAAAGAATGCGATCCCATGCTTGGACTCTTCGAAGATCTCCTTTTGCGGATGATCCGGACCCATGTGGCAACGCCCGCATGTGTCGGGATGACGCGCCTGGGCTGCGGAAAACGTGTGCCGGGCATGGCACGCGTTGCATGCCCCTTCCGAGCCATCCGGATTGATGCGCCCGATTCCCGCGTTCGGCCAGGTGGCTCGGTCAATCTGCCCGTTCTCCAGGACCTTGATCTCCGAACCGTGGCATTGCCAGCATCCGGTCACGGCCGACGCGGCCACCCCTTTGGGAAAGCCCGGCGTGACCATGCCGTGATTGCCCTCCACGACTTCCGCAAGCACATTGTCCAGCGACCCGAGGATGCGGGCACCTTTTGAATGGTGCGATGCGGAAAACTCGGCCGCCTCACGCGAATGACACCGTCCGCAGTCCTTCGGCGTCACCAAAGTCGCGATGATCTGCCCGTAGTGTTCGTACGCGTCCACATCGTCCGGTGCCGTCGTGTGACACTCAAAGCACCCCACATTGGCCCGATAGTGCAGACTCTCGCCCCACTGCTGCACCAGACCCGGGTTTTCTTCCTCGTGACACCGGACGCACGCCCTGGATTCTTCGCTGAGCTCGGCCATGCCGAACGCCTGGCACCATGCCGAGGATGACATGCCACAAAGAACCATCGCTGCAATCAGGAAGGCTGCCTTCATCAGTGATCCTCCATGACGTGTCCCACAGGCCGCGTGCTCAGCGCCTGCACCGAATCTCGAAACGGGCGATCGTGAACCAGACGGCCGGTGAGCACCGGCACCGTGATGCGCACGCAGATGGTGTATACCAAGAGCCCAAAGGCCCAGATACCGATACAGATCTTCGTTTCGTTCCAGGTTGG
>RFGK01000103.1 GCA_003697045.1 Planctomycetota bacterium
CAGGCCGACCTGGAGCGCATCCGCGCTCGCCTTGCCACGGCTGCAACGCTGGGAGGCGAGCGACCCAACGACCGTATGCAGCGCATCGGACGCTACTGGCTCAGCCACAACACCTATCGCTCTCTGGAAGCAGAACTCGAACGGATCGAGCAGGTCACGCTCGAAGATCTGCGCGATGTCGCAGAAGCCTACCCGCTTTCGAATCGCACGCTCGGGCGACTCGTCCCCGGCCCCTGATGGCACACCACGATCAGTCCGCCCGCCAGCCTGCGGTTTCAGGGGTTCAACAGCGGCCTACGCAACCTTCCTGGGAACAAACGCCCGCACACAGTTCCCACCCGATGCCCGGGCCGCCTGCGTTGCCCGTGCCGAAGCACCCACCAGCGCTTTTTGATCTGTAAACGCCCATCGACTCTGCGCGTCGATCGTCGCCACGCCCGCGGAGATTGCAATCGGCATCACCTCGCCGTTGGTGTCTGGCGACCAGTGCGCCGAGGCCGGCCCCACCCGCGACCGAAACTCCTCCAACGCCTTGGTCGCCTCACGGCGACCTATATCCGCAAGCACGATCGCAAACACCGCCTGTCCCACCCGGCACACCAGTCCGCCTCTCGACTCGAACTCGCGGTTGAGCAATGTCACCAGCCCGAGCAGCGCCTCGTCCCGGGCAATTGGTCCGTACTTCTTGCACACGGCGTCGAGCCCTTCCACAGCCACGTGCACAACCGTGGCAGGACGGTCCTCCTTCGACGACACCTCGAACGCTTTCGACACGGCAAGTGTGAACGCCTCCTGCCCTGCCGCACCGGTCAGTGGATCTCGAGGCAGATTTGCAAAGGTCTGATCGCCCGATCCGTCGAGCAATGCTGCCGACGCCCCGCCGCCGGACTTTGACAACTCGATCAACTGCTGCTCGGCCCGTTCCAGCAGCGCATCGGCATCACGACAGGCCCCCGTGTCCACGTTGAACAGCGACGACATTTCCTTCGCGTGCGCACCGACGTTGCGGATCACCTCGTCGCAAATGATCTCGTCGATCCCCCACCACGACTTGGCCTTCTCATACAACCGGCGCAGTGCCGAAACCGAGTCCACCTCCGACAGCACGTCATGCACAAGCGTGCCCAGCGAGACCAGCCGGGTCACTTCCGACGCCTGGCCGGGTGCTGCCGTCGGTTTCTCGTGATACTTGATCGGGATCACCAACTGGTCCGGCAGCCGCCAACGCTGTGCCAGCATCGCGCCAATGTCGGCATGGGTCAAGTCAAATGCCTTGAGTTCCTCGCGCGCGAGTTTGCGGTGCTCGCCACCGGCCGCCTGCACCACATCGACATACTCGGCCCCCAGAGCCTCGTACATCGCAACCATGCCCACGTCCTGCATCAGAGCGGCAAGAAACGACTCGTCAGCAACCGATGCCTTGCCTTGAGCTTCCGCAAAGCTCCGCGCCCCCAAAGCCGAATACAGCGCGCGTCGCCAGTAATCAACCCAGTCGAACTCGCCGCCGCCAAGACCCTCCAGCCCACTGACCAGCGAGAACCCGAGCGCCAGCGTCTTGACCGGCCCAAGTCCGAGCATCACCAGCGCTTTGCGCACATTCGCGCACGGACGCCGAAGCCCGTAAAAGCTCGAGTTGACCGTGCGCACAATCTTCAGCGTGAGCGCCTGATCGAGCTGAATCGTCTTCGCAAGCGCATCCATCGACACGTTCGGATCGCTGGTCAGCTCGATCACTTCCAGCGCCACCGTCGGCAGCGACGGAAGCCGCGGACACGCGAGGATTTCTTCCAGCAACTCTGAGTTCATCGAGCCGTCCTGCTCCAATGCCACCGCCCCTGCCGTGGCGCCAGATCGTTTCATCGGACCAAACCGCACACCGATTGAGCCCGCAAGCCCCCGATCCACTCAGGCCTGTGCACCCTCGATCGGCCCCCGCGACCGCGCCGGCGTTCAGTCGTGCCCTCGATCCGCCAGAACCGGGCCCAATGTCCCCAACTCTCGTCCGATCAGAAAGTGAACATACGCCCCCAGCAGCCGAACCGCACGCCTCACGCTCTCACGCTCGGCCTCACCTTTTTCAGGTGCATCCCCCAGGCCCGCAAGCGCATCTATCGTTGACCACCGCACCTTCCACCCGCGATCTTCATCTTCTCCCAACTCGGCAAACCCCCCATGACCGGGTATGAAACACACGACATCGGCCTGCTGCAGAGTTCCGCCCGTCGCCACGTCGCGCTTCACGTCGGGCCTCGTCCCCACCGCCCCCAGTATGGACCACTGGAACCAGAGCACGAGCCGCTCACGCGACGCGGCGCTGAGCCCCGCACTCCCGCACAACCCGCCAAGCCCGGTCACAAGCGATGCGTACACCTCCGGGTGCGGATCCGAATCAAGCACCAGGTGGTTGACCAGATCGGCCAGGTACATACCCGCGTAGAACGCCCCCAGCCGCTCACGCAGCGCCCGGTACGGCTCGACCAGGTCCCACGATGTCACAGTCGCAAGCGCCGAGCTGCTCTTGCGCACTGCCATCACCTCACCTTGCGTGAGCAGTTCGATTCCGCCGGAAAATGGCGCACGCTCCCGCCGCGCACCTTTGGCAAGTCCGCGCACAAGCCCGTGCTCGCGCGTGAGAATCGACACCGTCTGGCTCGTTTCCGACCAGTCCCAGTGCCGAATGCAGATTCCCATGTCCTGGAGGGCGCTCACGAATCAAGCCTACAACCTTGGCAGACCCGGCGGCGTCGATCTATCCTCTGTCCATGCACTTTGCACTCATCGATCGCATTCTCAGACGCGATGAGGATTCCCTGGTCGCGATCAAGCACGTTTCGGCTGCGGAAGAATACCTCCAGGATCACTTTCCGAGCTACCCGGTGCTTCCCGGCGTCATGATGCTCGAAGCCATGGTTCAAGCCGCCCGCGCCCTGCTCAATACCGACACGCCCCACGTGCTCGGCAAAGTGGCCGCACTCAAGTACGGCTCATTCGTCCGCCCGGGAGACTCGATCCTCGTACAGGCCACCCGTACCAGGACCAACGAAGATGGGTCCACCGAGTTTCGTGGGGAGGTCCGCCTCGTTTTACCGGGGTCTTCCATCGACGCACCGGATCTGCCCAAAGCCGCTGCGGGCAAGCTGACGCTCCGTCCGATGCGAAGCTCGCCTCGTGCCGGGTTGGCCGTGGGTTCGGTCGGGCAGACGGCCTAAACTTGCCCCTTCGAGCCTCGGCGCTCGTAATCGCTCGATTGATCTGCGTGGGAAACAACATGAATCAGGATGAGATCTTCGAAAAGGTGCGGGAAGTCTTGGTCGAGGCTCTGGCTGTGGACGAAGACGAGGTCACCCCCGAGGCAACCCTCTTCTCCGATCTGGGTGCCGAGTCCATTGACGTGCTCGATATCTCCTTCCAGCTCGAACGGGCCTTCGGCATCAAGATCGGCCAGGGAGAACTGTTCCCCGAAGGCGTCACCCAGGACCCCGAGTACGTCCAAGACGGAAAGCTCACTGACAAGGGCCTTCAAACCTTGCGTGAGCAGCTCCCCCACTTCGATCTCTCAGCGATCGAAAAAGACCGGAGCGTTCAAAACGTCGTTTCGATGTTTACCGTGCAGTCGCTGGTCAACTTCGTCGCCCAGAAGCTCAAAGAGCAGAACGCCTGAGCACGTCATGCGGTGGATGTGGATTGATCGCATCGTCGAACTCGTCCCGCGCGAACGCCTCGTGGCGATCAAGCATGTCAGTCTGGCTGAAGATCATCTCCACGATCACTTCCCCGCCCAGGGCGCGCGCCCCCCGATGCCCGTCATGCCGGGCTCGCTCATCATCGAAGGCATGGCGCAGACCGCCGGCATCCTCGTCGGCCACGCCGAATCCTTCCGCGAGAAGGTCATTCTCGCCAAAGTCACCCGTGCCGAGCTTCTCGATGACGCACGCCCGGGGCACACGCTGCGCTACATCGCAACCATCGAAAACCTCACCAAACAGGGCGCTTCAACCCGGGGCATCATCGAGCTTCTCGAACCCGACGGCTCAGACCCGCGCCCCTTCGGCTCAGTCGACCTGGTCTTCAGCCACATCGATCACAATATCACCGGCACCGAGTTCCCCGACCACAACTTCGTATTCAGCGAGTCCTTCCGAACGCTGCTGCGCACCAGTGGCATCGCGGACGACTTTGCCGACCACGAAGCGGATCACCGCTGAAAGTCTGCCCCAAACGCAGGCATCGATCAGTTCTTGAAGTACGTCACACGCTTGAGGCTCGCATCGTCGGGAGTCAATCCCGCGCGAAGCGCCAGCCGCGACAACTCGACACGATCGGATGCCCGCAACTTGCGCCCGATTGAGGCGCGGTGGTTGTCGATCGTCTTGAACGACCGGTGCAGGCGCTCGGCAATCTGCTTGAGCGAAAGCCCCTGCCCCACCAACGCCAGAACGGCAAGCTCGCGAGGCGTGAGTACGTCAAGCTCTCCGAGCTCTACATACGAGGAGCGAAAAACGTCGTCACCCAGGCTCGAAAGCTCAGTGGCGCTGGTCGGCCGCGTCACCACACATACGAGCCCCGTGCCGTCTTCCTTCCAAGGCAGCAAGCCCGCCCGTGTCAACAACTGGCGTCCACGCCAGATCTCCCGCACCAGCACGCTCGGCTCACCCGATTCGAGTCGCTTGAGAATCTCCAGACGCTCGCGCGCCCACTCCTCGGGGAACAGATCGAGAATGCTCCGGCCTTCAACCACAGCGTCAGAATCACCCAGAAACAGCTTCTTGAACTCCGGGCTGCAATAGACGAACTGCCCATCGCAACGGATCAGCGCCACCCCGACACCCGGCGTGGCCACCACCGTTTCCCAAACGGCAGCACAAGAAGAAGATTCGCACAGACGATCAACAATTTCCTGACTGGGTATCGCACTCGTCATGGCTTCTCACTGGTCATGTATGTGTCAAGTTTCATTTGATTTGTGCGTTCGCAAACACTTCCTTGTATCGGCTCTGCACGGGAAATTGCATTCATGTAAAGGGTATTCGCCCGCTCGTTGCGTGACCACGGCAAAGGACACATTCCTGGAATTATTCTATTCTAGCCCCCACTTCTTGGGGCTTGGCCGTCAGCCCGCAGCAGCGGCAGAGAGGTTTCGAATGCTCGCCTGACGCTGCGCTCGACTCCGTTCGGCCTCGATCCTCGAAGCGTGCTCTGCTTCCAGGAACTCCTCTCCAAACCGGAAGAGTCGAAACGAGTTGCCGATCACGAACACATCGGGGAGGAAGTGGTACAGAGCGGCGAATCCGACGCCCACGCCGCCCAGCTTTCCAAACTGCCCCGTCGCGGCGAGCAAGAGACCGATCAGCGCCATGAGGATCGACACGGCGATGTTCTGCGTGATGATGCTCTTGGTTCTGCGCGACAGCTCGATCAGGAACGGAAGCCGATTCAGCTCATCGGTCATCAGCGCCACACCGGCGCTGTTGGCTGCGATATCCGAGCCTGAAAGCCCCATGGCAACGCCCACGTCTGCTTCGGCCAGCGCTGGCCCGTCGTTGATCCCGTCGCCGACCATCATCACGCGATAGCCCTGATTGACCATCTGTCGGATCAGCTCGTGTTTTTCCTCGGGCAGACACTCGGCCTCGACCGAGTCGGCGCCGACGGCCAGTGCCACACGCCGCGCCACTTCGAGCCGGTCGCCGGTGATCACCGAGATGAGACGAACACCAAGTTCGCGCAAACGCTCGACGACCATCCTGGCGTGCGGTCGCACCTTGTCCTCGAGTCCCACAGCGCCCAGATAGCGTCCGTCTCGAAGCACGTGCACGCCTGACATCCCCTCGATCTTGGCTTCGACCTGCTTGATCGCTTCCTCGGCCTGGGGGTTGATCTCGCGAATCCAGCTTGCGCGCCCGACGTGAATTTCGCCGAGGCTTGTCCGCGCGCGCACGCCTCGCCCGTGAATCTCCTCGTATTCATCCGATCCATCCACGCTGATGCGTGCCGCCCGCGCCGTCGCCAGGATGGACTGCGCCAGCGGGTGGTTGGAGTGCTGTTCACCGTTTGCTGCCGCTTCGAGCAGCTCGGCACCCTCGACGCCCTCGGCAGGCACCAGGCGTGAGACGCCAAACCGCCCTGTCGTGATCGTGCCGGTCTTGTCCAGCACCACCGCATCGACCGACGCAGCCGCTTCGATGTAGTCGGGTCGCTTGACCATGATGCCAAGCCTCGCCGCGGCCGCAAAGGCTGCCACCATCGCGCTCGGGCTCGAAAGCAACAACGCCGTCGGGCATGTCACCACCAGCACCGTCACGGCAGTAAGACCCGCAACCTGCTGCTTGCCCGGATCCTGCGCCACCAGGTAGTACACCAACGCCGCAACCGACACGGCGACCGGGACATAAAACCGCGCCACCTGCTCGATGAGCAACTGACGCGGGCTTTTCATCGACTCGGCTTCGCGGATCAGGCTCGACACCTTGCCGATCGTCGTGTCCGCCCCGACCTGCGTAACCTCGATGTCGATGCCGCCGGTCAGGTTGGTTGTGCCGGCGTACACATCGGTTCCCACCTCGGCCTCGATGGGCATGGCCTCACCGGTCAGCGACGCCTGGTTGATTGTCGTCCGCCCGGACACAACACGCCCGTCCACCGGAAGGTTCTCGCCGGGACGCACGCGCACGATCTGCCCGACCTTGACCTCTGAGACCGGACGCATCTGTTCTGCACCATCTACAACCACGCGCGCGACATCCGGAGTCAGACGCACGAGCTGTTCGATGGCGCGCTGAGCGCCGAAGGCCGTCCGCCTCAGAATCTGATCGGCCACCAGCAGAATGAATGCCAGAAACGCCCCGGTCACGAACTGCTGAGTGACCAGCGAAGCAAGAATGGCAAGCGCCGCCAGCGATGACGAGCTGAACCGTGCCCGTTTGACTTCAAGAATCGCTGCCCAGAACAGCGGAGCACCCAGCAGCAACGCGCCCGCCAGCGCAGGCAGGCTGGCGATCTTGTCGTCGGCGATGTTGAACACTCCGGCAAGCCACCCCACCAGCGCCAGCACCCCGCCGACCAGGTACACCACGAGATACCGCTCGATTTCCATTTCGTGATGCGAGCAACACTCGATCCCCTCGTGCTGATGAACCTGTCCGTCGCCAGTTCCCGAATCGTGCGTCATACGAACCCTCGGTGCGTTTTCCCCGGAACGGGGGTTGATTGCTCGACGAGTTTCCAAGCCCGGAGCACAGCATATCCGCGCTCCGGACGTGCCGGATCCGCATACCCTACGTCAGATCTCCCCGCCGGGTTGGCGCGAGACGACGAGAATCCGCATGTCTGAACCACAAACCAGCGCCGGCTTGCGTCACACGCCGCCCAGGCGTGTCTGCATCCTCGGGCTGGGGCAGATGGGGCTTGTCGCAGCCGGGCTGCTCAGCACCCGCGAAGACCCCGCCGGCCCAAGCCCCGAGATCATCATGTGGGGGCACTCCGAAGATGAGTCCGGCCCGCTCATGCAGACGCGCACCAGCCCCCGCTTGCCGGGGTTCACACTGCCCCCATCCGTGCGCATCGCCATGTCAGATGCTGAGGCTCTCGAAAACGTTGATCTGATCGTCTGCGCGATTCCCGTCCAGTTCATCCGCTCGGTGTGGACACGCCTGCGCGCATACGTCCCTGCCAGGGCCTCCGTCGTCAGCGTCTCCAAGGGGATCGAGAACAAGACCCTGCTTCGCCCCACGCAGATCATTGCCGACGTGTTACAGGACGATCCGGACGCGGCGCCACGCCCCATCGGCGTGCTCAGCGGCCCGACGATTGCCGCCGAACTGGCGCTCGGGCTGCCTGCCACGATGGTCGCATCCTGCGAGATCGCCGGCTTTGCCAGCGCCCTCCAAAACCTCTTTTCAACCAGTTTCCTGCGCATCTACACCAACGAAGACACGCTCGGCGTCGAACTCGCCGGGGCCACCAAAAACGTGATCGCCATCGCTGCGGGCATCATCGACGGCCTGCAAGCGGGCGCCAATGCCAAAAGCGCCCTGCTTGCGCGCGGACTGGCGGAGATCACACGCCTCGGCTCAACGATGGGGGCAAGCTCCGAGACCTTCTTCGGGATCGCCGGCGTCGGAGACCTTGCCACCACCTGTTTCAGCCCCGAAGGACGCAATCGTTCGCTCGGTGAAGCACTCGGCCGCGGCACAAGCCTTGACGAATACCTCGCGTCCTCACAGTTCGTCGTCGAAGGAGTCGCGACGACGCGCTCCGTGATGGACCTTGCAGAGCGCTATCGAGTTGACATGCCCATCACGCAGGCCGTCCACGCCGTGTTGTTCGAGCAGCTCGACCCGATCGATGCGATCAGCATGCTCATGAGCCGCGAGCTCAAGAGCGAACGGCTCGGCTGACCCTGCGTCGGCTACCGAGACAGAGGCGCACCTGCTCAGATCAAACCCTGCTGGCCGAGGTAGTGTTCTGCATCCAGCGCGGCCTGACAGCCCATGCCGGCGGCGGTCACCGCCTGCTTGTAGCGCGGATCGGCCACATCACCTGCGGCGAACACGCCGGGCAGGTTGGTCTGGCTGCCGCGCCCTTTGAGCACGATGAATCCTGCCTCGTCGAAATCAAGCCCGGAGTCTTGCAGGAACTTCGTCGCCGGCGTATGCCCGATCGCGACAAAAAGCCCCTTGACCTCCAGCTGAGATTCTTCGCCCGTCTTCGTATCCCGCAGGAGCACGCCGGTGATCTTGTTCTCACCCAGCACGTCGACGACAACCTTGTTCCACAGGACTTTCGCGTTGTCCTTGCTGAGGAACCGTTCCTGCATGATCTTGCTGGCCCGGAGCTGGTCACGCCGATGAATCACGTAGACCACGCTTGCGAACTTGGTCAGATAGGTCGCTTCCTCCATCGCGGTATCGCCCCCACCGACGACCGCCAGAGGCTGATTTCGAAACGCCGGCAGCGCCCCGTCACAAACGGCACACGCCGAGACGCCCCCCCCGCTGCGCGCAAGTCGCAGCTCGTTTTCAAGCCCCAGCCAGTTTGCCGTCGCGCCCGTGGCGATGATCACCGCGTGGGCCTGAATCGTCTGACCACCCGACGTGTGCAGCCGATGCGGCTTGCCGTCGGATGCAAACTCCACCCTGGTGATATCTTCACCGACAACCTTCGTTCCGAATCGCTCGGCCTGAGCCTGGAAGCGGTCCATCATCTCCGGCCCTTCGATCCCGTCGGGAAAACCAGGGTAGTTCTCGACTTCCGTGGTCAGCATGAGTTGCCCGCCCGGGAGGATGGGTCCGGGGTCTTGCTTGGGCACACCCACATAGACCACCGGATCGAGCTGTGCGCGAGCCGCGTAGATCGCAGCCGTCCAACCCGCCGGACCGGAACCGATGATCACAACCTTGTGCGCTGAGTCGTCGCTCAATGCCATACCCCTTTCGCTCGATCAACGCACCAAAAAACCCGCGATGCGCATCCATTGTTCCCGCTCAGGGAAGTTGATTGGTCTGTTGCAGGTGCCTGCGATGCAGCGACAGCATGGGCGGCCAGATCAGGTAGTCACCCGTCTGCATGTCCCACTCGTCCGACACATCCTCGGCAAAATCATCCACTCCATTGCGCCCGACTGAATACATCACGAACTCACGCTCATCGAGCAACAGGGCAAAGTTCGATCCGTCGCGCGGGAAGACGTTCATCTCGTGCGGCTGGGGCGTGTCGCGCTCGTCGGCAACATAGTCATCCCGCACAGGAACAAAAAACTTCATCGGGGGCAAACGACCGGCCTCGCGAGCGGGATTGAATGGGTCGGCCTCCATCCTCTCCAGCCAACGCGGGCGAACCGAAGATGCCTCGGGCGGCCACACGCCCAGCTCGTAGTAATAGCCCAGCACCGCAAGCGCATGCCGCGTGCCCACAGTCTCGGTCTCGAAAACCTGTCTCCACAGGTACAGCTCCGACAGATCGCTCGTCGAGGCCGTAATCACCCCGAATCGCTCACGATCCATCAAGTCCCACGTGTACGGCAACGAAAGCTGACGATCAAACGGCTTGAGCGTCCACCTCGAAGACCAACTGGTAAACACCTCGTCGATCTTGTCCCGCGTTTCAAACCAGTCCGCCTGATTCGCTCCTGCCGACTCGTATCGCGAAGCTTCTGCAAACAGTCGCAGCGGACGACCCGATGTTCTCAGCCGGGCCATCGTCTTGGCGTACTGGTCTTCACGCACACCCCCGCGCGGCTCGTAAACCTGCTCAAACAACTGCTGGGCCGCGATGCGATTGCCCTCCGGAAATCGAAGCCGCGCCGGATCCAGATATCCCCGGTTGTACATTTCCAGGGCCTTGATCACCCGCTCGATGTCACTGGTCCCCAACAGCCTTGCCCCACGAAAATCCACATACGCAATGTCACGAATCCGCGACACGGCCCCGATCATCGTGTCATACCCGAACTTCACTTCCTTGTCGAACGCACGATCGGTCAGTTGTCGGCCGAGATAGGTCAGATCGACCATCAGATCGCAGGCCTGTCCGACCTGCCCCTCGGCCGCGAGCCGCGTCGCCTCCACATGGGCAAGGCAGACCAGGTCGCGCATCCTTTCGAGGTACAGGAATCGCGCGCCCGCAAGCAGCGGCGGGTCGCCCAGCGCCGTGTATAGACCCGCACGGATCAACTCCGGATCGATGCTCAGCGCCGGGCCATAGGGCTGGGCAAACGACATAGCCCGCCCCCGCTCAGAGCCTTCGGTTACCTTTCGCAATGCCTCCAACGCCGCTTGCTGCGATGGTCCGGTCGCCCATGCTTCAGCAGCGCCCCAGATCGAGCTGCCGTCATACTGCAACGCGGCAGCCTCGGGCGTATCGACACCCAGCGGCGGCTCCTCCAGATCCACCATCGCGGGCAGCAGCACAAGATCGCTCCGCCGATTCTCGGGCACGAGCTTGAACGCCTCGTTCAACGCGGCCACGTGGTCTGTCTGCGCCCCGGCAAGGCTCGTAGACCACACAACGCCCATACCCAGGGCCAAGATCGACACCATGCGGGCGATCCCGCTCAGATTCTCACGGTTCTTCATGCGCGGATGTTAGCACAGGCTCGGCAGGCGCGGAGGACGCACGCTGCTCCTGGCGACTCACCCGCCCGCTTCGCTCAGCCGCAGATCCGCGCTGGTCTCTTCGTCGATCGTCCGGCGAAAGAATCGGCTCGGCTTGTCGTCGTTCAGGCGCGCGTTGAGCTTTTCCAACGCCTCGTCCACGACCTGGCGCACCCGTTCGCGGCTGATCCCCACTTCTTCGGCAATCTGCTTGAGCGTCAAAGGCTCCTGCCCGTCGAGACCAAACCGCATCCGAAGCACCTGCGCCTCACGCACGTCGATCGTGTCCAACAGACGCTTGAGCGTGTCAAGTTCCTCACGACGCAGCGTCTTCTCATCGGGCGTGCCGTCGCGACTGTCAACAACGAGTTCGCTCAGACCCAGAAGGTCGCTGTCTCCCGCGGCCGGCTCCTGCGGCGGGGTCTTGAACGCTCGTACCGCCCGGCGGATGATCTTGACCTTCTTGAGCGGAAGATCCATCGCCTCGGCAAGCTGCTCCATCGTCGGCGGATGTCCGAGCTCATTTTCCAGACGCCGGGAAGCTTCCTTCCACTTGGCGATCAGCTCCACCATGTACGCCGGGATGTGAATCGGCTGGTTGGCGTTGATCAGCGCCCGCTTGATGGCCTGCTTGATCCACCATGACGCATACGTGCTGAAACGCGCGCCCTGGGCCGGGTCAAAGCCTTCCACCGCACGCAGCAGCCCGATATTGCCTTCCTCGATCAGGTCGGTCAGCGGGAGCCCGCGATTGGTGAAGTTCTTGGCAATCGCTACGACAAGCCTCAGATTCGCACGAATCATCCGCTCCCGCGCCTTGGGGCAGTTGTCGTTGATGATTGCCCACCCCAGCTCGCGCTCTTCCTCCGGCGTGAGCAGGTCGACTTCATTGATTTGACGAAGATACAACTGCAGGTCGGACTTGAGCCCGCCCCGGGTCGAAACAGATTGACCGATCATGCCACTCACTTCTCCTACCCACCAGCCGCCGGATTCCCCGACGGTGTCGCCCAGGGTTGTGAAACCCCAAGCCGCCACAAGACTCACCCTCTCCTCCTACCAAGGCTCCTGGAGCCACCAACTCCAGAGCCCAAGGAGTGGGCTTCTACCTACCGCTTCGACATCTTACGCGAAACGGTTCATCTCACGCAAGACAATTCCCGCGAAATCAAGGGACTTGTCCGGATCTTCCGCTCGCTCAGTCAGCAAAACCTCCTCCACGCCCGAAAACGTCCCCATCTTCACGCCTCGCGCCCCTGCTCAATCGGGCATGTCCTTCATTCATCTGCCCGAGCCGCAGTCCACGACCTCTCAGGCCGACATACATTTTCAGGACGCATTCTCTGACAGGTGCGGTGGAGCTTCATGAACAAAGACCTTACCAAACTGCTCGAAGAATGGCCCTTCCAACCCGGGCAGATCAACGTCCGCCTGATCGAAGGCGACGACGGGCTTCCCCGTGTCCAGGTCCGTCTCGATCTGGGAATCATCCAGATGCACGTCAACGGGCGTCCCGACGGGGCACGCCCTTACGGATTCCCAAGCCTCCTCGAATACCACGAAGCCCGTATTGATGAAGCGCAGGCCGGGAGCGACACTCACGAGCCGGGGCCCTTTCTTTCGCCGGAAGACTGCAAGCAACTCCGCGATGAGGCGCTCCAGTACTACCACCGCTACATCGCGATGCTTGTGCTTGAGGACTACGAAGCCGTCGCCCGTGACACGGCCCGAAACCTGCGCGTGCTGGATCTCTGCGCCGAGTATGCCGAAGACGAAACCGATCGCACAGCCCTTGAGCAGTTTCGCCCCTACATCCTCATGATGCGCGCGCGGGCGCTGGCAAGCATGGCCCTCCAGGCCGACGAGCCCAAGGTTGCCCTGGTCGCCATTGACGACGGGCTGGAGACGCTTCGCAAGTGTTTCGAGCAGCAGGGTCGGGCCGACGAGTTTGAAAGCTCCTCCGAAGCCCAGCTCCTGCGAGGCATGCGCGGTGCCCTGCTCCCACAGCTCCCGGTTTCGCAGCGTGCCGAGCTGCGCCAGCGTCTTCAGGAAGCCATCGCGCAGGAAAACTACGAGCTGGCTGCGATTCTCCGCGACGAACTGCGCATGCTCCACGAATAGTCTTCGCGCACGGCCGCGCAAGAAGACCCCGGCGTCGGCCGCTACGTTCCGTCCGGATCAGGCTCGAACGCCTGCTCATCATCGCCCGAGCCGCGCGGGTCTTTGCCCAGCTTTCGCACCACCTCGTGCGACATCGAAACTGCCGCGGCAATCTCATCGACGATCACCAGGTCGGCTCCCAGCCCCTTGGCCTCGATCGCGCGAGACAAAACCGAGGATCGCGCCGCGATGAATACATCCGGTCGATGAGCGCGAACGACGCGCACCGCGCGCACCATTGCCTCGTCGTCGGGAATCGTCAGGATCACCGCCCTAGCCGTGCCGAGCCCGGCCGATTCGAGCACGTGCGCATTGGTTGCGTCCCCGTACACGATGGATCGTCCAAGGCGCGACTGTGTGCGCACTGTCCTTGCGTTCAGCTCCACGATCGTGTAGGTCACACCCGCTTTTTCGAGTTGCTCAGCGCCCGCACGCCCGACGGGCCCAAAGCCGGCAATCAGGACATCACACCGCCCCGACGGCTGATCGTCTCGATCGCCCTGGGGTTGGTCCACCAGCACGCTCTTGTGCACCCACGGCGCCATCGGCAAGACTCCCCCGAGATTCCCGATCCGCCCCGACACCCACATGAGCGCGGGGGTGACGAGCAGACTGACGAAAACAATCGCAATGGCCACCGCCCGTGTCCGCTGGTCAACCACGCCGGATTCAAACGCGACCATGAGCACGATCAGGCTGAACTCCCCCGCTTCGGCCAGAATCAATCCCGTGCGCACCGCCACCGACGGACTTGCCCCTGCGGCCCAGGAGCACGCACCAATGACGATGGTCTTGACAACCATCAGCACGGCCGCACCCAGCAGCACGACCCACCACGCCGACCCGATGGCCTCCGGCTGGACCTGCAAGCCCACAACCGTGAAAAACACCGCCATGAACAGGTCTCGCAGCGGCGCCAGTTGACCCGAAAGTTGATAACGGAACGGCGATGATGCGAGCATCAACCCGGCGACAAACGCGCCAAGCTCTTCGGACAGTCCCACTTCCTTGGTTGCGACCGCTGCTCCCAATGCCACCGCTGCGCCCACGACCAGCACCAGCTCGCTCCCGCCGGCGCGCGAGGCTGCGTTCATCAGCGGGGTGATGAAAAAACGTCCCACGACGATCAGTCCCGCAACAAGTGCAACGCGGGCCACCGCGCCCGGGCCTTCCACCTGCACGACCTGCTCATGGGCGGTCCCGAGCATGGGAATCAATGAAAGCACCGCCACCACCGCCAGATCCTGAATCAACAGCACCCCGAAGCCAAGCCGTGCATGCGGGCGGTGCATTTCGCGCCGTTGCTGCAAGAGTTTGAGCACGGCTGCGGTCGACGACATCGCAAGCGCCATCCCCACGCCCGCGCCGGCGCGCCAGTCAAGCCCGAACGCCGTGGCGCAGGCCCCAAGCGCAAGAGCGCTCAGCACGGTCGAAACCATGCCGACCACCACGATGGCGCGCGCCGCCGACTTCATCGAGCCGAAGTCAAAGTGCAACCCAATGGTAAAGAGCAGCAGGACCGTCGCCAGCGATGCCACGTCGGCAATGTGATCGGCGCTGGTCACCACACCCGTCAACGGGCCGATCAACATCCCGGCAAGCAGATAGCCCGGAATCAATGCGACGCGAAGCCGACGCAGCATCACCGGCACCAGACCCGCGCACACCAGCACCGCAAGCAAATCGACCCCAAAGCTGCCCATCGAAAGCGTCACTGCTCACCCCGCTCCTGCCAGGCACGCCTGACCAGCACCGAAACCAGTGTCAAATCGGCCGGCGTGATACCTTCGAGCCGACCCGCCTGTCCCAGTGTGTCCGGCCGAAACCGCGTCAGCGCCTCGCGCGCCTCGGCGCGCAGTGTCGAACATGTCGACCAGTCCATCCACGCCGGGATTCGGCTTCGCTCCGTCGCACGCCGACGCATCACCTCACGCCGCTCGCGCTCCACATACGGCTCATAGCGCACCTCCGCGACAACCGTCTCCAACACCGACCGGTCAAACTCATCACCCACGAGCGCCCTGAGATCACACCAATCAAAACCCGCGCCGCGCATCTGCCGGATCAGCTCGCCCCCCGAGCCGCTCGGCCCCGCGCCACCTCCAACCAGCGCCCGCAGCCGATGCAACTGCTCTTGCCGGCGAGCAAACAAATCGCGACGCATCCGCCCCAGCGGCGTCTGCGACAACAGCCCCAACTCATCGGCCGTGCCCGTCAGTCGGTCGTCCGCATTGTCCGCACGCAGCATCAGCCGATGCTCGGCACGGCTCGTAAACATGCGGTATGGCTCCGTCGGCGTCTTCGTCACAAGATCATCCATCAACACGCCGATGTACGCCTCATCCCGGCCCGGCACCCATTCGCTCTCCGATGCGCACCAGCGCACCGCGTTCACGCCGGCGATCAATCCCTGAGCCGCAGCCTCCTCATACCCGCTTGTGCCGTTGATCTGCCCGGCAAGAAACAAACCCTCCACCAGCTTGGTCATGCCCGTCGCGTGGATCTGGTGCGGCCGGACCATGTCATATTCCACTGCGTACCCGTATCGCAGAATCTCAGCCCGCTCGCAACCCGGCATCGCACGCACCATCGCGTCCTGAATATCCCTGGGCAGGCTTGTCGAGATGCCGTTGCAGTAGATCCAGTCGCTCCGAAGACTCTCCGGCTCAAGAAAAACCGTGTGCGAATCGCGCCCTTCGAAACGAACGACCTTGTCCTCAATGCTCGGGCAATACCTGGGCCCAGCCCCCTCGATCTGTCCGCTGAACATGGGCGCCCGGTGCAGGTTGGCCCGGATCAACTCATGCGTCTGGCCGTTCGTTGCCGTCTTGCGACACTCAACCTGTTCGAGCAGCGGAAACCGCTCAATCAAGCCCGAAAGCAGCTCGGCGGCGCCTGTGATTTCGCCTTGGGCGAGCGCATCTGCCCTGCCGCTCAATGCACTGAACGGTAAGGGACTTTCATCGCCTGCCTGAGCCTCGAGCCCTTCCCAGTCGATCGTCGCACGCTTCAATCGCGGCGGCGTGCCCGTCTTGAGCCTGCCAAGCTCAAAGCCCAAATCCTGCAGCGCTTTGGAAATGCCGACCGCGGCCCCCTCGCCCGCGCGCCCGCCCGGCGTGCGTTCCATCCCCGTGTGCATCAACCCGCGCATAAACGTGCCCGTCGTCAGCACCACCGCCCTTGCGCGCAGCTCCCGGACGCCGCCATCCGC
>RFGK01000104.1 GCA_003697045.1 Planctomycetota bacterium
AAGGAGAGTGGTGCAGCCGGGTGCGGTGTGATGGCGTGGCGGGCTGCCTGCGCCTATGCTGGCAGCGGGGCCGGTACGGCTCTGCGACGGGGTGTAGCGCAGCTTGGTTAGCGCGTCTGACTGGGGGTCAGAAGGTCGGAGGTTCGAATCCTCTCACCCCGATTACAGTGGGATTCCGTCAAAGCGACGACACGTGCGCGTAGATGTGGGGTTGCTGGCAGGCCGTGCGGGCCGTGGCCAGAGAGGCACGGGCGGATGCGGTTGGTCGGCATGGGGGATCAGGCCGGGTCTTGCTGCTCGGCCCAGGCGCGTCTGCCGTGCAGTGTGCCGCGGAAGCGAGCTTCGAGCCTGGTTTCTTCAATCCTGGCCGGATCAAGGCGGACGGGTGCGATAAGGCTGAACATCGAGCCGTGACCTTCTTCGCTGACGAGCTGGATTTCGGCTTGTATGGCATTGGCCAGCTCGCGACAAATCGCCAGTCCGAGCCCGGTGCCTGGCTGGGTTCCGTCGCGGTCGAGTCGGCTGAACTTCTCAAACAGCTTTTTCTGATCTTCTTCGGAGATTCCCGGGCCGTTGTCGATGACCGAAACGCGCACCTTGGCATCGTCGGCATCGAGACCGGATGGTGCGAGGCGTTCGGCCCGGAGAATGATCCTGCCGCGTTGATCGACCGTGCCCGAGGTGAACTTGACCGCATTTGACAGGAGGTTGAAGACGATCTGGCTGAACTTTTTGACGTCGGTTTCGATGATTGGCACGTCTGCGTGAACGTCGAGCACAACTTCCAGTCCCTTGCGACGGGCGAGGGGGTCGATCAGTGCGACGAGGCTTTCACAGGTCTGCCCGACGCTCATCGGCTCAACTTTGACCTCGACCCGTCCGGCTTCGAGCTTGGCCATCTCGAGCAGACTTTCAATCATCTCCAGCAGCGTGCGCCCGGCGTTGACGATGTTTTGCAGGTATCGTTCGCGCTTGGTCAGCGCGACGGGAATGCTCTGGTTGGCTTCAATGAGGTGCTGGCGCTCCGCCTTTGCGATCTCCAGCAGCAGCTCGGCGAACCCGAGGATCGAGTTCATCGGCGTGCGCAGCTCGTGGCTGACATTGGCGACGAACTCACCCTTGATCTGCGCCGCTTCGGCCAGGGCGCGGTTGACCTCGGCCAGCTCGCTCAGCCGCCCGTCGAGTGCGGCGTTGATCGCCCGGAGCCGATCCTGCTTGGTTTGCAGCTCGCCGAGCATGAGGTTGAAAGTCTCAGCGAGTTCGCTGAACTCATCGCCGGTCTGGATTTGCGAGCGTGTCGACAGGTCGCCGTCGCGCACGCGCTCAGCCGTTTCGCGCAGCGAGCGCACGGGCGAGAGGATGATGCGCGTGAG
This sequence comes from Planctomycetota bacterium, assembly GCA_003697045.1. Lineage (GTDB taxonomy): Bacteria > Planctomycetota > Phycisphaerae > Phycisphaerales > UBA1924 > J022. The sequence continues at coordinate 1,374 of RFGK01000104.1, forward strand.
AATGCCGTGGAAGAGCAGCACCGCCACGCCGAGGACGACCATTCCCGCTGCGAGCAGGTAGAGCGTGTTGACGACAAGCTGGATGGCTGCGCCCGGCGAGCGTCGTTCAAGGACGATCAGGCCGATCAGTTTCCCGGTTTCATCGCGCCGGGCACGTGCGTAGCGATAGCGTTTGGTTCCGCCTTCCCATGAGCCACTGAGTCGCTCATTGGCCGACTCGTTGCGTGTAAACGCTCGCACGGCGCTGCGGATGAACCTGTCATGCTCGGCGGCGGCGTGGGCATCGGGGATGGAAAACTCCTGGACAGTCGCACCGCCGAGCAGCGTTGGTGCTCGATCGGTCTCATCGAGTTCACTCCAGATGTTCAGCAGCTCGCGGCTGATCTCGAGTTGCCCGGCTCCGACCAGTGCGTTCATCCGCAGCCACGGCACGGTCAGCGCAATGACGATGATGATCGTCACCGCTCCGCCGAAGAGCAGCAGGCACTTGTTCGAGAGCGACAGGTTTCGCAGCCGCGCCAGGGGCATGAGAGAGTGTACGGAGGGCGGCGTTGCGCCGATTCGATCGACCCGCGATTTGTGGAGCACCGGGGCCGAGGTGATCAAACCGCCGGCCGGGTCGTCGGGCTTACCACCACCCGCGAGCGATCGGCATGCGCCGGCCCGATCCAAACGCCAGAGCCGTCACCTTCAACCCCGTGGCCATCTGCTTGCGCTTGTACTCATTGACATCAATCAGGCGTGCGATGCGTTGCACGACGGCCGCGTCGAAACCGGTCTGGCAGACAATTGTCTCCACGCTCTCGTGCCGCTCAACGTAGCGCTCGATGATGGCGTCGAGCACGTCATACTCGGGCAGCGCGTCCGAGTCTTTCTGATCGGGCGCAAGCTCGGCGCTGGGAGGCTTGGAGATCGTCCCTTCGGGAATCGGCGAGCGTTCAAACCCGCACAACTCAGGATGTGCATTCATCCATCGGGCGACGCGGTAGACGAGTGTCTTGGGCACATCGCTGAGGACTGCCAGCCCACCGTTCATGTCGCCGTAGAGCGTGCAGTATCCCACGGCCAGCTCGCTCTTGTTGCCTGTGGTGAGCACGATGGCGCCGGTGCGATTGGAGATGGTCATGAGGATCGTGCCGCGGAGGCGCGACTGGAGATTCTCATCGGCAAGGTCGGGCAGAGATTCGCCGAGCAGCCGCTCACCCATCTCGGAGAACGCTGGATTGATCGCCTCGTGCAGCGCGCCGTGGGCCAGCTCGATCGGGACAGTCAGGCAGCGGATGCCCAGGCGTCTTGCCAGCTCATAGGCGTCGGATCTGGAGTGCTCGGAGGAGTATCGGCTCGGCATGGACACGCCCAGGACGTGGTCGGCGCCGATGGCGCGCACGGCGATTGCCGCTGTCAGCGCCGAGTCGATCCCGCCGGACAGACCGATGATCGCATCGGTAAAGCCGGTCTTGGCGAGGTAATCGTGCACGCCGAGCGTGAGCGCTTCGACGATGTTGCGTTCGACGCCGAGCTCACCTTCGCTGCCGTCGGCCCGGCCGGCACCGAGTTCGTGGACGAGCAGATGCTCGCAGAATGCCGGCGCGCGGCAGACGATACTGCCGTCGGGGCTGACTACGCATGCCCGTCCGTCAAAGACCAGCTCATCATTGCCTCCGACCTGATTGACCGAGCAGACGGGGATGCGGTGGCGCTTTGCATGGTCGGCGATGATCGAAACGTGCCGATCGTGCTTTCCGAGCACGTATGGGCTTGCCGAAGGCACAACGAGCATCTGCGCTCCGGCCTGGACTGCTGCAGCGACCGGATCGGCGGCGCCCGCATAGCGCGAGGCAAAGCCGGCATCTTCACCCCGCCAGAGATCTTCGCAAATTGCAAGCCCGACGCGCACACCGGCGATGTCGACCACGACCGCACGGTTGCCCGGAGTGAAATATCGGTCTTCGTCAAAGACGTCGTAGGTCGGGAGCAGCCGCTTGTCGTAATAGTCGAGACAGGCGTTGTCGCGAAAGACGAGCAGACTGTTGGCAACGCGTCCATCGTCAAGCGGTAAGGGCGTGCCGATCACGGCGGTGATGCCTGAAGTTGCCGATTCACCCACGCGCTTGGCAGCGGCGGCACACGCGGCGACAAAATCGCTCCGCAGCACGAGATCCCTGGGCGGATATCCACTGATGCACAGCTCGGGAAGGACGACCAGATCGCACGATTGCTCGCGAGCGTGTGCGATGGCCTGTTCAACCAGGGTGGCGTTGTGCGCGATGCTGCCGACGGTCGGGTTGATCTGGGCCAAGGCGATCTTCACGGACGATGATAGTGCCGGTGAGGGAGGCTTCCCGCCGTCAAGCCGGGTGGCAAACGGGCTGCCCCTCTGCTGGGAGGCGCGTTTCGATGCGACAAGCCGCGCGCGTGGTTCGGGCGGTGATGCTCGCGGTCATGCCTCGTCGCTGTGTTCGCAGCGGGGGATTGTTGGATCATCGCTCTTGACCCGTCCGAGCAGCCATCGGTCGATGCGGAGGTACGCGGCGCCGATGCCGCCGCCGGCCAGGTAGACCAGTGCTTCGCTGGCGCTGATGAACAGGACGATGGTCATGATGGTCTCGGTGCCCTCTTCAGCGGAGATTCCAGCCATCGTTGCGACGCTGACCGAGATGAACTCGCGCGGTCCGAGCATGCCGATCGGGCTGATCATCGCGATGAGGAAATAGGTGCTCGCAATGACCATCGACGCGCCCCAGTCCAGATCGACATGCAGGATGCGAGCGGCAATCCAGACGCGGACGGCTTGTACGAGAATGTCGGCCACGCGGCACGCACCGGCGGCGGCCGAAGCGCGAACATGGGCAAGCATGTCAATGCCGGCGTGCAGGCGTCGTCCGTGTTCTGTGCCGAGCCATCGCACCGCAAACCCCAGCCCGACGGCGCGAATCATGCGCATGAGACGATGCCAACCGGGATCGCCGGCAAACGCGGACGCCAGTGCCACGACCAGTGCCGTGCACACGATCGCACCACCGATCCATGCGATCCACCATGAGGCCGAGCGGCTGTCGAGCCAGACGCTGGCAGCCGCCGCCGGAAACAGGACCGTGACCGCGAGCACTGCAATCGCGGCAAACCACGCTCCGATCGTCAGAATGGGCACGCCGTCGATGCGATTGTGCACAAGCACGCGAAAGGCGACGGCGATCTTGAATGGGGCATACGAGATCAGCGTGGCGACGGCGTTGACCGCCGAGATATGAAGCACACTCGTGTGTTTGACCGGCCAGAGCACGATCCAGAAGATCAGGCCGTTGAGAATGAGCGTGGCAGCCGAGCACGCGAGCAGGATGGCTACATCGAGTGCCGACGCATCGAGCAGGTGGGAGAGCTGCTCGCGGTTGTCCGGGCTGAGCACGATCGACACGCACCAAGCGAGCAGCCCGAGTCCCAGGAGAAACCCGACGCCCTGCGCGATCCGTCCCCAGCCCACTGATCTGCTCAAGGCTTCTCCTTCAGTCGGTACAGCATTTGACCATAGCTGGGCCACCCGGCTGTGGGGTCTGCGACCTCATCAAGCCATGCCATGACAACGTCGGGTGTGACCAGCGGGTCATACCAGCCCGATTGCGATAATCTTGTCAGTTCGGCATAGTCGGCCAGCACGTAGACGACGCCGCGCCGGCGCAAGGCATCGGCCCAGGCCCAAGGGTCGTTCGGATATTCGCGCATCAACTGACCCAAAGGCGAAGCATCCCACGTCGTGTGGTAGAGCACCGGAGACGAGAAGTACAACGGAGTCGCACCGCCCAGCAGGTAGACCAGGTCGTGTCCAGCGAG
>RFGK01000105.1 GCA_003697045.1 Planctomycetota bacterium
AGCTTGTGCTCAAACCCGGGCTCCGTTTCGGCCTGCCGAGCCGCATCACGCCCGACGCCCATGAACAGGTGGATCAGCCGTTTCATGGCGTTGCCCCTTCCAGAAGCGATCGTGCGAACATCACGTCCACGAGAAGAAACTCCACGCACGAGAGCAGATCGTCTCTGTCTTCCGCACCCATGTCCTGGAGTTTGCAAAAGTTGTTCAGTGTGACGGCGACTGATCCGTCCTTCCGTGGCATGAGTCTGAAACTTGATGTGGCGATGCCGTTGCCCGTTTCGAGCATGCGGCTGAGCGTTTCGCCGCTCAACTGATCGCGCTTGATCGAAAGACACGAAATCGTAAAGAACAGCACGTTGTTCTCAAGGGCTGCCAAAACCACAACCCCGCTCTCGGGTTCAACGACACGCAGGAGATTCTCACCGGCGTTTGAAACGTCGTATCCGTTTTCGGCAAGTACGGCAGCGACTTCCTCAAGGCGAATCCCGCCCGAGGCTTTGACGCCCGCGGATGCAAAGCGACGGGTCACGGTTCGTGCTCCGGCGGCGCGCGTAAGGGCCTCGGGCCCGAGCAGCAAATCGGGCGTCCCTCGTCCTCGCAGTCACGCCGATTCCTCGGTGGTGGATGATCGGCACTCATCAGAGAACCGACGACGATCACGACAAACGCCAGGAGCGGCACCATCGGCGGCAAGTGCAACCCGTATTGGGGGAGAATCACGAAACTCAACACCGCAATCACCGCGACCAGGAGAAACGCGACGATCAGCCGACGCATGATCTGGATGTCCTCGCGCGGCTTGCGCTCTGACTCACGCAATCGATGGCGCGCACTTTCGATCAACTCGGCGGGTTGATCGTCCAGCGGCGAAGCGGCCGGGTCGAATCCCGGGCCGATCAGCATCCGCCCGTCAGGATCTCGGTGCATCTCGCTCACACTCTTACTTTAGGGCCCGCGCCGCTCGGCTTTCGTGCGGCCGATAAGCCGCTCACGGATTCGCTGCGGGGTCATCAAACCGCCACATCGGCTCGTAGTCCAGCCCAAGCTCGAGCCCGAGCATCTGCGCCCGGATCATCTCCACCGGAATCGCGTTGTGTTCGAGCAGCGCATCGTTGTAGGCGCGCAGGCCCATGTGTCCTCCGTCGACAAGCTCGCGTTTGAGCGCACGAAGCTGCAAGCCTCCGATCATGTATGCCACCTGGTACAGGGGGCTGTACATCCCATTGATATATCGGCGGACTTCACTTGTTGCGCTGGCGCGCTCGTGCCCAACCTGTTCGATGAGAAACTCGATCATTTCTTCCGGCGTCATCTCACCAAGGTGGAACTTCAAGCTCACGATGATTCGTGCTGCCCGGTGTGATCGCCAGAACAGCATTCCCACGCGATCCTCAGGCCCGCGCGCATAGCCGCGATCCCACAGCTCGAACTCCCAATACAGGGCCCAGCCCTCGACGAAGAACGGCGTTGAAAACAGTTTGCGATATGTTCGAATGCGGTCGGCCATGAATCCTTGCAGGTGATGCCCAGGGATGAGTTCATGAGGGACCACGATGCGCGTGAAGTGCTCGTTGTTGCCGCGCATGGACATCAGCTTCGCGTCGGTGTCCATCTCGTCGGTCGCAAACGAGACCATGACGTGGTTGTTGTTGTACGCTGCGAATGGCCAGATGCGTTGGTCCCGCGTCGGAATCATCTGCGTCCGCCACAGTTTGGCGCACAATTCGGGCACAGTGACCAGCTCATCGACCAGATCGATTGCAAAGGCAGCCTGTTCAGTGACCAGCCTTGCCTGTTCGCCCGGCGCTGCATGTCGCGTCTTGACTTCCTCGATGGCCGCGTGGAAGTCGTCGCCGCAACCCATCTCGCGGGCGGCAGCGCGAAGCTCCTGCTGACACCACGCAAGCTCGCGTTGGCCGATTTCGATCAGCTCTTCGGGCGTGTAGGCGATCATCTCCCGCCGCAAGCTCTGCATCAGTCTTTCGCGTCCCTCGGGCTGGCCGACCAGCGGATCGTCATCGTTGCCCTTCTGCTGCGCCATCTCCCGGCGGAGGTGGTTTTCGTACTCACGGATGGCCGACCTTGACTTGTCGATCGGCGTATCGAGCCACCACGCGAACCCGGGCATGAAGTTGCGGTAGTGCCTTGCCCATCGCTCGAGCTTTTCGAGCGTGTCTGCGCTTGCCGAAGCGGTGCGCAGCGCCAGCGTCGGCGAGACAACGATCGAGTCGGCCCGCACTTCATCGGTCGGCTTGACGATCCGCGCACGCAGGCGCTCGATCTGCCCGGGAATCGCGGAGATCTCACGCGCCAAGGCTGGCAGATCAAGGGGAGACATCAGCGCGCGGTCCTGTTCCAGACGCTCGACCAGCTCCAGGTATGGCAGAAGCTCCAGCATCTCTGCACGTCGCGCCCGATCCAGCGCCACCGAGGCGGCAAGGTCTTCCAGATGAAACCGAAGCATCACGGCATCGGCCCGCGCCACGACATCCATGCCTTCAAGCGACATGGCTTCGATTTGATCCAGATATCGCTCGGCCAGCGCGTCAAGTGCTTGCATGCGCGCGCTCGACCAGCGCAGGTCGTAGAAGTTGCGCACGGTTTGTTCGTCGGCAGCGACGGTGCGAATCAGCGGCGCCAGCGCCGAATCGGGCACCTGGGCGTTTGCCAGCGTGCACAGCGCTGTCAGTGCGATTGCAAAGAGCCGTTTCATGACCAGTCCAGCCCTTCCGGAAGAGTGTTGAGGTTTTTGCATCCATCTTTGGTGACGATGACCATGTCTTCGACGCGAACGCCTCCGATCTGACGGTGATACAGCCCGGGCTCAATCGTCAGACAGTCGCCGACCACAAGCGCAGGCCCGCCCGCATCGAGAAGTGGCGGCTCGTGCACTTCCAGCCCCACGCCGTGCCCCAGGCCGTGTTGCATCGAGCAGTAGTTATCCGGTGCATCCGGGCCTGCAAGCCCGCGATCCCACCCGTGGCGGCGAATGACGTTCATGCACGCGTTGTACAGATCATCGCCCGATGCTTCGGCCCGCGTCGCGTCGATCGCAGCCTGTTTTGCTTCGCACACTGCTGCGTGCATGCGCACGAGTTCGTCGGGCGGATCGCCTTGAACGACCGTTCGCGTGCAGTCGCCGTTATAGCGTGTGGCCCGGCACTGCGGGAAGATATCGACGATGATCGGCGTGCCTGTGCGCAAGACCCCCGAGCCGCGGTTGTGGCAGTCATAGCCGTCCGTTCCGCCGGCGACGATGCTGCCCGGATTGGTGTAGTCGTTTTGCAGGAGGAAGATGTCGATGGCGGTGTTGACGCGCTCGCTGGTGAGCTCGGCTCCGTCGTGCATGAGCACGCCGTCGGCCCGGGCCGACGCCCCGGCAATCATCGTGCAGGCCATTTCCATCGCCCGTTCGGTCATCGCCTGCGCCTCGCGCAGCCATTGCACTTCCTGCGCGTCCTTGGCGCGGCGATCGCGCACGCCGAGCTGAGGGTCAAACTCAATCTCGATTCCCCGCTCCCGCATGTGCTCGGCATACACAAGCGCCAACGTCGAATCACAACGCGCGCGCGAAACGCCGTGGCGGACGAGCAGCTCAGCCAATGCCTGGGCTGTTTCGGTCGGGCGATCGGTCGAAAGCCCGCCCGCGGGGGCATACTCGGGTGGGCATGTGATTTCGTCGGCCCGGGCAAACTTGCGCGCCCGGTCCATTTCGATGTCTCGACACATGAAGATGGTTCGGCCGTCTTCGAGCTGTACCCACGCAGCCGGATCGCCGACATTGAATCGGACCCGGTGATACAGCGTGAGATTTGTCGCCGGCACGCCGGCCATGACTGTTGCAGTGTTCATGCGGGCAGTGTAGCGGGGAGGAAGAAGAGGCTGTCCTGCGAACCGGCAATCCGGGCTGCCACCGGCTGCGTGTGAAACGATGCGATCATCCGATCGCCTGGCCGGTTGCAGTGGCAAACATCTTGATTGCCGCGATGATCAGAACGACGGCCAGGAGTGCTCTGATCGAGTTGCCCCCCAGTCGCCGTGCACCCAGTCCGGAGCCCAGCAGGCCGCCGGCCACAGCAGCAGCGAGGTACAGAGGCAGTTCGGTCGGGAGCGCTGGTGATTCGGCGATGACGCCGCCCAGACCCGCAATCGAGTTGACGAGGACAAAAACGACAGAGACGCCGGCGGTTCGCTTCGGGTCGGCCCATCCGGCGACAATCAGGAGCGGCGAGAGGAAGATGCCGCCTCCGGTGCCGGTCAGCCCTGCCATGAGTCCGAGCGCAGCACCTGCGATCAGGGCTATGGAGAGCGGGGGCATGTGCGCCACACGCTGCTCGGCAGATTGTTCCCGGGGACGAAAGGCGCGGACAAGCATGACCAGGGCGGCGAAGAGAAGAACAGCACCAATCAAAGGCTTGAAGACGATGGGTGGCAGCTCCCACAACCCACCCAGGAACGCCATGGGGACGGCGCTGATGCCGAACGGCCAGAACGTTGACCAGTGAAAATGGCCGGCGCGGACGAACCGATAGGAGCCGATCGCACCGACGAAGATGTTGAGTGTGAGTGCGACTGCCTTCATTTCATCCTGCGGCAGTTCGGAGACGATCGCCATGGCGGCCAGATACCCGGATGCGCCGGCATGACCAACCGCCGAATAAAGCACGGCAATCGCGAAGATCGCAAAGGCCAGGAGAATGACCGAGGTCATGGGGGGTTAGTGTACGGCACGAATGCAGACAAGAGACGACCTGCCGGTGTGCGGCATGATGCCCGATCACGTTCGTGTGATTTCGTTCGGCGTCGAGCGTCGGTG
>RFGK01000106.1 GCA_003697045.1 Planctomycetota bacterium
CCCAGAATGCTCACTCGATTGGCGTAGCACCCCGTGAGCAATGAAGCGCGGCTGGCACTGCACACCGCCTGAGAGACGTAAAAGCTGGTGAACTTGATGCCTTCGGCTGCAATGCGGTCGATATTCGGCGTCTCGAAGCCCTGGGCACCGAAACAGCCGATGTCGTTGTAGCCCTGATCATCGATGAAGATGAGAACGAAGTTGGTCCGCTCCTGGCTGCGGGCGATCTGGGAAAGGGCAAGGCAGAGCACGAGAATGGCCAGCCGCATGGGGGAATCTCCGGTCAGTTCAGGGCAGCAGGATACACGATCGGGGCGCGCCGGCGTGCCGGGGATCGGTCGGAACCAGGCCGAAGGACCGAGATGGAGGGTTGTTCTCGTGTGGGTTTGGTCGCTGCTAGACTTGTGGCCCCGAATGCCGGGGCAACGGAGGCGGTGTGCGCTATGGACGAACGGATCAGAGAGCTCAAAGAGGGTGCGGGCCGCGAGGAATCGCGCATCAACGAGGAGTTCATCGAGTTTCTCAACAAGTGGAGCACGCCCGTGCTCGTGGTCTTGGCTGCGCTGGCCGTCGCCTACTGGGGATGGAACAAGTACAAGGCGCTGCAGATTGCCAAGGTCAATGAAGCGACGAGCGCCTACACCTCGGCCGTCCGGGGCAATCCCAATCCCGATACATTGGCCAACATCGCCGAGGAGTTCTCCTCCGTGCGGTCGTTCGGTCATCTGGCTCGGCTCGACCTGGCGGACACATACCTGTTATCGGTAGAGCGGGGGCTGATGCCGGGAGTGGAGTTTGATCCGGCCAATCCTCCGTCCGAGGCCGATGTTCTCGACGAGCAGATGCGGCAGACTTTCCTCGAGCGAGCCGCGTCGTTGTATCGCCAGGTCTACGAGGCAACGAACTCAGTCAGGGGCAAAGAACCATTGGCCATTGAAGCCGCGTTCGGATTGGCAGCCGTCGCCGAGTCTCGGGGAGACATCGAGGGGGCAAAGCGTCACATCGAGGACGCCAAGCGGCTTGCCGAAAAGATGCAGTACACGGCCCTGGCGATGATTGCAGAGAACCGATTGCAAACGCTCAACAACGTCGGGCCGGTACCTGCGTTGTATGACGCTGCGAATCTGCCCCCGCTGCCCGAGCCTGAGCCGATTGAGCCACCGGCAACAGACGAATCGGGCTCCGGCATCGAGGTGCCGGCCGATGCACCTGACGACGCTTCGTCAGCAGGTGAGCAGACGTCCGACGACGGCGGCGTCGATCCCGCGGCCGAAAATCAGCCTGGCGATGAGGGATCGGCTGAACAGAGCAGAGAAAGCGACGGGGGCGGTTGAGCGTTCATGCCCGATGCCGGACGCGAAGCACAACATCCATCCGATCGGCTGATCCTGCCTGGCGGGAAAGTGGACCCCGACGCGTTGCGGGAGTGGTACGAGCGCGCTTCGGCCGAGGGCAGCGACGAGGAGCAACTGGGCACCGTACGCTTCGAGTTGCAGCGAGACGTGGGCTCACGGCTGGATCGATACCTGACCAGCCGCGTGACGTTCATGAGTCGAAACCAGTTGCAGGGGCTCATCGCTGCAGGCGGAGTGAAAGTCAACGGGCGCATCGGCAAGGCATCAACCAGGCTGCGGCTTGGAGATGTCATCGATGTCGTCATCCCGCCGCCGCCGTCGAAGGAAATCAAACCCGAGCAGATGCCCCTCGACGTGCTCTTCGAGGACGAGCACCTCATCGTGCTGAACAAGCAACCCGATGTCATCGTTCACCCCGCTCGCTCTGAGCTTTCGGGAACGTTGATCAACGCCTTGGCGTGGCACTTTCAGCACGTCTCCGGCGGTGCGCTCTCAGGCGTGGGCCGGGAGTTTGCACGACCCGGGGTCGTCCATCGGCTCGACCGCAATACGACGGGGTGCATCGTTTTTGCCAAGACCGACGAGGCCCACTGGAAGCTGGCGCGCCAGTTCGAGCTGCGCAGCGTCGACAAGCGATATCTCGCCCTGGTCGAAGGTCGCATCGAGCCCGACGGACAGGTGATCGACCTGCCCATTGGTCCACACCCGTCTCGTGAGAAGGGCTACCGCGAAAAGTACGTCGTCAGGCATGACGATCTGGGCAAGCCCAGCGTGACAATCGCCCGCGTGCGCGAGCGTTACAGACGTGAATCACCCGCGGCAGACCCGGCAAACTGCTCGCTCGTCGAGCTCGAGCTCAAAACCGGACGCACACACCAGATTCGCGTGCACTTGTCCTACCTCGGCTGGCCCATCGTGGGCGACGATATGTACGGCGGACGAGCGCTTGTTGATGACGAAACCCGCCCCGAAAAAGACGCAAAGCGCATCCTGATCGCCCGCCAGGCACTGCACGCAGCCCTGCTCAGCTTTGAGCATCCGATCAGCGGCAAGTCGCTGACATTTGTTGCCCCGCTGCCTGCCGACTTTCGTGAGTCCATTGAGTTCTTGCGCTCAAGCAGCTGCGAGCGCGTGCACGTGGAAGGCACCGTCTCGATGAAACGATTGGGGCTTGAATGACTCCTGCCGTGCAGGGGGTATGGCTGCGGAGCGCTGCCCGGATGGGCCGAGCTGGCGTCGATCGGGAACCCTGGTCGTGAAATGACAAGGGGCGCGCCCGAATGTGGACGCGCCCCGGAGATGCGAAAGAAGAATGACCGAGATCAATCCCGGCGGATGTAGGCCGCTTCAAGGGCCCGCCCGATGCGCTCTCGTGCATCGACGAGGTGGGCCTTGCTGTATGGATCGACGTCGGTTCCAAGCGCATCGGCAATCATGCGGTCGATCTCGCGCAGTTCAAGCCTGGCGAGCGTGGTGACGGTATTGGCTGAAGCATTCGGCCAGTTGGCACCGGTTGCTAGGTCGATCAGCCGGTCGAGATGTTCGCGTTGCAGATTGCGCTGCAAGCTTGAGATCATGGGGTTACGCGCGTTGAACTCGTGGGGGCCGCCGTTGCCGAACTTCGGATCAAGCGAGGCCCAGACCTTGTCCCGGACCTTCTCGAAGATCTCCGGGACTGTAAGCGCATCCTCGCCCTGCGGGGTGCGCATCTCATTGTCGAGCACTCGTCCGAGTCGCGTTGGATTCATCAGCATCGACATGGCCGACGCCTGCACACCGAGCACCACGTCATGCACGGGCAGATCAGCGCGGTCGTTTCCGCGGCGATCGTCAAACCACTGCTCGGCCCCCAGCTTGGCGAGAATCTCCGGCGTCAGTCCGAAGGCCTTGTCCTCAAACGCATTGTTGAGGATGAAATCAAGCGCGCGACGCTGGCGTTCGACTTCGACAGGACGCACCGGATCAGGTGCGTTCTCATCGCCCTTCTTGTACCGGTTGAAGTAGACCCCGCCGATCCACTTCGACGACACGCTGATTGCGCTGAGCTGCTTGTAGAGCAAGGTGTTGAACCCCTCGCGGGCCTTCTCCCAGCTCTGTCCTTCTTCGACGACCTTGTCGAGCAGCAGCTTTCGTGCCTTGTTCACGTAGCGCATTTCAGAGTCGGCAAAGTCGAGGGAGTTCTCGCCGAGGTCCCACACGGTGGAGTGGGGGTCAGGTCCGCTCGAACCCTCATCCGAGATGAAGGCGTGCTCGGGCTGCGTGCACAGTTTCATCACGTCATCGGGCTTGTCGGTATAGCCCCACGAGATGGCCCACTTGTCATAGGGACCGATGTCGATGCTGGTGTAGTCGCCCTGGATGAGCCCGTCTTCTTCAACGACGATATTGGTCGGTGCGTAGTCCATCACAGAGGTGAGGATGGGCTTGTTGCCTTTCCACTCTTCGCTGTTCATCTCTGCGAACTGGTACACGCTGGACCCGCGCCAGTTGTGCATCAGCCCCATCGTGTGCCCGACCTCGTGCATGATCACATCGCGCAGCAGCGGGCCGATGAACGATTCAGGCAGCCCATCGAGCAGGCTTTCGCCGTCCTCTGCTGGTATGTCAACCAGCCCCGAGCGCATCGCAAGACGCATCATCTCGATGTTCGCGCTCATCGCAGGCAGGCTCATGCACATGCCGTTCTCAGCATGTTCACGCGGGTCGATCCACACACCCGGCAACATCGTCGGAGGCGCCTGCTCGGGGTCTGCTGTTCCTTCCCGCAACTGGGCCATGTAGGCGCGCACAGCCGCGCGGTCTTCAGGATCGGCAAGCCGCAGACGCGGGTCCCACTGTGGATTGTCCAAAAGCCAGTCCACCGTTTCGGGTTCCATGTGCATCATCGCGGCCGATGCGAGCAGCGACGACTTGTGCGCATTGGCCCAGCCGCTGATGAATGCCTCATCCATCACGATGTCGGCTTCGAAGATCTGCCCCGTCTCCGGGTGGGCATGGCTCGGGCCGATGGCAAAGCCCATGTGCGAGTTGGTCCAGCGGACAAAGCTGTAGCGGATGTCCTCGGGATCCTTGTCCATGTGCGCGCCGGTGGCGGCGTCTTGCTGGTACACCTCGATGGCATTGACGATACCGACCTGCTCAAAGGCCTTGTTCCACGCGAGAATCCCTTCACGCACCCACCGACGATACCGCACCGGCGTCGTGTGCTCGATGTAGTACACGATCGGCTTCTTCGGCGGGCTCATCGCCAGCTTCGGATCGGCCTTTTCCAGATGCCAACGCTCGATGTAACGCGTCGTCTGGCTCTCGCCGTCGTTGCGGCTGCGATCGGTGAACGAAGTGTAGAAAAACCCGACGCGGCGATCGGCCTGCCGCGGCTTGTAGGACGGGTCCTTCGGCGGCACACCCAGCGAATAGTGAATCGCTGCCATGCGCCCATTCGCAAGCGGAAGCTCAAACGTCGCTTCGAGGTTGCTGGGAAATGCCTTGATGCTCTTGATCGTCGTCAGTCCGAACTTGGCGCCGCGCGTGAAGTTCCCGAAAAACGAGCCTGACTGGTTGAGCAGCAGTTGATCGAGATCAATCACCGGCCCCCCGCCCGGTCCCGTGGCGACGATGCGCGTGCTGAGCACAACGCGATCGGTATACACCCGATCCGTAGCCGCTCTGGACTGCGCATCGCCCGTGGCGCGATACTCAAGATTGGGTTCCATGAGCGCAAGCTCGTCGCCGAATCGCTTCCAGTAGACATAGCGGGCGGGGTTGCGCACACGGTTGTGCCAGATCGAGTAGACACCCGTCTGCGGATCGCCACCGGCCACAGTCGCAACGACGAAAAACTTCTGGCTTTCCACGTTCCGCGGCAGCTCGGCAAGCAGTTGCCCATCCTTCTTGTGGTGATACACCGTCCACATCGGCCTCGAGCCGTCGGCGGTGGAGACGACCTTCTCGTATCCCTGCGAGACCTTCTCAAACGGAGGCAGATCGGCTGCGAATGCTGTGCCCGCGCACGCTGCCAACAAGCCGCCCATGATTCTCATCGAAACTGATCGCATACTCATTCCTCCGTAGTGGCCGATGTCTGGTTCACCATCGGCATTCGGCCTCGATTGCCTCCGACATTGAGTCAGAGGTTCACACATGGTCGGCACTTGCACCCCCAGGGGCAAGCGCGAATCTCAAAACCGCCGGCACTTTGCTCATGGGCGCGGCGACTTGAGCGGGCGGTGTCCATGCTCAACCCGACGCTGATTGAGCAGTTGCCATGCCGGTGGATGCCGGGCCACAAGCTTGTGTAACTGACTGACACTACAGCACATGCGCATCGCTGCCCGCGTGCTGTCAAACCCGCACGCCTCGAGCACGTCGAGCGCTTCAGCCAGCAGCGCCGGGTAGTCCCGGTGGCGAGGATTGCACACGATGCGCTTGTCCCGGCAGCGAGATTTCCACAGGTCCGAGCGAATTTCACCGGCCGGCACACCGACGCGAACCTCGGTCGCAAGCGCCAGCCGCAGCCGGCGAATCGCAACCGGGCGATTCTCCTTGACGCTGCGACGCTCCGACGCCCTGGCCCGCACGCCGGTGGGACAGTGCACAATTTCAACGGCTGTTGACACCTTGTTTCGATGCTGGCCGCCAGGGCCGCTGGTGCGCCCAAGCGTCAGCGAACACTGGGA
>RFGK01000107.1 GCA_003697045.1 Planctomycetota bacterium
ATACCGCGTGGAACAGTGGCTCCGGGCAGGCGGACGAAAAGCACTGCTCGAGCGATGTTCGGCATCAGTCAGACGGGTCAAGGTTGAGATCGCCCGAACGGAGCAAGCGTGAGCAGGCGACGTTGTCCTTTGCTGCCCATAGCGTGCGCATGTCCGTCTTGAGCTCGTTGACGGAAAGAGGCCCGTGTCACTGGTTGCGGTCGATACATTCAGGCGATGACAACGGCCGATGAATGCCTCAGGAAGTATCTGGCCGACCAGGACACCCCCTGTCCGGGGTGTAGTTACAACCTTCGCGGGCTGCAATCGAATCACTGTCCGGAGTGCGGCGAAGCGCTGGTGTTGCGTGTGGGCCTGGCCGAGCCGAATCTGGCGGCTTTTCTCGCCGGGCTGATCGGTCTTGCGGCGGGGGTGGGGTTTCATGGATTTCTGCTGTTGTGGGTCTTGTACATGGCGGTCAGTCAGTTCTCCATCCTGTGGGCTCAGATGCTGCCTTCGTTCGTGGGTCTGATGGTCGGGCTGGTGGGGTTGTTTCTGTGGATTGGGCATCGACCTCGAATCCGGCGCATGTATGCGAGCCGGCGTCGTGCGCTGGTGCTGGCGTGCTGGGGGTGGAGCTTTTTCACGGTGCTGGCGTTCTTTGCATTGGTGTAAGGCTGCAGCCGAAGATCCCGGGTTGGTCAAAGAACGTATAGCCAGAAGGAAGAACGGCCGATAGTCGAGATCGAGACCATGCCCGCTTCAAGAACGAACACCGACCTGACGCCCGAGCTGCTTGAGCACATGCAGGCGATCAAGGCCAAGGCCATTGAATACGGGCTTGATTTCTTTGAAGTCATCTTTGAAGTGCTCGACTTCGACACGATGAATCAGATCGCAGCCTACGGGGGGTTTCCCATCCGCTACCCACACTGGAAGTGGGGGATGGAATATGAGAAGCTCAAGAAGCGTGATGCCTACGGGATGGGGCGCATCTACGAGATGGTGATCAACAACGACCCGTGCTATGCCTACCTGCAGGAGAGCAACAGCATCACCGACCAGAAGCTGGTGATGGCGCACGTGTACGGGCACTCGGACTTTTTCAAGTCCAACTACTGGTTCAGCAAGACCAACCGCAAGATGATGGATGAGATGGCCAACCACGCCACGCGCGTGCGACGGCACATCGAGCGTCAGGGCAGCGAGACGGTGGAGCGGTTTCTTGATGCGTGTCTTTCGATTGAGCATCTGATTGATCCGCACAGCGTATTTGTTCGCCGCGAGGGCCAGACCGGCGAGAACGAAGAGTTCCGCCCCGAGCGTCTGCCGGCCAAGGACTACATGGATCCGTTCATCAATCCGGCCGAAGAGATGGCACGGCAGCGCGAGCGGTTTGAGGAGAAGAAGGAGCGCGAGCGAGGGCAGTTTCCCAGGCGACCGACGCGCGATGTGCTGTTGTTTCTGCTCCGCCATGCACCGCTGGAGGACTGGCAGGCGGACATTCTCGGGATCATTCGGGACGAGGCTTATTACTTTGCCCCGCAGGGTCAGACGAAGGTCATGAATGAGGGCTGGGCGACCTACTGGCACTCAAAGTTGATGACCGAGCATTTTCTCGACGCCAGCGAAATCGTTGATTATGCCGAGCAGCACTCGGGCGTGGTCTACATGCCGCCGGGGGGGTTCAATCCGTACAAGATCGGTGTCGAACTGTTCAAGGACATCGAGCGCAGGTGGGATCGCGGGCAGCACGGGCCGGAGTGGGAGCGGCTCGACAGTCTGGGGGCCAAGGAGCGTTATGATGACGGCTCCATGAAAGGGCGCGAGAAAATCTTTGAGGTACGCCGTATTTATAATGATGTGAACTTTATCGACGAGTTTCTCACGCCGCAATTCATTGAAAAGCATCAGATGTATCAGTTCCGGCGAGATCCGGCGACGGGTGAGGTGCGGATTGTCAGTCGCGATTTTGACCGGATCAAGCAGACGCTGCTGTATCAACTGACGAACATGGGTCAGCCGTTCGTGTATGTCGTGGACGGGAACTACCTGAATCGCGGGGAGTTGTATCTGGCGCACAAGTTCAGTGGCCTGGAGGTCGACGCGGGCAAGGCAGTGGAGGTGCTGCGGAACCTGCGGATCATCTGGGGGCGGCCGGTGCATCTTCAGACACGGATCAATGAAGAGATGTTTCTGCTTTCGATTGAAGACCCGAACGAGGAGAAGCCGCGGCGACAGAAGATTACCGATGAGTTGCCGCCGCCGGCACATTGCGTTGTGTGACGGCGCCAAGCTGTTCAGTGCAGCGCTGTGCGCAGATTTGAAGGAAAACGTGTGTTCGGTTTCGGTGGTGAGCGTGGCGTCACGTGAGAGCGGTCTGCTCAAAGCCACCGCAGTTTTCTGAATACCAGGGCAAGGACGACGGCGAGCACGATCAGGGCAATGGTCACGATCCAGAAGGCCCAGGGGCTGTCCTGGCCGGGTATGCCGCCCACGTTGATACCCAGGAGGCCGGTGAGGAAGCCGAGGGGAAGGAAAAGGGCTGCGATGAGAGTGAGCAGGTACATCGTCCTGGACTGTTGCAGTTCGCGCTGGGCGCGGAACTCTTCCTGTGAGACGGCGGCGCGGTCGCGCACTTCGTCGAGGTCTTCGACGACGCGGGCGGTCTGGTCGCTGGCTTCGAGCAGCTCGTGCCGTGCGATTCCGGTCACGAGCGGGGAGCCGAGAGAAATGAGTCGGTTGAGCGTGTCGCGCTGAGGGGCAAGGTGGCGACGGGTGCGGATGGCTTGCCGGCGGACATCGGCAAGCAGGCTGACGTTCACATTCTGTGGCTGTTCCTTGCTGAGAGCGTCTTCGGCCTCATCGATCAGTTGTTGGAGGTTTTCAACGACTGAACCGAGGCGCAAGGCCAGTCCGAGCGCGATGGCGGACAGCAGGCCGCCGGGCGTTTCAGGGGCCGTTCCGCGTTGTGCGCGTATGCGCAGATCGCGCACGGTCTGGAAGCGTCGGTGTCGCAGGGTGATGATGCGCGATGGTTCGACCCAGAGGCGGATTGAGATAAGCTCGTCGGGCTTTGCGCCGGGGTTGAGGTTGACGCCACGGAGAACGACGAGCAGGCCGTCGTCGAACTCGCCGAGTCGTGGGCGAGCGTCCCTGGCGAGAAGGGCCTCTTGTACGATCGGGTTCAAGCCGGACTGCTCGCGGAGCCACCGCTGTGCTCTCTCGCGGGTGCGATCGAGGTGGATCCACAGCGGACGTGAAAGTTCGCGGCTTGCAAGGTCGTTCCATGTCAGAGGGGTGTCGAACTGATCGGGCGAGCCTGGGAGGTGGACAGCGAAGACCAGGCCGCCTTCTTCATCGAAGGGACGAAAGTTATCTTCATCGCGTTTGGCCATGCATGGATGGTACTGATTCGAGTCAGGCAGCGGGAACGAGCAGATCGCGAATCTCCTCGAGCACGCGGCGATGGGCGGACGAGAGGCCGGCGGGCGTTGCTTCGTCGCCCAGTCCGGCGGTCTTTGAAAGTGCGGCACGGCTCATGATCAGTTCGCGCAGCTCGTGGGCGTCGGCGATGCCCTGGAGCAGGCCGTGGTGTGCCTGGGTGTTTGCTGTGGCATCGGGGCTGGTGCCGCCGCCGGCGGTCTGGATGTGGACATCGGCGATCTTGAAGTACCGTTGCAGCGGACCCTGGCGTACTTCGACGTTCTGAATGTTCTCGAAGGTGATGGTGCTCTCTCGGATGATCCACACGCCGCGACGAATGCGCACGGCTCGATCGGTGATGACATACCACGTCGTGTCCCAGCGCACATGGATGGCGACATAGGCAATTATGTCCGGGATGATGGCTACGCCCCAGGCGAGGGGCGCCAGCGCGAGTCCCAGCCAGGGTATCCAGATGAGCAGCGCGACCCATGCGCCGATGATGGCAAGATCAAAGACGACGAGCCAGAGCCAGAACCAGAACTTGAGATAGCGCAGGAACCCGGGTGATGGTTTGAGCGATCGCACGTCGCCGGAGCCGGGGGGAGTGTTTGGAGGTTGGTCCGGCACCTTGAGCAGTTCAACCAGCACGCCCCAGAGGCCGCGATAAACCCAGGCGGCGGCTTTCCCCGCGGTGCGACTCATCGCCCGGCCTCCTCAAGTGCGCGCACACGCTCATTCAAGACAGCGATGCCGTCGCGGATCTCGATGAGCAGTTGCAGTATCGGGTCGGATGTGGGCTCGGTGTGCCCATCCTCGCTGCGGGCGCCGCGCATGCGGGCATACAGGAAATCGCGGAGCGACTCCGGATCAAGAATGCCCTCAATGGACATTTCGGGCGCAGCACTGCCGGCAGCCGTCTGAATGGAAACGGTGGCGATGCCGAGCCATCGCTGGATGAGGCTCTGCGTGACGTGAATGTCCTGGATGCGTCGATAGGAGAGGTTGATCTGGCGTCGGAAGAACAGGCCCCACGCCATCCACACGCCCTCGTCGTCAAAGCGATAGCGCAGGGTCTTGTAGCGGATATACAGCGGAAGGAATACAAAGGGGAACACGGGCCCTGTGAGCAGGGAGGTGATGAGGTAGTACCTTATCAGGACCGGGTCAGGCCGATCAATGGAGCGGGGGTCTCGGGGTGTATCTGCCTGCCGGTGCATCATCCAGTCGTTCCGATTGGGGCGTGCGTTCTTGCAGAGTGCTGCGGGTGCGTTCGCAGCGTGGTTTTCAGGAACCTTCCGTGCAATCAGCGCTCGGCGTAGAAGCCCTGTCCGGTGTGCTTGAGTTTGCCGGCTTTTTCGAGCGCCCGCCAAACATGGGCGCCGAACTGGCCGGGTGGAATGATCGCGTCGATGTCGGAGTGTCGTCCGCTGGAGGTATAGCGTCCGCCGAGCCTGGATTCATCGGCGAGCCGGGCCAGTTTGAGCCGCTTCCGGAACGCCTTGAGAGCGGCAGCCATTTCGGCTTCTGACACGGGCGGATCGGGCTCGTCGTGCTGGTGCGTGGGCGACGGGTTTTCAAGCCCGGTGACCAGCGCATCGAGCCCTTCGATGTCGCAATCGCGGCAGACGCGCGCCGCTTCGTCGGCATCGACCGGAAAGCGCGACAGCAGACGCCCGGCGAGTCGCCAGTGCTCGAGGACGTCGAAGGGCCGGTCCTGCGAACGAATCTGATCGACCAGTGAGCGGAGCTTTTCGAGAGCGTTCATGATGTCAAGCCTATCGGACGTGTGGGCAGGGGTAAATGCCTTAGCATCTTTGCAACTCGGCATCAAGTCGGGTTTCGAGCGTGACGAATGAAAGCCCGAAAGGTCCGGGAGGCCGGGGGGTTCATGTTTATTGACCGGCTTGCGATTGTGGTTTTTCTGGCGTTGGTTGCGGTCATCGCGGGGTCGGCGCATGTGCTTGTGCGCCGGATGGGGGTGCGTGAGGGGCTGCCGTTTGTCACGTGGCTTGTCGTGCTGTTTCTGTGTCTCGGGGGGATTTGGTTCGGTGATGTTCAGGTCAAGAACGAGCGCGAGCTTTACGAGGCGCAGTTTGCGGGAATAGCGCCGCTCTATGCCCATGAAATGGCCCGGCTCGGGCATGAGCGTATCGGACTCGATACGCCCCCGGATGATCCGTCGTATCTTGCCATGATTGAAGCTCAGAAGCTGTGGCTTGAACAGAACCCGGCGATCGGAAACATCTACACCTATCGATTCTCCAACGGCCGGTGGCGTCGCATTGTTGATTCCGAGACC
This sequence comes from Planctomycetota bacterium, assembly GCA_003697045.1. Classification (GTDB taxonomy): domain Bacteria; phylum Planctomycetota; class Phycisphaerae; order Phycisphaerales; family UBA1924; genus J022. Next base: position 5,708 of record RFGK01000107.1, read on the forward strand.
GACCTGAACGGCGACGGCATCTACTTTGGTCGTCATGAGCAACGCCGACCGATCGGTGAGTTGCTCTCCGGCCCGGATGCGCGAGCGGCTCAGTCGCTCAAAGGCGAAATCATCACCGACTTGCATGTCTACGAGGACCATCATCGCAAGTGGCTGCGGGTCTTTGCGCCCGTGTACGACTCGAACGGAAAGGTCGACGCGGGCGTTGCGCTTGATGTTCCGGCCGAGAAGTGGATGGTGGACCTGGCGCTGGCGCGCGTGATGCCGATGGGGCTCTCGTTGTGCTGTCTGATGGCGACCGTGGTGTGGTCGGCGATGGTTCAGGTCAAGACACAGGCGATCAGGCGGTTGAAGCAGACACGGCGCGAGTTGGAGAAGGCGCGCGTCGCGGCCGAATCGGCCAACGCGGCCAAGAGCAGTTTTCTCGCGAACATCAGCCACGAGATTCGCACACCGATGACCGCCGTGCTCGGGTTTACGGAGATCCTCTTCCAGGAGGTCAAGGACCCGGCTGCGCGGGCGCACTTGCGTGTCATCCAGCGCAACGGCGAACATCTGGTCATGTTGATCAACGACTTGCTGGACCTGTCCAAGATCGAGGCCGGCGCTCTCGCCTTGTCGGCCCAGCCCACCAACTTCATCGAAATGATCTACGAGTTGTGCAAGCTGCTGCGCGTGCGCATAGAGGACAAGAAGATCGAGATGCATGTCGAGGTTGACGACGACGTTCCGGAGTGGGTGCTTGTAGACCCGCTGCGCGTCCAGCAGTTGCTCACGAATCTGATCGGCAATGCGATCAAGTTCACGCACGAGGGCTCGGTGCGCGTGTCGGTTGCACGGCTCGAGAATGACATGTTGCAGGTGCAGGTGCGCGATACCGGCGTGGGCATCGCGCCTGAGCGACTCGAAGCGATCTTTGATCCATTTGAACAGGCCGACGCATCAACGACACGCCAGTTCGGAGGCACGGGACTCGGGCTTGCGATCTCTCGCCGGCTGGCACGGCTGATGGGCGGCGACCTGACCGTCGAGTCGGAGCTCGGCAAATGGAGCTTGTTTACGCTCACCTTCGCCGCTCCCGGGGCCGAGCCGAGGAAGGTGGACCCGCCGGCCGAAGAGTTGGACACGACGAATTTGCGCGGCTCGCTGGTGCTCTATGCCGAGGACGGACCAGACAACCAGAAGCTCATTTCCCATCACCTCGAGCGCGCCGGGGCCAAGGTGCTGCTCGCAGATGACGGCGTCAAGGCGCTGGAGATGTTCAAGCGTCTGCGCAAGGAAGGGCGCACGCCGAATCTGGTGCTGACGGACATCCAGATGCCCGAAATGGATGGGCTGCAGTTGACCCGGGCACTCCGGGAGGAGGGATGCCAAACTCCGATCATCGCGTTGGCAGCCAGTGTGATGAGGACCGACATCGAACGTTGCCTCCAGGCCGGATGCGATGACTGCCTGGCCAAGCCGATCCGGCGCGATGTGCTGCTGGAAGCGTGCGCCAAGTGGGCGGCGCGGCGGCACCGGGATGCGGCGTGACCGCCGCTTCAGCTCAGTTTCGCCTCCCACACCCGGCAAGGCCGGCATGGGGATGCGTCGGTGCCAGCCCCACGTGAACGGCACATCACCCGGCGGCCTGGCCGGCGATACTCGCGCAAAGCCCATCGATCGAGCATCGGTGCCCAATCGGTTGGGTGTGCGCGCGTTGGAGATGTTTCTCTCAGATCGAACGACGGGCGAGCACACGCACGACCAACGCCATGACACGCGAGCCGGCGACGGTGATGGCATGAGCATCTCTTGCAACGCGTGTTCGTGTGATCGATTCGGCGGCGCGCGTGCTGGACAGCAGGGCAGCATCGGCGGGCAGATCCACCAGCCGAAGCGAGACTTCACCGAGCACCACGCGGATCTCATCTTCATCGGGCTCAAAAAGCTCGTCGGCGACGCGGTCGAATGCTTGCCGATAGGCGCGGGCGGCCTCGCGCAGGTCGATATCCGGGTCGTGCGCAAAGACACCCGACAATGCACGGCGCAGCTCGTCCAACTCGTCGAGCAGAAGATCGCGCGCTTCGAGGATGCGTTCGGCGCGACCTTCAAGAATCACAGGCAAAGCGACCGCTGCAAGCGGAGTCCACATTCGCTGCTCGTGACGTTGTGCAAGAGAAACCGGATGAGACCGTGCGACCGGAAGCCCGAGCCTTGCCCCGAACCGGTCGAGTCCGGCAGCGACGGGTATGGTGAGCGCCGGGTCGGGGCCGCCGCGCAGCAGATCATGGGCCAGAGCACGCACAAAGCTGCGCTCGTCTCGATGCTCTTCCAGCAATGAACCAAGGGCGGGCCAATGCAGTCCGGCCATGATCTCGTTGTGGACATCGCGCACGCATTCGCCGGGGCAGGTGCCGTGGCTTTCCCCGGCAAGCACCCCGGCATTCCACAGCTCCACCGTCCAGCGCCATGATTCAATCAACTGTGCATAGCGTGACACTCCCGCAGCCAGCTGCTCGGCATCTTCTCGTGCCGAGGTGCCCACCGGGGTTGGCAGCATCGTCACAACGCGGTCGCACAAGAGCAGGGCTGCCAGCGCAGGCGCTTCGCGCGTCGTCAGGTGGTAGGGGCTTACGATGACATCAAAGCTCATGGATCAACCTGCACGTGCTCATCGAGCCAGCGGAGGATCTGAGGCGTGTATCCATTGAGCGTCAGAAAAAGCAGCTCGTGTCCAGCCTGAAACATCCAGCGCTCGGGCTTGCCCAGCCTTTCCCACAACTGATCGCCATAGCGCGAAGGCACAGCCTGGTCGTTTGAACCTTGCAGCATGAGCACCGGCTTGTCGTGGAGCATCGCTGCGAGGTGAAACCCGTCAAGCGGGGCGTGTTCGAGATACCGGTTGGACAGTTCGGCCATGAGTTGCGCCCGTTCTTCTCCTCGTGGGGCCGGGCCTTGAAAGTCAAGCATGATCGCGCGCACCCAGCTTGAGTAGTTGCTGTATTCGTTGATGAGCAGAAAGTTGGAGCCGCCCCCGATCAGGACGACCGCATCGAAGGTATCGGGTTGCAGCGCGTAGACCGTCGGTCCTGCCATGGCGCCGCCGCTCATGCCGACGAGGACGTGTGATTCCTCCGCCAGGTCGGGGCGAAGTGTGTGCACGTGCTGCACGCCGGCCTGTACGGCGTACGCAACTTCCGCAGCCCGCTGTCCAAGCTCGTCTGCAAGTCGCTTGGCAGCTGCGTCGAGATCGTCCTGTCGGACGGGAAAGCGGGTTCGTTCCGTAAACCGCGAAGGGGGCGCGAGCAGACGCAGGACGGCCCATCCATCGCGCTGGCACAGCTCGGTGAATCGATCGTTTACCGGCTCGGGCACGCCGAACAAGCCCGGGCACAGGACGATCAATCCGCGTCGTTCGACGGCCGGGTCGGGGTCGTAATACGCCATCCATGTGCGCTCGATCAGGACCGATTCGATGCCGGCCGACTTTCCGAGCGGCCGCGCCGAGACGAACTTGAACAGCTCGGCAGGCTTCGAACTCGTCATGCGCCCTTTGAAATCCGGGTCGGCCCGCTTGAAGATGAAGCATCCCGGTCCTTCGAGGGTGTATTGATACCCGGTCGTCGTGCCGGCAATGCGAGCGACGGCCTCGGCATCGGCCTGATCGGCAGGCGTGCTTCGCAGGTAGTGATCCTCCCCAAGACGAACTCCGTACCAATCGCCAAGCGTGCCATCCAGAGGGACAATTGCTCCCCTGATGGTGGGGTCTGCTGACCAGCGCGCCGGCCAGATCGAATCGCGGGCGTGGGGCGCTAATTCGCGTTCGGGCGGATCGGCCGCGTCCGAGCCAAGCCGCAGCGGGCTTGCCTGCTCGATGCGCAGGCACCCTGCCGGCACGAGTGTGCCTATCAATGCAAGCATCCACAGCCGGCTACGCTTCTTGCTCATACGACGAATCTTATCTGCCCACATCCCCAACCCGAGCAACAGATTGTGACTTTCCCCGAATCCCGCCACAACACATCTGTCCGGCTTACGCTACCGGTTCTGGCGCGTTGTGCTCTGGCAGGGGTCATGATGGGGCTTGCCAACCTTGTTCCGGGCATCAGCGGAGGCACCATGCTCGTCGCGGCCGGGGTGTACCGCCGATTCATCGACGCAATGTCTGAACTGACCCGGCTGCGCTTTCGCGCCGACGCGATTTCGACCCTGGCGATCGTAATTGCCGGTGCGGCCGTCGCGGTGGTCGCAGGCTCGGGGCTGATCAGTGCAGCCCTGGTCGAGGCGCGGTGGGTCATGTATTCGCTGTTCATCGGATTGACGCTGGGCGGAGCGCCCGTGCTGTGGAAGCTGGTTCGGCCCGCCCGAATCTCATCAATCATCGGGCTGATGGCAGGATTTGTGCTCATGCTCGGCGTCACGATGTTGCAGTCGGGCCAGGCGAGTGGATCCGGTGGGGCAGATGGCATGGTCAGACTTGCGCTGGCAGGTGCGGCAGCCGCCTCGGCGATGATCCTGCCCGGCGTCTCCGGAGCCTATCTGCTCCTGCTCTTTGGAGCCTATGAGCCGATCCTGGCTGCAATCAGCGACACGA
>RFGK01000108.1 GCA_003697045.1 Planctomycetota bacterium
CGCCTTTCCAACCTCGCATACGCTGCTGATGCGCTCGATGTGCTCGATTCAACCCTCGGCGAAGCGACGGATCTGCTCAACGAAGCCAAGAGCCTTGCGCTCGAGCAGATGAACACCGGCACCACGGCTGAGGAACGCGCCAACCAGGCCCTGGTCGTGCAGTCGCTGATCGACTCCATGGAGCGCATGGCCAATCGTGAATCAATTGTGGGGTACATTTTTGGAGGCTCGCGCCCCGGGATTCCGCCGGTCGAGAGTTTCCACGGCGGGTTCCGCTTCGTGGGCGAACGCGGCGGATTGACAACCGACCTCGGCGTGTTGCGCGGCATTCCCATCACGCTCGGGGCTGACAATGTCATTGGATCAATGTCGGCGCGCGTCGAAGGCGCTGTCGATCTCGACCCCGAGCTCTCTGAAGAAACGCGCGTGAGCGATCTGCGCGGAGCCCGCGGGCTGGGCGTCACGCTCGGGCGTGTGAAAGCAAGCTTCGACGGCGGAGAGCCGTTCGACATCGACTTGTCCGGGGCCGATACCGTCGGCGACGTGGTCGATCAGATCGAAGCATCCATTCGAGCCTACGAAGATGAAAACGAAGTGACGATCCTGGGGGCGGGCGGCGTCTCGCTCAATGGACGCAGCATCGAAATCGATGTCAGCGATGGGGAGCTGCTGTTCGAAGACCTGCCCGGGGGAATCACCGGCCAGGACCTCGGACTGGTCGCATCTCCGGCCAGCGCCTTCGGTTCCACTCGCTCGCTGACCGGTGATCTCCAGCCCCGGATCTCGTGGAATACGCCCATCGATGCGCTCCAGGCGCTGTCGGACCCCCTCGGGACGATTCGCCTGACAAACAACGGCACAAGCGCAATCATCGACCTTTCTGAAGCCGAGACGCTCGACGATGTGCGCAGCCTGATCGAGGGAACCAACCTGGGCGTGCGCGTCGAAATCAACGACGATGGCACCGGCATCAACGTCGTTTCCGAAGTGGCCGGCGGCCGAGGCGATGGGCTGGCAATCGAAGAAGTCAGCGGGACGACCGCCGAACAGCTCGGCATCCGCTCCATGACGCTCGAGACCTCTCTGGATGTGTTCAACGACGGGCGAGGAGTGCAGATCGTCGACGGCCAGATCGACCCCACCACAGGGCTCTACGACACCGAGCGCAACGTCGACTTCATCATCACGCTCGGCGACGGGTTTGAAATCCCCATCGATTTGCGCCCGGACGATGTGCTCACCGTCGGAAGCGTCATCGACGCGATCAACGAGCAGGCAGAAGCTGCGCTGACCGAAGCCGGGCGGTCGACGAGTGATCTGGTCGCTTCGCTCAACACCACGACCAACGGCATTGCACTGACCCAGGATTCGGGGATCAGCGGTGCGCTCGCAGTGCGTGCGGATAACAACTCGCCGGCTGCCGAGCAGCTCGGACTGCTCGACGGCACGTGGAACGACACGACCGGCACGCTGGTCGGAGAAGATCGCGCAAAGTCGCGTCCGGATAATGTCTTCACCCATCTCATCGATCTTCGCGATGCCTTGAATGCCAACGACGACTTTGGCATCTCTCTTGCGGCGGAAAAGCTCGATGAATCGCTGTCGCGCATCGTCGAGTCTCGAGCTCTGGTCGCCGGATATGCCCGTCGCGTCTCTGACGAGTCGTTGCGGGAGGAAGATCGGCAAGTGCTGGACTTGCAGATGCGCAGCGAGCTGCGTGACCTGGATTATGCCGAAGCGGCCAGCCGCTTTGCGCAGCTTCAGACACAGTTGCAGGCGGGGCTGCAAACGACCGCGCAGCTTTCGCGCCTGTCGCTGCTGGACTTTCTCGGTTAGCGCCGAGGGAGCCTGATTTGGGAATGTCGCCTCTGCGTCATCGGCCGGCGCAGGGGGACGGGAAGTCAGCCGACGTGGAGTGTCGGTATTCGGTGTTCGGGCCGCGAGAACGGAGCGCACAATGGAAGTGCCGACGTCAAGATTTGGGGTCATTGAGGTCGCTGAAGACCGCGTGATCACGTTTCCGAAGGGTTTGCTTGGTTTCCCCGACTGCACGCGATACTGCCTGCTTGAGCCGGGGGAGGACGCATGCTTCTTCTGGTTGCAGTCCCTGGACCGGAAGGACCTGGCGTTCGTCGTGACCGACCCGAGCTTCTTCGTTCGAGATTACACGGTCCCGATTCGTCAGGACCAGGCCGAGTCGATCGGCATCGGCAAGCTCGAAGATGCTCAGGTCTTCGTGATCGTGAACAAGGTCGACGACCAGCTGACCGGAAATCTGCAGGGCCCGCTGGTGATCGACACGATCGGTCGTCGCGGAGAGCAGCTGGTGCTTGCGGACAAGCGCTGGACGACTCGTGAGCCGTTGGTGCGCGTGACGACGGGGTCAAAGGTCGCCTCAGCGTAGTGGCCCCTTGTTGAAGGATGCGACTTGCACGGGTGAGCCGCGCAGAGCTGCGCGTGGGTATCTCGTGCCCTGGAGTCGAATCGTGACTCGATTGAACCACAAGCATCCCGAGGACCCATGCGAGGGCGTCAGGCCCCGAGGGTGTTCGCGAGTGTAAGGAGCCGAGGGCAATGCTGGTCCTGTCAAGACTGCGCGACGAGGCGATCATGATCGGGGACGACGTCCAGATCACAATCGTCGACATCCGGGGCGACAAAGTGCGCCTCGGAATCACCGCGCCAACACGAATCGCCGTACATCGCAAAGAGGTGTACGACGCCATCACGCGGGAGAATGAGAACGCCTCCCGGATCGAAAGCAACGACGTCAAGGGCTTGTCGCGTCCGCCCGGGGTGCAGTTTGCCAAACGCGCGATTCCTGCGCAGGGCATCGCACCGAAGAAGCCACGCGACGACATGAGGAGCTCCGCATGAATCTTGCGGCAGTTTCCAACTCTGGCACAGGGATTGCGGATGTCCGGCCTGAACGGGTGTCATGGGGACGCCCGGCCTGGACGAGTCAACACGGGCATGTCGCCCATAAGGAAGCGCCACACAGCCGCTTAGCCTCAATCATGGAGGATTGCCATGGCTAGGATCAACACCAATGTTCCAAGCATCGTCGCCCAGGCGAATCTGCGGCGAAGCAACGCTGAGCTCGACCTGCGTTTGCAGCGCCTGTCGACGGGCTTGCGCATCAACCGGGGCAAGGACGACCCGGCGGGAATGATCATCTCCGAGAGGATCACAACCGATCTCAAGGGGATCGAGCAGGGCATCAAGAACGGTGAACGTGCTGCATCAGTCATTGCGACTACCGAAGCTGCACTGACCGAAGTGGCCGATCTGCTCAACACCATCAAGGCCCTCATGGTCGAGGCGGCCAACACCGGTGCCAACTCCCCCGAAGAACGTGATGCCAACCAGTTGCAGATCGACTCGGCCATCCAGTCGATCACTCGCATCAGCAACACCGCGACCTTCGGCGGCCTCAAGTTGCTCAACGGCAATCTGGACTATGTGACCAGTGGCATCGCCTCCAGCGCCATTACAAAGGCACGAATCTTCTCCGCCTCGTTCATCAACAACCAGGCAGTGGAGGTCGAGGTCGATACGGTTGCCTCGGCGCAGACTGCCGGCCTGTTCCTCAACGGCGATGCACCGGGCGCCAATCCGCCCTATGGCAACGGCGCCATCCAGTCCACGACGACGATTCGGATCGAAGGTTCCCGCGGCGTTCAGGAGCTGACCTTCACCAGCGGTACGTCCTACGCGGACATCGTCACCGCCGTCAACAGCCGCACCGAGCTGACCGGCGTCACCGCCGAGCTGCTCACCGGAGGCGCCACGTCGGGCCTGGTCTTCCGCTCGGAGAAGTACGGCTCCAACGAGTTCGTCTCCGTGACCCGCGTCGGGGCACCGGCAGATTCTTCCGATAACGGATGGGCGCTGTACAAGATCGCGGGCAACGCGGCCTGGCCGGACGACAGCAACGGATTCAACTGGGCTTCCCGCATCAGTTCGGGCAACCTCGTTTCCGCCGATCGTGACACAGGGCAAGACGTGCAGGCGCTGATCAACGGCACACTGGCCACCGGCCGCGGATTGACCGTCTCGATCAACAGTACGTCGCTTGCCCTCGAGCTTGATCTGCACGAAGACCTGGCGACCGATCCAAGCGCCACCGCAACCACGTTCCATATCACCGAGGGCGGCTCGCTGTTCCAGCTTGGCCCGGATATCAACGCTCTGCAACAGGTGTCCATCGGCGTGGGCTCGGTCGCGGCCGAGAAGCTCGGCGGCACCCTCGACAACGGATCGATGTTCTTCCTCTCCAGCCTGATGAAGGGGCAGCCCAACAGCATCGAAGAAAATGTGCGCAACGGCGACTTCACAACCGCCAGCGACATCATCGACCGGGCCATCGACGAAATCTCCACGCTGCGGGGTCGACTCGGTGCCTTTGAGCGAAACGTGCTCGAAACCAACAGCCGGAGCCTGCAGGCAGCGTTTGAGAATCTCACTGCCAGCCAGTCACGCATCCGCGACGCCGACTTTGCGCTCGAGACCAGTCAGCTCACACGAGCGCAGATCCTGCAGGCCTCGGGCACAACCGTGCTCGGACTGGCAAACCAGCAGTCTCAGTCCGTGCTCCAGTTGCTCGGGTAGTTGAGACAATCTGAGGGCTGATGTCCGAGAACCAGGGGTGAAAACACCCCTGGTTTTTTACATGTTCAGGTCGTATTCGCGTTATCCGGCTGTGGCGCGCCGGATCTTCCCTCGATTCCTTTCAACACGACTCAACCCGGCATCGTTCCACGCCGATTTGACACGCGATCCAGTGGAAGGGTCGCTCGCGGAGATCCGGTTTGAATGGAGTCATCCCGGCCTCCAAGAGCAAGGCGTCCAATGGCGTTCGTTATAGAAAAGACGAGCGTCGGAAGTAGGTGGGCGACCGCGTCTGAGGCCGCGCTCGTCCGGGGAGTGTTCACGGAGGAAATCTCGCGATGAGTCGGATCAATACAAACGTGCAGTCAATGATCGCCCAGCGGGTGTTGGGGCAGAACAACTTTGCCCTCAACAACGCGCTGCAGCGTCTTTCGACTGGTCTTCGCATCAATCGGGGCAAGGACGACCCGGCAGGTCTGATCGCCAGTGAAACACTGCGTGCTCAGACACGCGCCATCTCGTCGGCCATCGGCAACGCCGAGCGATCCGACACCGTCGTCAACATCGCAGAAGGCGGCCTCCAGGAAATCTCCTCGCTGTTGACCGAACTGCAGGGCCTGGTCACCGCCTCGTCCAACAGCGCCGGCGTCAGCGCCGAGGAGCTCGCAGCCAACCAGCTGCAAATCGACTCGATCCTTCAGACCATCGACCGCATCGCCGGCTCGACCAGCTTCCAGGGCACCAAGCTGCTCAACGGAAGCATGGATTACGAGGTCGATTCGGTCGCGACCAGCGTCACCGATTTTCGGATCAATGGCGCCAAGTTCGAAGGATCCAGCCAGGACGTCTCGGTCATCGTGACCCAGTCGGCCCAGCAGGGCGCGCTCTATCTCTCCCTCGGTGGCAGTCAGCTCGATCTCGGCGGAGCGTCCGAAGTCACCAGCACGTTTACGATCGAGATTTCCGGCTCACTGGGATCGCGCGAGCTGACCTTCTCGTCAGGACAGACCCTCGCGCAAATGGTCGCAGCGATCAACACCTTCAGCGAAGTGACCGGCGTCGTCGCAAGCACGCAGACCAGCGGCAACGACGGCGGCATCGTGCTCCGAAGCTCGAACTACGGCTCGCAGGAGTTCGTCTCCGTCAAGGTCGTTGACGATGGCTCGATCGGCACGGCCAGCAACCTGGGCATCTACAACTTCCAGAGCCAGGATAACGGCTCGATCGATACGTCGTCGCACCAGGATTACACCTCTTCGGCCGCGACCAACGGGTACAAGGATTCCGGGCAGGACATCGGAGGCACGATCAACGGCGTGGCCGCCACCGGCTCCGGAAAAACGATCTCCATCAACACCGACTTCCTCGATGTCGAGATCACACTCAACACGACCGCAGCCCAGACCTATGGAGCCGTCTCCGCTCTGACCATCCAGGGAGGTGGGGCCGACTTCATGCTTGCCCCCGATGTCAACATCGCCGGCAAGGTCTCCCTCGGCATCGCCGACGTGGCTGCCCGTAAGCTCGGCAACAGCACGCTGGGCTTCCTCGACTCGCTGGGCAGTGGGCAGGCCTATGACGTGACCACGGCTTCGAGCCTCTCTCAGGCTCAGAAGATCATCGACGAAGCCATCAACCAGGTCTCGTCGCTCCGCGGCCGCCTCGGATCGTTCCAGTCCAACGTGGTCGGTGCAACCATCCGAAGCCTCGGCGTCGCACTCGAGAACACCGCGGCTGCGGAAAGCACCATCCGCGATACAGATTTCGCATCTGAAACGGCAGCCCTGACGCGGAATCAGATCCTCGTCCAGGCCGCCACCAACACCCTGGCGCTGGCCAACAACCAGCCCCAGACGGTGCTCCAGCTGCTCGGGTAACTCCGAAGCTTCCACGCAGGACGCCCGACGCCCCGGCTCAACGGCCGGGGCGTCTCCTTTTTTGACCCCGATCGCACGCTGACTCGATAAACAGCCAATAAAAGTCCGATCAATTCCCTGTGACACCGTGCTGGAGAAAACTCGCGCCCGATGTGCCCCTCGCGCTCCGCGACCTCTTCGAAGATTTCATCCTCTTCCTCCGCGTCGAGTGCGGACTCGCCCCCGCTTCGATCGAAAGCTACGGGCGAGATCTGCGCGACCTGCTCGATGACCTTGCGCACCGCGGCGTGGTCGATCCGACCAACATCACGCCGCGTCATCTCGTCGAGCACATCTCGCGTCTGGCCTCTCAGCGCGCACTCGAAGCCTCGTCGGTCACGCGACACATCTCCACCATTCGCATCTTCTCACGCTGGATGCTCGCCACCGGCCGCGCCATGACCGACGTCAGCGAGCTGCTCGAGCGACCGCACCGGTGGCGCCATCTGCCCGGCGTCCTTTCGCCCGCAAACATGCGCGCGCTGGTCGAGGCCCCGTCACCTCCCGATCAGGTGCACGAGCACACACTGCCCCTGTGGCTGCGCGACCGCGCCATGCTCGAGCTGATGTATGCCAGCGGGCTGCGCGCCAGCGAAGTGCTCGGCCTCAAGCTGGGCGACGTGCTCGAACGAACCCGGGCGCTGCGCGTGCTCGGGAAGGGAAACAGGCAACGGCTTGTGCCCATGGGCATCCCCGCAGCCGAGGCTCTTGATGCATACCTCAAGCACTGTCGTCCACGCCTGATGACCGCCGAGCGCGCAGCCGAACGACGGGACAGAGGGTGTGTGTTTCTTTCAAAGTCGGGCAGGCCACTGACACGGGCACGACTGTGGACGATCGTGCGCGACCATGCCCGCTCTGTCGGGCTCGGCCACGTCCACCCGCACATGCTCCGGCACAGCTTTGCCACACACCTGCTCGCCGGCGGCGCGGACCTGCGCGTCGTACAGGAGCTGCTTGGGCATGCAGACATCTCTACCACACAGATCTACACCCACGTCGATCGCTCCGGGCTCAAAAAGCTGCACAAGGCCTGCCATCCACGCGGCTGAGTCGGGCTGAATGTCCCATCCAATCGTGGTATGCTCGTCCCGTTTCGGAGGCATCCACCTTGGACAGCGATACGCTTCAAAAGCTGCTCGCATTCCTGCTCTACGCCGCCACCCTCATCGTCATCGGGCTGCTGGCGTCGAGAAGAATGCACGATATTCGTGACTTCTTCGTCAGCGGCAAGAGGCTCGGATTCATCAACGCGGCCTTCTCCGCCCGGGCCACCGGAGAGTCCGCATGGCTCCTGCTCGGGCTGACCGGCATGGGCTATGCCATCGGCGTCAAGGCCTTCTGGGTCGTCGTCGGCGAGCTGCTCGGTGTCGGTATCGCCTGGCTCTTCATGGCGCGCCGCTTCAAACGCCTCACCGATCGATACGACTCGGTCACCGTGCCGGACTACCTTGAAAGCCGATTGCGCGATGGAGGACACTGGCTTCGCCTCATCGCTGCCGGATCGCTGCTTGTCTTTGTCCCGATCTATGCAGGAACGCAGGTGCACGCCGCAGGTGGCGCCTTCAACGCCTTTCTCGGATGGAATCACTATCTCGGTGCCGCCGTCGGCTTCAGCATCGTCTTGCTCTACATCACGCAGGGCGGGTTCACAGCCGTTGTCTGGTCCGACGTCTTTCAGGGAACGCTCATGTTGCTCGGGCTGGTGGTCCTGCCAATCGTCGGCCTGCTCGAAGCCGGGGGCGTCACACAGGTCCTCGACCGCCTGCGCCAAATCGACCCGTCTCTGCTCGCCGCATACCCGGGCAACGGCTGGGATGCCATGCAGGTATTCTCGATCATCGGGCTCGTGATGATCGGCATCGGCTTCCTCGGCTCGCCACAGGTCTTCGTTCGATTCATCTCGCTTCGCAGCGAAAAAGAGATCGCACCGGGCGCCGTCACCGCCATCACCTGGACGGTCCTGGCCGACTCGGGCGCCGTGCTGGTCGGGATCACCGGGCGGGCACTGTTCGATCTGGACACCATCGGCGGACATCAGGACAAAATCCTGCCGTACATGTCCGACACGTTACTGCCCGCGTTTTTCAGCGGCGTCTATATCGCAATGGTGCTCTCGGCAATCATGTCCACGATTGATTCGCTGCTTGTCGTCGCATCGTCAGCCGCTGTGCGCGACTACTGGCAGAAAACCCGACATCCCGACATGCCTGATGACACGCTCGTCGCGATGAGCCGCACCCTGACGCTCGTGCTTTCGCTCATCGCGTTTGCAGTCGGCATCGGAATCATGCTCTACAACAAGGAGCAGGGCGTTTTCTGGACGATCATCTTCGGCTGGTCGGGCATCGCTGCGACGTTCTGCCCGGTCATCGTCTTGAGCCTGTTCTGGTCGAAACTGACAGCAACAGGAGCCAAGGCATCCATGATCGCCGGCTTTCTCTCTGTGCCCCTGTTCAAGTTCGTTATCCCACCAGCCTTGACCAGCATCGGCGCCGATCGAGCCCGCGAACTGCTGGTGGCCCTGGATGTCCTGCCCCCCTCGTTCGCAGCCGGGATGATCGTGGCCGTGGTCGTAAGCCTGTGTGACCGCGCCGGACGCGCCCGGATGACCGGCGTGGCTGAAGAACTTCGCTCGACCAGTTGATCTCCGTCAGGCCAGTCCCCGGTCCCGCTTGACCTGACACACGCGGCTTTCAAAGATTTTTGAAACTTGAGGAGTCTCATGCCCACGCATCTCTACACCCCGCCCGTCGAGCATCCAGACCTTGAAGCAACCGATCCCGGCCTGCTCGCAGCCGTTGCACGCGGCCAGGCACGACTCACGCCCGAGCAGGGGCTCGAACTTCTCACCCGGGCGCCCTTGCACACGCTCGGACGCTGGGCAGACGCACGCTGCCGCGCCATCCACGGCCATCACCTGCGCACCTACGTCATCGACCGCAACATCAACTACACCAACGTCTGCACAGCCCGGTGCACGTTCTGCGCCTTTCGACGCGACCTTGGCGATCACGACGCATACACGCTTGAGCCGCAGCAGATCTACGACAAGATCGCAGAGCTGGTCTCCATCGGAGGCACGCAGATCCTCATGCAGGGCGGCATGAACCCCGAGCTGCCGCTCGACTGGTATCTCGACCTTCTCCGAGGCATCAAGGAGCGGTTTCCCGCGATCCACGTGCACGCATTCAGCCCGCCCGAAATGATCGAGTTCGTCGAGTTCTTCAAACCACCCGGCGCCACACTCGAAGACAAGATCCGCTGGGTCCTCATCCGCTTGCAGGACGCGGGCATGGACTCTCTGCCCGGGGGCGGCGGCGAAATCTTCGCCCCACCCGTGCGCCGCAAGATCGGGCTTGGCAAGTGTGACCATCAAGCGTGGCTCACCACCATGTATGTGGCGCACAGCCTGGGCATGTTCACCAGCGCTTCAATGATGTTCGGCCACATCGAGGGATACGCCGACCGCATCCATCACATGTGGGAAGTGCGCAAATGGCAGGATCGAGCCCTGCGCGACTTCGGCATCCCTCGTCCGCTCGAACTCGAACCGGCCGACGCAGGCGATGACGAGTTGTCGCGCCGATATCCAGCCAGTCTCCGCACCCATCAGCAAGCCGGCGGGCACTACACCGCATTCATCGCCTGGCCGTTCCAGCGCGAAAACACGCCCTTGGGAAACCTCAAGGAGTGGGGCACCGTCGAAGGCGACTTCGAAAAATACGGCACCGCGTTCCCCGGCGACGTCGTCGCCCGGCTCGATGGCACCGGCCGCAAGCAGGATCATCCCGAATTCGGGCGAAGGCTTCGCATGAGCGGCGCGGTCGACTACTTGCGCGTGCAGGCGACGAGCCGTCTGTTCCTCGACAACATCTATTCGATGGGGTCCAGCTGGGTGACCATGGGCCCGCACATCGGCCAGCTCGGACTCATGTTCGGCGCCAACGACATGGGTTCGGTGATGATGGAAGAAAACGTCGTCTCCGCAGCCGGCACGACATACTGCCTCGACGAGGCCGTGCTCTGTCGCCTTGTGCGCGATGCCGGATTCATCCCCGCCCAGCGAGATAACTACTACGACGTGATCTCCATCAAGCAGGGACCCGAGGCGCCCGACCTGCGCGTCACCAACTGGGCTGCCCACCGCATCGGCAAGCTCTACTGCCAGACCGGGAGCAAGGCAGCCCTGACGATCGAGGCAAGCGCCGATTAGCTCGCAACCCCTCTGCCCGCATCCCGCCAGAGGCTCATCCCCGGCCGCATCACGCACACCGTCCCAGCCTCACCCATACCCGAGCGCTTTGACGATCGGCTCAAGATGTGGCATCGCCGGCGCAAGATACTCGGCATAGTGCTCCCAGCGACCCACCGCACGCGTGTAGACCTTCTCCTGCACGGCAGCATACGTCGGGCTGCGCACAGCCTTGTCACGCGAAACTTCATCAAACCGCTCGAGCGCTTCGTCCCACTCCAGCTTCAGCAGATCAAGCACACGCCGGGCCTGGGCTAGCGCGTCAGCCACAACGTCCTCATAGCGCACCTCAATCCACCCATCGATCAGCTCCCGCAGCTTGAGCCACCCGCCCATGTTGAGCGCATAAAACCGACCGCCCTGTTCAACATCCAGAAACGCCAGGTTCATCGCACTCGGCTCATACGCCTGCATCAGGTTGCTCAGCACCACATCACGCGGATCACGCACCGCCGTGATGATCTTCGCATCAGGCACCGCCCGGCGCAGCACCGGCATCACAAGCGTGCGGATCGGATTCTTGTCAAGCAGATACCGGTCCCCCAGCGGCGACAAAAGGTGCGAGCTCATCGCCTTGAAATACGCAGCACGGCACCGTCGCACATCTTCCAGCGAAACCCGATCAAGCTGCTGGGCAATCGAATCGGCACCCGGAACGGCCCGCGCAAATCCAGTCACCAGCTCGGTCGACAAATGCAGGCTCTCCTCCACGCTCTCGATCATCGGGTGCGCATCAATGATGCGCTCCAGCAGCGTTGTGCCCGATCGCGGAAACCCGACCAGCGCCGCAAGCCGCGCCGGTTCAAGCGAGCGGCTCGCCTCTTCCCACTGCGCAACTCGCGCCGGCGTCATCTCCTGTACCAGCCGGCGCAGCGTATACTCGGCCTCTTCGGCGCCCGCAGCCAGGGCCGCCCGACGCTCCGAAAGCGCCTGCTTGGCATGCGTCAATGCCGAGGCGGCCTCCTGATACCGCTCCTGCGCATCAAGAACGCCAGCCAGCTCGTACCACAGCCTGGCATGCAACAAATCGGCAAGCCCCTCTTGTCGCACAGCCTCGTTGAGCAACTCATCCGCCTCATCCAGACGCTTGAAGCGGCGAAGCACCCGCGCCAGCACCAGTTGCGCCTCATGACAATCGGCATCACGCCCCAACGCTTCACGCGCCAGCGTCTCGGCATCCTCCAGGCGGTGCAGACGTTCGCACACCGCTGCAGCCCGCACCATCGCCTCCGCCTCATGCGGCGCCACCTGCCTCGCGCGTTCGTACACCCGAGCCGCATGCTCAAACAGCCCAAACCGCTCCAGCGTCTGGCCGGCTTCCAGCAGAATCGCCACATCCCGTCCGGCGATCTGCACCAGACGCTCAATCTGTTCGGCACACTCGCCCTGACGCCCCAGCATGCCAAGCGCACGCGCGTGAAACAGCCTCGCGTGCACGTGCCGCCAGTCGGCTTGAACCGCCCTGGCAAAAAGCTCCGCTGCCTCTTCAAATCGTTCGGACGAGAGCGCCCGCACCCCCTCGGGCATGAATCGCTCTGCCGGCGACGCTTTGCTCGCGCTGCGACGCGATGATGATGCTCGCCCGGGTTTGATGCGATGGCGCCTTGCCATGTGAGAGAGTCTATCTCCCCACTCGCGACCGACGCAGCAAACGCAACGCGTTGATCACCACGACCACCGTCGAGCCTTCGTGCAGAATGACCGCCACGCCAAGCTTGGCCAGTCCCGCAACGGCCAGCGGCGCCACCACGCTGATCACCCCAAGAGCGATGATCAGATTCTCCCGCATCACCACTCGCGCTCGCCGTGCATAATCGAGCGCTTCGACGACGAACATCAACCGCTCGCCCATGATCGCGATATCGGCATTGTCGGCCGCGACGTCTGAGGCCGCGTTGCCCATCGAAAGGCTTACGCTGGCGCGGGCAAGTGCGGGCGCATCGTTGGCGCCATCGCCCACCATCGCCACAGGCCCAGCATGTGCTTCCAACTCCTCCAGCCTCGCCATCTTCTCTTCCGGCGATTGCTCGGCATGAAACTCCTCGATGCCCACCGCCTCGGCGATCACTTGCGCAGACTCGGCGTGATCACCCGTCAGCATCACCACGCGCAGCCCATGCGCTCGCATCGAGCGCACCGCCTCGGCAGCATCGGCTCGAATCTCGTCGCCCACGCCGATCACACCCACACACCGACCGCCTCGCAACACCACCACCACCGAAAGCCCATCACGCGACAGCTCGTGCACCGCCCGCCATGCCGCATGCTCGTCGTCCAGCTCCTCAATCAGCTTGGGTGAGCCCACCTCGATCGCCTCGCCATTCACCCTGCCAGTGACGCCCGTGCCGGCAACCTGCACGACTTCCTCGGCAATCGGGACGCTCAGCGAGCGATCCTCGGCCTGTCCACAAATCGCATCGGCCAGCGGATGCGATGCTTGGCCTTCCAGCGAAGCCGCGAGCGCGAGGATCTCATCTTCGGCCATCTCTGCCACCGGCTCGATGCGGTGGACACGCGGGCGCCCCGTCGTGATCGTGCCCGTCTTGTCGAGCGCGATGGTGCGCACGCGCGCGAGTGCTTCAAGGCTTTCGCCCCCTTTGAACACGATCCCCCGCCGCGCACCTCCGGCAACACCACACAGATACGTCGCCGGAGCGCCGATCGCAAGCGCACACGGTGAAGCAGCCGTCAGAAACGCCATGGCGCGATAAAACCACGTCGCCGCGTCGTATCCCAGCACCACCGGACCCGCAAAAACAATCGACGCGAGCGCCAGAATCGACGGCGCATACCAGCGCTCGATGCGCTCGGTCAGAAGTTCGACACGCGCACGTCTGGACCGAGCTTCGGTCACCACCGCAATCACCCGCGCCAGCGCACTGTCCGACGCAGGACGCACCACGCGCATCATCATCGCCGCGCCGGCGTTCAGCGTCCCCGCAAAAACCATGTCGCCGACTGTCTTCTCCACCGGAATCGGCTCACCCGTCAACGTCGATTCATCCAGCGCCGTCGTGCCCTCGACCACCTCCCCGTCACACGGCACGCGATCAAACGGACGCACGCGGACCACATCTCCCACCTTGAGCGCCTCGATCGACACCTCCTCCACCGATCCATCCTCGCGAACACGCTCAGCCCGTTCCGGGGCAAGCGATTCGAGACTCCGCAGAGAGCGCTCCGCTCGACGCACCGCCATGTGCTCACCCGTGGCGCCGAGCCCAAACAGAAACAGGAGAAATGCCCCTTCGACCGGGTGGCCGATCGCCGCCGCCCCGATCGCAGCCACGAACATCAGGACATCGACATCAACCCGACGTTCGAGAATCGCCTCAAACGCCCGCCGGCTCGTACGCACGCTCGTCAAGGGCACGCTCACCGCACACAAAACCCACAGAACCACCGGCCCCAGCTCCAGAAGCCCCGACACCCACGCCCCAGCAACCAACGCTCCACCGACGCACACAAGCACCAGTTCGCGCAGGTCCGCCCGGTCCTCCGCGGTGCGCGGCAACTCCGCCCGGGCCCGCTCGGTCCCCGAATCGATACGCACATCCGGATCAGACACAGACCGGGTCAATCGTCATCATCCTCATCGTGAAAAGGCAGGGGCTGCGCCCGAACAGCATCCGTCGTGTACCGGGCGATCGGGGCGTGAATCCCAAACTCGTGCACCAGACGACCGCCCAGGTGTCCGACGTGCGAAAGCAACACCAGCGCCGGGACATAC
>RFGK01000109.1 GCA_003697045.1 Planctomycetota bacterium
CCACCGCCGAGATCGCACACAACGCAAGCAGAACCGCAGAGGCATTGATCGTCCCCTGCAACGTCATGGACGATTCTCTTCCCACATGGGCCGACGAAAGCTCTTCGTAGCGCTGCGGCTGAACAAAGGGCCTCATCGCCGGATTGCTCGCCACCATCGTCATCGATCTTCCTCCAGGCAAGGCTGCATCGCTCAATGTGATTCCGACGCCTGCTCCCAAGTGTAGTTGGGAGATTCCTTGGTGATCTTGATATCGTGCGGGTGATTCTCGGCCCGCGTCGCTGGCGAAACCCTGCAAAACTGCGGCCGGGTGCGAAACTCCTCGATCGTCGCACACCCGCAATATCCCATCGCCGAACGCAAACCCCCGACGAGCTGATACACAAACTCCGCAAGCGCCCCACGATACGGCACCAACCCCTCAACGCCCTCGGGCACAAACTTCATCATCGGCTTGCCCTGACTGTCAAGCCTGGCGTCCTGCCCGTACCGATCCGCCGAACCCCGCATCATCGCGCCTTCCGAGCCCATGCCACGGTACGACTTGTAGCGACGACCGCCCGAAATCACCAGCTCTCCGGGGCTTTCGTCCAGGCCCGCAAAGAGCGAACCCATCATCACCGTCGATGCGCCGGCCGCAATCGCCTTGGCGATATCTCCCGAAAGCCGGATGCCCCCGTCGGCAATCACCGGAACATCCTCACCCGTGCTCTTGACACCTTCGACCGCATTGAATATCGCCGTAATCTGAGGCACCCCCACCCCCGTGACCACCCGCGTCGTGCAGATTGACCCGGGACCGATACCCACCTTGACCGCATCAGCGCCCGCGCGCACAAGATCAACCGCAGCCTCGGCCGTGGCAATATTCCCCGCGATCACGTCGATGGCATGCCTGGCCTTGATCTCACGCACCATCGTGAGCACGTTGTCCGAATGTCCGTGAGCCGTATCGACCACCAGCACGTCCACCCCGGCACAAAGCAGCGCCTCAACCCGATCGTGCTGGCCCGGACCCACCGCTGCGCCGCAGAGCAGCCGCCCGCGCTCATCCGTGCAGGCATTTGGAAAGCGCGACTGCCGCTCGATATCGCGCATCGTGATCAGCCCGGCCAGGTGATGCTTCTCATCGACGAGCAGGAGCTTTTCGACCTTCCGGGCGTTGAGAATGACCTCGGCCTGCTCGAGCGTCGTGTTCGGAGGAGCCGTGATCAACCCTTCGCTGGTCATCACCTCGCGCACAAGCGTGGATTCATCCACGCCGAACTTCAGGTCCCGCCGCGTGAGAATGCCCACCACCTTGCCTCCGGAACGATCGCCCGAAGTCGGTCTTTCGGTGACCGGAAAGCCCGAAACATTGTGCTCTCGCATCAATGCCTTGGCTCGCCCGATCGTGTCATCAGGACGCAGCGTCACCGGGTCAAAGATCACCCCGTTGGCCGATCGTTTCACCTTCTCAACCTCGCGCGCCTGCGCTTCGATCGGCATGTTCTTGTGAATGATTCCGATCCCGCCCTCCTGCGCAAGAGCGATTGCCAGGGCGCTTTCCGTGACCGTATCCATCGGCGCCGAGACCAGCGGGATCCGCACGCGCACGTGGCGCGTCAGGTTCGAGTCGGTCTGCGCATCCACCGGAAGCACCGAGCTGTGCCGCGGCAGCAGGAGAACATCATCAAAGGTGATACCCTCCCCTGCGATCCGCGAGCCGCTCGGTGCGTGCGAAACGTCGATACCGTTTTTTGCGAGGGTCTCCATGAAAGAGCGTTGCACGCGCGAGCGGTTTGGTCAAGCCCGCACCTGCCGATCGCCGTGGCTTTGCGCAAGATCCCTGCATGCCGCGACCATATCCTGACGATTCAACCCACATGCCCGCCCCCGTTTACCAGCTCGATCGCACCTGCCAATCCCTTCTTGAGACAGAATGGCTTCTGCCTGACGGGCTGGGGGGCTTTGCCATGGGAACGGCCCTGGGCACGCCCACCCGGCGCTACCACGGGCTGCTCATCGCAGCCACACGCCCTCCCGTCGGCCGCGTGGCCGTGCTCACCCAGATCGCCGAGCGCCTCGTCCTTGATTCCGGCGACCAACCCGTCTGGCTCACGCCCTTTCACTTCCACGACGCCCCGGACCGCCCGCGCCGCTCCGACCTGCTCGACCGCTTCTCCAAGGGGACGTCCTGGTGTCAGTGGCTGTTCCGCCCCGGCTCTGGATGCACCATCGAAAAACGAGTGGACATCGCCCACGCCCACAACGCCGTGCGCGTGCGATACCGAATCCATGCGCCCGCACAAGCGGGCATCCTCGAGCTTCGGCCGCTGCTCAGTCTGCGCGATTTCCACGCGCTGCATCGCCGCCGGCTCGACGAGTTCGCCATCCGCCATGCCGACCAGGCCCTCATCGCGGCAACCCCCGAAGCGGGCGTACTCATCGAAACCGACCGTCTTGAACGATCCGACCGGCCCGAGCTGTGGGAAGCGCTCTACTTCGAGCGCGAGGCCGACCGTGGCCAGGATTGCGTCGAGAATCTGCTCGTCCCCGCGACCTACCGCCTTCGCTTCGAAGGGCCCTGCGAGGCCAGCCTCTTCTTTTCCGCCGAAGTCGAGCGCACCGCGGCAACCTTCACGTTCGACGAGCCCCCCATCGTCGGCCTCGATCATGTCCTCTCACGCATCCCCAGCGAAGACCAGGAAGCACGCAACGC
>RFGK01000110.1 GCA_003697045.1 Planctomycetota bacterium
GACATCTACTACATCTCCATGTGCGGATCCGGACGCATCGCCCGCATCGCCGTTGCCGATGTGTCCGGGCACGGCGATGCCGTCAGCACAATCGCACAAAGCCTGCGATCACTGATGCGCAAGCACATCAACACTCCAAATCAGGCCCGATTCGCCCGCTCGCTCAACGAGGACTTCCAGTCCGTCGCCAGATCGGGAACATTCGCAACGGCCGTCCTCGCGACCTACTGGGCACCGGCCAGCGTGCTCATCCTCGTCAACGCCGGTCATCCTCCCCCACTCCTCTACCGCCGCCGGACGGGAAAGTGGGCCCCCCTCACGCAAGACACACCCGACGTCATCGCCTCCGATGGAAAAGCCATCGGGCTGCGCAATCTCCCCCTTGGAGTCATCGACCCAACCGGCTATGACCAGTTTGCCGTCCGCCTTGAGCCCGACGACCTGGTCATCCTTCATACCGACGCGATGATGGAAACCAGGAACCCGCAAGGTCAGCAGCTCGGTCTGGATGGATTGATCCAATGCGCCCAGTCGTGCGACGCAAATCATCCGGAAACGCTCGCAGCTCAACTGTTCGATCGCGTGCGCACCTTCTCCGGCGGAGCCCCGTCCGAAGACGACCAGACCGTACTCGTGCTCCATCACACCGCTGCCGAACCCGACTCCATGTCCATTGCCGAGTTCCTGCGCGTCATCGGACGGATCATGGGCGTCGTTGGTCCAAGCCCGGCAGCGAGTCAGTGAAAACCTCGATCACACTTGAGCTCGCTGCAGGAAGCGCCACGTCGCCCGAGCCGACATCGAGCACGATCTGATCGTTCGGATCGATTGTCTTGACGACGCCCTGGAATGTATCGCCGTTGTGCGCAACTGTGCAACGACGCCCGAAGAGCCACTCGCGTGCGCGCCATTCTTCGATCAATGCGCCGGCGTCGACCTTCCAAAGTGCATGGAAAGACTTGACCAGCGCCCTTGCCACATCTAGGCGGCTGCATTCAGCACCGAGCTGATGCAGGCTGACCGCCTGCTCCCCGAGCCGTCCTGACCAGTGCTCGCTGCCCTGGCGCACATTGATCCCCACACCCACCAGCGCAAGCCCGCTGCGCGATTCAACCAGCACACCCGCAAGCTTGCGTCCCCTTTCCCCAGGCTCGAGCACATCATTCGGCCAGCGCACGCGCACGCGACCCGGCACAAAGCGCTCACATGCGCGGGCGGCCGCAACCCCCGCAAGCACCGAAAGACGCCATCCCGGTTCGCCCGGTTCGACAACCAGCGTCATCGCCACTCCGAGCCCGAACGAATCGACCCAGTGCTTGCCGAGCCGGCCGCGCCCTCGCGTCTGCCTGCCCGCCACGACCACCAACCCCGCTCGACCGCCACACGACTGCCAGGCCGCATCCTGAGTCGACTCGGTCTCCGCAAGCACGCGCACGCGATCGATCGGCCCGGGTTCATCGACGAGCACGCGCTCGAGCCGGTCGGCCCAGGTTGTCAGGTCCTCGCTCACAACGCATCCAGCCCGAAGTCCACGCTCACAGCCGAGTGAGTCAATGCTCCGACGCTGATGCGGTCCACGCCGGTTGACGCGATCGCGCCGATCGTCTCGAGCCGCACCCCTCCTGACGCTTCCAGCAGCACCCCGCTGCCGCGCTCATCTCTCATCTGCACGGCGCTTGCTAGCTCATGCACCGGGAAGTTGTCAAGCAGCACCATGTCAATCAGACCCCGCTCGACGCGAAGCACCTGCTCAAACTGCTCCAGGCAATCAACTTCAACTTCCACAAACGTACATCGCGACTCCTGCCGCGCACGTCGCGCAACATCAGTCAGATATGCTGCAATCGCATCGGTCGCCACACCCGCGAGGTGATTGTCCTTGATGAGCACCGCGTCATGGAGGCCCATCCGGTGCGATGTTCCCCCACCGCATACCACCGCGTACTTTTCCAGCACACGCAGCCCCGGCGTCGTCTTGCGCGTATCGCACAGCTGCGCCCGATCATGTGCTCCTATCGCCTGACGATACGAATGCGTCAACGACGCAACGCCCGACAGTCGGCCCAGCAGATTCAAGAGCGTGCGCTCCAGCGCCAGAACCGAACGAGCAGGCCCACCGATCGTCGCCACGTGCCGGCCCGCTTCGACCGGGTCACCATCCGAACATGCACACTGCCAATCGACCTCGTGCGCACAGCCAAATACCTCAAACAGATCCTCCGCCAATGCAAGCCCACACAGAATCGCCCGCTCTCGCGCGACAACGGCACACCGCAGCGTAGACGCAGGCGCGCACATGAGTTCGCTGGTCAAATCACGTTGCGGCGAGCCCAGATCCTCGTCACGCGCCAGCTCAAGCAGGCGACGCACGAGACCCGACGCCCGCACCTGCTTGTAAAACTCCGCCGGACCGCCGGGCTCAACGCCCATCTACGCACCCCGGAAGAAACGCTTGAACCCGTGAATGGTTGCCGCTCGTCCGATCGCGGCGATCGACTCGGTCAGCGGGATATCCTTCGGGCATACGCGCACGCAGTTCTGCGCATTGCCGCAATCATTGATCCCCCCGACACCCAGCAGCGCATCGAGACGATCATCCTTGAGAATGGCGCCCGTGGGATGTTCGTTGAACAGGCGTGCCTGGCTGATGATCGCCGCCCCGACGAACGCAGTGTCCCACTTCGACGCATCCTCTTCCTTGAGATACTGCGGACAGGCTTCCAGACAGCAACCGCAGCTCATGCACGTCGACAGGGCGTAGCGCACGTGCTGCTGCGCGGGCGACTCGCGCGGCCCGTCACCGAGGCTGTACGTCCCGTCGATCGGCGCCCACGCCTTGACCTTCTTGAGCCCCTCGAACAGTCGCTGACGATCAACCCACAGATCGCGCACCACCGGAAACTTGCTCATCGGCTCCAGCGTGATCGTGTCACCGTCGTTGGGCGCATACTCATCGATCAGGCACGAACAGCTCTGACGCACACGCCCGTTGATGACCATCGTGCACGCACCGCACACTTCCTCAAGGCAGTTGGAGTCCCACACAACCGGCGTCGTCGGCCTGCCGTCCATCGTCACCGGATGCGCTGCAATCCAGTTCAGGCACGAGATGACGTTCGCATTCGGCTCGACCGGAACACGAAACGCCTCCCACCGCGATGGCTTGCCCGGTCCGTCGCAACGCTTGATGCGAAAGACCACGTTTCTTGTACGACCGCCGCTGTTGGCACCGTTTCCCATCGAACGCGTCCTTTGCTCAATCATCCGGCCGAACCGACCGGCTCCTGCTTGCCCTTCTGGTCCGATTCAACCTTCCCATAGGTTCGCGGACGCGGCTTGACCAGATTCGTCTGCACATCACGCCAGAAGATTCTGTGCTCACCCGTTGCCGGGTCAAACTCGGCCACGCTCGCCTTTCCAAACCGCTCGTCGTCTCGATCCGGGAAATCCAGTCGCTTGTGCGAGCCCCGGCTTTCTTCACGCAGCAGGCCCGCCTTGGCGATCACCTCGGCCAAAATCAGCATGTCGCCAACCGCACGCGCAAAGCTCAGCGACTGGTTCGTCCAGCCGGCTGAATCCGAGAGCTGCACACGGGCATATCGCTCACGAAGCTCGGCAAGCTTGGCAAGGCACTGCTCGAGCCGAGGCCCGGTCTTCACCACCGTCGACGCCGCCGTCATCTCCTCGCCCATCTCCCTGGCAATCACATACGGATTGAACTTCTCATCGCGCTCATTCGTGCCCACCGTTGCAAGAAGCCCATCGTACTTTGCCTGCTCGGCCGAAGAGGCTTCATCGAAGCATGCGGCCTCCAACGACTCGGCCGGCTGAGTCGAAGGAACACCCTCGCGCACGTAATTGACAACCGAAACCCCGTTGAACAGCCCGTCAAAGATGCAGCTGAGCAACGCGTTGGCTCCCAGACGCGTCGCACCGTGGTAGGCAAAGTTGACCTCGCCGAACGCGTATAACCCCGCGATGTTGGTCATCATGTTGTTCGGAGCGCCGTATGCCATTCCCTGACCGACTTCGGTACCGACCGGTGGGATCATCCCCGGCTCGTGCTTGCCCGCCGGCTCGGCCGGCTGATACGCACCCGGCGTAAACGTCGTCCAGAGCCCCCCCATCGAGTAGTGCACCGACGGGAAAATCTTCATCGGCTCATACCGCGGATCCACGCCCACGAACTTCTCGTAGATCTCCATGATCCCGCCGAGCTTTTCCGTCAGGTAGTCCGGGTCCTTGTGCGTCAGGTCGAGGTAGACCATGTTCTGCCCGTCGATCCCCATCCCCTCGTTCACGCACACATCGAAAATCTCGCGCGTCGCGATGTCCCGGGGCACGAGGTTCCCATACGCCGGATATCGCTCCTCCAGAAAGTACCAACGCTCGTTCTCGGGAATATCCTTCGGCCGCCGCGTATCCCCCTTCTTCCGAGGCACCCACACACGCCCCCCTTCGCCACGCGCCGACTCACTCATCAATCGACACTTGTCCGCGCCGGGTATCGCAGTGGGATGCACCTGGATCATCTCGGCATTGCCGTACCATGCGCCCGCCTGATAGCAGCGACTCGCCGCACCACCTGTGCAAATTACGCTGTTTGTGCTCTTGCCGAAGATCAGCCCGCACCCACCGGTTGCCATGACGACCGCATCGGCACGGAAGGGGCGAATCTGCATGGTCCGCATGTCTTGCGCCACGATACCCACGCACCGGCGCTGGTCCCCTTGCCCCACCAGAATCGGCCGGAGAAACTCCCAGAACTCGTACTTGCTGACCTTCCCTTCCGCTTCAAAACGCCGAACCTGTTCATCGAGGGCATAGAGCAACTGCTGCCCCGTCGTCGCACCCGAAAAATGTGTCCGCTTGAACAGGCTCCCCCCGAAAAGTCTCAGGTCACGCCTTCCCTCGGCTGTGCGATTGAACGGCACGCCCATCCGATCCAGCAAGTCGATGATCTTCGGCGCCCAGTTGGCCATCTCCAAAACCGGCCCCTGGTCGGCGAGAAAATCACCCCCGTAGATCGTCTCGTCAAAATGCTGATATTCCGAGTACCCCTGCTGGCGAGCCACCTCGTTGCACGCATTGATCCCGCCCTGCGCGCATACCGAATGGCTCCGCTTGACCGGCACCATGCTGAACAGGTCCACGGGCAAGCCCGCCTCGGCAACGCGAATCGCCGCTGCGAGCCCCGCCAGACCGCCGCCCACGATGATCACTCGTTGATTCGTGCTCGTCACCGCGTGAGCTCCTCTATTTGCAGGCCCATCCGTGCTTATTCTTCGATCAACGGTGCCGGACCCGGATACGGCCTCGTCGCCGCCTGCCTGACCGCCGAACGCCCGATCTCCGGCCGATCGGCAAACTTCTCCTTCAACTCCAAAAGGTACTCGTGCCCGTACATCTGCTCGACCATGCGCTCTTCAATCTGCACCGCTTCGTCGTAGTCGGCAACAAACAGGAACCCGGCCAGTGCCGACCAACCCGCGAGCATCAGTACCGCCCCAACGCACGAGCACACATACCCCCAACGCCGCTGGGCAGCTTGCGAAATCGTCAGCCCCCACGTGATCGCCGCCGTCCACAGCCCGTTCGCAAAATGAAACACCAGGGCGCTCACCCCGATGAAGTATCCGATCGACACGATCACGCCGGCCACACTCCACTGTCCCGCAGCCCCCTTCAGCGCCGCCGCAAGCGTCGAAGCCGCGTAGTAGTGGCTCCACGTCGTTCCCGCAGGCGTCAGGAAGCTCCAGCCCCATCGCAGCGTCGCAACGTGATAAACAATGAACAGAAACCCGATATACCCGGTCAGCCGCTGCAACGCGTATCGCTTGTTGCCCTGATATCCGTATCGGCTCACGTTGTTCGACCCGGTCAGGGCAAACGCCACTCCCAGAATCGCGTGAAACGCAATCGGGAGCCACAGCACACCAATCTCGGTCAGCAACAGCAGCGGCAGGTTGTTGATGAAGTGCACTTCATGCTGGAAAGTCTCAATACCCCTTCCCGCCGCACTCTCGGCAATGTGCGCCCGCCCGTTGAGCGCGCCCCACACCACCGACGAGTTCGTCGTCAGATGGATGATCATGAACGCGCCGATCGGAACCACGCCTGCCAGAGAGTGCAGACGCCGGAGGAGGTGATAATGACGCTGCAAGAATCCTTGACCGTCTGTCACAGGCTCCTTCCTCTCGTTTTGAGCCGAAGTCTCGTCAGGACTCCGCGCCGGGTGCCGTGCCGCTTCCCGACCCACCCCCCTTGAGATCGGCCGGGTTGATCTTGCCTTCTTCAACTGCCTTGGCCACCGCCTTGGTGATCTCCACGTACTGCATCCGAAGCTCGTGGAGAATCCCCTCGATCTTTGCCTTCTCGCTCTCGGTGAGATTCCCGCGCGTCTTTTCTTCCACCACGCCGAGCAGATCAATATGCAGCCTGGCCATGTCCGGTGCGATGATGGCCTTGCCCGTCTGAGGATCGGGAAACGCTCCAAGGTACATCAACGCCTGGGTCGCAAGCAGCTCCAGCAGATGCTCAAAGCCGATTTTTTCAGGCGCGCCCCCCGCACCCTCGGCAGGCTTGGAGGATTCAGAAGCCCGAAGCTTCTCCTTCTCCGCCTTGGCTTGCGACTTCCAGTCGTCATCTACGATAATCTTCGGAGTCTGGTCGTCGCTCATCGTCGGACGGCCCTTTCTGTAAAGTTCCTGGTTCATCCATCGTAGCGCATTCCATCCGAGCAATACGGCATCGACCTCATGAAAAGCAACAGCCCCCCACCATACTGCACCCTCCTCGTCGCCGCTGCAGCAATGCTCACCCTGCCAGGTTGCTCGCGCGTACCCATCCTCTCCGGCTCCGGCTCGGTACGCATCGTCGAACCTGAAGATTTTGTTCCCGACGTTCCTGCCGAACAGGCGCTCCCCGTCGGCTGGCCCGAGCCACAGCTTCCCACACGCACCGATCAAACCCCGCTTCCGCCCGTGCTCACCGTGCGCCCGGGCCCACCGGCGCCCACGCCTTCCGATGCCGCAGCAGTGGAGCAGCCCGTCCTGGTCGAATCCAAAATCGGGGATATCAACGGCCGACCCATCTTCGCCACCGAGTTCCTCGAGCCCATCGCCGATCGTCTCGCTGCGGAAGCCGAGCGCATGCCCCCCGATCGCTGGGAAACGTTCGCCAAAGAGCAGATCGAGCGACGCCTCGACGTGATCATCTCCGACGAGCTCCTTCGAGCTGAGGCCCTGGCACGTCTCAGCCCGGAACAGAAACAGGGCTTTCGCGCATTCCTCGAATCCATGCGCGGCGACCTCGCCCGCGGGGCCCGAGGAAGCCGGACCCTCGCCGAGCGTCGCCTCAAGCAGGAAGAAGGCATCACCGAAGAAGACTTCATACGCAGACGCGAACAGGAAGCCCTCGTCCGCAACACGCTGCTCCGCGAAATCGACAGCCGGGTAAACATCTCATGGCGCGATATCCGCCAGCGCTATCAGCGTGACTGGAAAATCTACAACCCCGACCCGTCCGTCCTGCTCCGTCTTATCCGCGTGCCCACCGCAGACCAGCAAGCAGTCAAGGCAATCACCGATGCCCTCAACGCCGGTCAGCCCTTTGAAGAGGTTGCAGCCTCCTCCCCTTCAAACTACAAGCCCGAAGACGCAGGTCTCGATCAGTTCACGCTCGAAGGCCCGTACGAACAGGCGGAGTTCTACGGCAGCGACATCCTCAACGAAAAAGCACGCTCGCTGAGCCCCGGCCAATGGACCGGCCCGTTCGAGCTGGGCACGCAAACCGCATGGCTCAAGCTCGAAGCCATCACCACCGAATCGACTTCCATCTACGACGCGCAGCTCGCCATATACGCGCAACTGCTCACCGAACGCCGCAACGAAGAGTTCAGACGCTTTCTCAAACGGCTTGAACAGCGAGCAAGCTTCACAGCGACCCAGACCATGCGCGACCGCCTCTTCGAGATTGCCAAAACGCGCTTCGCAAGCAATACCCCTGCAGAGCCGACGCCGTGACGCTGCGCTGCCGGCTGCCATTACTGCCCGCGCTCAAACGGTCGCACATTGATCTCGGCCGCAAGGGCGAACACCTCGCCGCCCGATACCTCTCTCGCAGAGGGTATCGTCTGCTCGGCCGAAACCTGCACACCGCTGCCGGCGAGGCCGACCTGCTCTGTGAAGATCCACACACCGGAGCAATCGTGCTCGTCGAGGTCAAAACCCGCCGACGATCGACCGCACAACGCGGAGTGTATGACCCCGAACATGCCGTCCACGTCCACAAGGCCCGAAGACTCCTGCGCATCGCCCGCTGCCTGCGCAAGGCCAACAACTGGCAGCATCGACCCTTCCGCATCGACGTCATCGCTGTGGACTTCGTCCCGAATGCGCGCAAGCCGATCATCCGCTATCACACCAATGCCGTTTCGGCCTCCACGCCTCACTGAACCCGCACGCCGGCCCCCTCCCTGACGCAGCCAACTTTGCCCATGCTCCCACAGCGCCCCACCTGCGGGGACACACTACAACTTGCTCGTCACCACGTCCGCCCGACCCTGCCGACTTGCCACAGCCGCTTTCCTACCCTCTCTCCATGCGCCGCGCCCTTCGCCGACTCAAAGTCCGACTCTCCCCCCACGGACGCACCATTCTCGCACTCCACGACAAGCTCGAAGGCATCCTCTCCGTCGAAGAAAGCGCCTTCCTGTACCGCGCCGCGCGTGGGCACAAGACCATCGTCGAGATCGGCTCCTATCGCGGCAAATCCTGCGTCCTGCTCGCCCTTGGAGAACCCTCTGCTCGCGTCACCGCCATCGACCCCCACTATGCGCAGGACGATTCCGGGGCCATCCGATATTCTCCCGAAGACGAACGGATCATGAACGATGCCCTCGCGCGCTACAGCGTCGCCGATCGCGTCAACCACATCACCGCCACCTCCGCCCAGGCAAGACCACGCTGGCAAGACACGCCCATCGACATGCTCTGGATCGACGGCGACCACTCCTATCAGGGCGTGCGCACAGATCTGGAACTCTGGGCTCCGCTCGTCCGCCCGGGCGGGCTCATCGCCGGACATGATTACGGACACCTCGAATCCGTCCGCCGCGCTTGGGATGAACTCATCACCAACGACCCCACATGGGGGCCGACCGGGCGCGTGCGATCCATCGCCTGGGCGCGAAAGCGCCAGCCTTGAGCGCATAGTTGCTGTCCTGTCGCCGCCGCTGTTGGCCCAAGCGCCCCCGCGTTGTATTCTAAGAGCATGAACACAGGCACTCTCCATCGCGCAGTCGCGTTGCTGATCCTCACACTCGTCAGCGCACCTTCCATCGCACAGGACGCAGCAGATGTGCTTCGAGGCCCAGACGTGCGCGACGAGACCGCACACTCACTCGTCCAGCAAAGCATGACCGGTGGTTTTCAGCGCATCGATGGTCGGCCCGAAGCGGCCGCCCTGCGCCTCATGGCGCTTGATCCTGAGCGCATGCGGCTCGTCGATGAAGCAATCGCCGATCACGCGCTGGCCGTCGCCATGCTTCTCGTCGACCAGATCGACCTGGTCCGCCAGATGTCAGACGCCATCCGGGCCGATGACCCCCAGTCCGCGCAGCAGGCAATGCGCACACTCTGGACCACGTTCGATCCGGAGCATCGCCGCGATCCGCTGATGCACCGCCTCGCGTCATTCCTTACACCTGAAGAACAGGCCGAAGCACAACGCCTGCTCGACGAATACTGGGACGCATGGATCTCGTGGGAACTCCGCAACACGCACGACATGCAGCCCGAGGCTCTCGCAGACGCCCGCGCCAAGACCCAGCAGCGGCTTGCGCTCGAACTCTTCCAGCAGGAAGTCCGCGAAGGATACGAACTCACACTCCGACGCTATCAACAGGCCCTCGAGGGAATCTACGCTGCGGTCGAACCCACCGATGAACAACGTGCCCAAATCCGCAGCCTGGTCATCGAGCACATCCGCACGACGCGCCTCGAAGCCACGCCCGAACAGCGCCGCGCCGCCATGCATCGCATTTACGAACTGCTTGACACCCAACGCAGGCAAAAGCTCTTCGACTACCTGCTCCGCCAGGTCGTCCCAGGCTGATTCGATTCCTTCGGCCCCGCCTAGATGCCGTGTCGGTGCGCCAGCTTCCATCCGCCGAGCAATCCGCCCGACACCAGCCACAGCAACCCAAGCGAATGAATGCACATCGGCAGGATGCCCAGGGCCAGACCAACAACGACGGCCGACAGCTCCTGCTCTCGCTTGCCCCAGATGAATATCCCAAGGCCCAGCGAGCCCAGGACAAGACCGGACAAGACCAAAGGCATGGACAACTCGAACATAAAGCCCCTGCATCACTGCATCGGACGATGGACCCCCTCCCATCTTCCAGATCACGCTACACGCTGCCGATTGGCGCATCTGACGCGACTGTGCCGTCCGGACATGGGCACGACCGGCCCTCATTCTCATATTGGGACCTGAGCCCGATCACCGGACAGAGGCTTAGACTGCACATCGAACGTTCCAGGAGCATCCCATGCGCGTGGCACTGACTGGAATCAGCGGATTCATCGGGTCCAACATCGCAAGGCACCTCGTCGAGGCCGGGCACTCGGTCGTCGGGCTCGTCCGCGAAACGAGCATCCGCGAACACATCCGCCCCTATGTCGAGCGCCTTGTCGTCGGCGATCAGGCGGACGAATCGCTCTGGCCCGAACTGCTCGAAGGCTGTGATGCGGTCATTCACAACTCGGTTGACTGGGGCCCGCTCCGCGGCGGGTACGACCAGAAGGGCGGGCTGCGCATGCACTACAAGGAAAACCTCGTCGGCTCGCTGCGCCTGCTCGACCTGAGCTTTCCGCTCCAGTTCGTCTACATCTCCACGATTGCCGTGTATCACGCCATGAGCAAGCGGTGGCAAGGCAAGCCCGACGAGGACCACCCACTGCGCCCGGGGACGCCCTACGGTGCATTCAAAGCCGCAGTCGAAGCACATCTCTGGGCAGACCACCACGCGCGCGGCCGCCACACCTGCGCCATCCGACCCAGCGGGGTGTATGGGATCGATCCAAAGCTCGACCGCTCCCACGGCTTTGCCATCGTGCGCCAACTCATCGAAGAGCGACGGTACAACAAGTCCGGAGGGGGCAAGTTCGTCCACGTCGATGATGTCGCTCAGGCCGTCGTCGCCGTGCTTGGAAACAAGACCGCTGCGGGACACGCCTACAACCTGGCCGACTGCTACGCACGCTGGTCCGACTGGGCCAAAATGGCAGCCGAAATACTCAAGATCCGTCCCGAAATCACAGTCACCAGCCCGCCCGAACCCGAAAATGTCTTCGACAAGTCGGCAGCCCAGTCGCTCGGGGTCATGCTCGACCGCGGACGCGATGGCATCTACAAGCACCTGGAAAAACTCATCGCTGAGATGGAACGCCTCGGGCTCACCAAGTAACACTGCGCCGAACAGTCCGCATCCGGCTTGCTCACACCGGTCCTGCTCGATCGTTATGCGATCAAGCAATCGAGCCGGTTGAGCCGATGTACCTCACGCATGGTCAAATACATCGGATCAAAGCGGCTGCTCGTGCCTGCCATTCTTGACGCTGCCGCCTCGCTTTCCGGCGTGCGCACGGTGTTTGATGTATTCAGCGGCACGGCGCGCGTCGGCCATGCTTTCAAGAAAGCCGGTTATCGCGTCATCGCAAACGACTGCCTTGCCTTTGCGCACACGCTTGCCACCTGTTACGTCCAGGCCGATCGCCAGCGCGTGTGGCGCGACGCCGAGCGCATCATCGCCGAGCTGAACGCCCTGCCCGGCCGGGCAGGATATGTCACCGAAGTTTTTTGTCGCAAGGCACGGTTTTTCCAGCCACACAACGGCGAGCGCATTGACGCGATGCGCCATCGCATCGACCAGCTCGATCTCGACGATGAGCTTCGCGCCGTCGTGCTCACTTCCCTCATCGAAGCAGCCGACCGGGTTGATTCAACCACGGGTGTGCAGATGGCCTATGTCAAACAATGGGCGCCCCGCTCGTTCAATCACATCGAGCTGCGCATGCCCGATGTCCTGCCGCAGGCCCGCGCTGGTGCCGGACGGGCACTGATGGCCGACGCGCTCGACGCGGCCCGATCCGTTCACGCCGACCTTGCCTACCTCGACCCCCCCTACAACCAGCATTCCTACCTCGGCAACTACCACATCTGGGAGACCATCGTCCGCGGCGACGAGCCTGAGCATTACGGCATCGCCTGCAAACGGCTCGACTGCCGCGACCGCCGAAGCCCGTTCAACTCCAGAACCCTCGCGCCCGAAGCGATGCGCACACTCATCGCCGCGATCAACGCTCGATGGATCATCGTCTCCTTCAACAACGAGGGATTCATCGACCGCTCGCAGATGGAAGATCTGCTCGCAGCGCGCGGGCCCGTCTGCACCATCGAACACCCATACAAGCGCTACGTCGGCGCCAAGATCGGCATCCACAACCCGCAGGGCCGACGCGTCGGACGTGTGGGACGGCTGGACAATACCGAGTATCTCTTTGTCGTTGGTCCCACCACCCCGGCCCGCGAACACGCACTCGCTGGGGTCGCGTAAACCAACCTGGCCGTGCTTTCAGCGCGTCTATTTCTCTGAATAGTCAAACACGCCGCGCCCCGTCTTGTCACCCAGGCGCCCCGCTGTCACGAGCTGACGCAGCAAGGGACACGGACGATACCGCTCGTCGTTCAATCCCTCCGCCAGCACGTCCATGATGTGCGCGCATGTGTCCAGGCCGATGAAATCAGCCAGACGCAACGGCCCCATCGGGAAGTTGCACCCGAGCTTCATGATGCCATCAATGTGCTCCGGCTCGGCTACCCCCTCCATCCATGCATAGAACGCCTCGTTGATCATCGGCATCAACACGCGATTGGAGACAAACCCCGCCCGATCGTTGGCCGGGATGGCCGTCTTGCCCATGGCCTCGGCAAGCGCGATGACACGCTGTGTGACAACCTTGTCCGTTGCCAGCCCGTTGATCACCTCCACCAGCTTCATCACCGGCACCGGGTAGAAAAAGTGCATGCCGATCACACGCTCGGGGGTCTTCGTCGCTGCTGCGATCTTCGTGATGCTGATCGAGCTGGTGTTGGTCGCGAGAATCTGTCCGTTGGTGCACAGCTCGTCAAACTCTGCAAAAAGCTTGCACTTGAGCTCGACATTCTCTGAAACCGCCTCAATGAGAATATCCGCGTCTGTCACGTATCGCTTGTCAGTCACATACGTCAAGCGCTCCCTGGCCGCGTGCGCCTCGGCATCGGTCATCTTCTGC
This sequence comes from Planctomycetota bacterium, assembly GCA_003697045.1. GTDB lineage: Bacteria > Planctomycetota > Phycisphaerae > Phycisphaerales > UBA1924 > J022. The sequence continues at coordinate 13,341 of RFGK01000110.1, forward strand.
TTCTCAACCGCTCGCGCGAGCAGCTTGTCGTGCAGCTTCTGACACTTCTCGATCTGCTCGACGCTGACGTCGTACACGACGGTCTCAAATCCGCTTGTCGCCGAGACCTGGGCAATC
>RFGK01000111.1 GCA_003697045.1 Planctomycetota bacterium
GCCTATGTTTCGTACCTTGCGCCGGGGGAGGCCGACGACCCTGCCGTTCTGGCCGATCGTGCCGATTGGGTCAGGCATTTGATCACCGCAAGCGTCATGTCTGCGCCGGCCGCTTTCATTATGGCGCGTCTCCTGGTCCCCGAAACTGAAACGCCGCCGGACGAACATGTGGGCGCCTTCGACATCGACGACAAGCCGGCCAACCTGTTCGACGCCGCTGCTCTGGGTGCGACCGATGGGCTCCGCCTTGCCTTGAACGTGGCTGCGATGCTCATTGCCTTTGTTTCGATTCTCGCGCTTCTGTCCTGGCCACTCGAAGCGATCGGACAACATTTCGCGCCCCTGCGACACTGGCTCGATGCACGCGGCATCGAATCACTCAGCCTCGAAGTCGTCCTGGGGTGGGTCTTTGCGCCTCTGGCATGGACGATGGGCGTGAGTTGGGAAGACTGTGGCCTCTTCGGCACGCTCATGGGAGAGAAGATCATTGCGACCGAGTTTATTGCGTACCTTCATCTTGCATCCGACATCAACTCGGTCGAGCCGCAACTGTCGCAGCGTTCGGCCCACATTGCTGCGTATGCGCTGTGCGGGTTTGCCAACTTCGCCTCGATCGGCATCCAGATCGGGGGACTCAGTGCACTGGCGCCGGGCAAGCGAAAGGTCTTTACGCAACTGGCGCTGCGCGCGATGATCGGCGGTGCGTTTGCGTCGTGGATGACGGCGTCGATCGCAGGATTGATCCTGTGAGCAGGCCTTTCGGAAACAACGAATCCACTGCTCCGAGCCTTGATTGGCCGGGAAAGGCAACAGCTCGGCATCCTCGGCCAGGCCGTTTGCTCGAGCGCAGGCTCGGTCGGTTCGTCAAGGTCGACGGTTGTCAATCGGTACAGCCTGGTTTGCTCTTGCGTGCCGAGGCGCGTTCTGCCATTGAGCGACTTCTTGATACTCACTGTGGAATGGTCGATCTGATTTATCTTGATCCTCCCTTTGCGGTCGGGAGCGATTTCGAGGCCGTCACCCGCACGGCCGCGGGAACAATTCGCCACTTTGCCTATGCCGATCGCTGGGAGTCGCCGGCCGCGTATCTTTCGTTTCTCTACGACGTGCTCGTTCCCTGCCGTGAACTTCTCGCTCCGGACGGCGCCATTTACGTCCACGTAGATCAGCGCAGCTCGCACTGGGTTCGGTGCATGCTCCAGGAGATCTTCGGACTCGCAAACGATCGGGGTGTGATCGCGTGGGTGCTCGGCAACGGCGTCAAGACACGAGGGCAATGGGGCTGTGCGCACAACGACATTCTCTGCTTTTCGAAGGGCAAGCGATTCAAGCTTCGTACGGAGCGGCCGGCCTTGCGCGAACCCTTTGCCGAGGGCAGCGTCAGGACTCACTTTCGCAACGTTGACGCGAGCGGGCGACGGTATCGCGTCCGGCGTGTCAATGGTCGCGACTATCGCTACTTCGCCGATGAGGGCCGCCTCGTCGGTTCCGTCTGGGCAGACTGCCCGGCGATGACCGCGCGGTCGCCCATCCTGGGTCAGGCAACGGGATACCCCACCCAAAAGCCGGAGAGGCTGCTCGAACGCATCATCGAGGCGTCGAGTGATCCAGGAGACCTTGTGCTCGACCTCTTCTGTGGCAGCGGGACGACACCCGCGGTTGCACAACGGCTCGGGCGTCGCTGGATTGCTGCTGACATTGGTCGATTTGCCACGGAGACGACGCTCGCGCGCGTGCTTCAGTCCGGCTGTGCCGTGGATCTTGAGTATGTCGAGATCGAATCCGGCCAGTGCCGATCGGCGGTGCAGATGTGCAACTTGATGGGATGTCAGGATGTGGTCGAACACGAAGCCGGGCATGTCTGTGCGGCGCTGGATGGCCGGCACATCTGCGTGTGGCCGAGTGGCGTGCATGTTGATGCTGCCATGATCGACAAGGCCGTCGGCGCTGCCCAAGGGCGCAAGCGACCCTGGGCGGTTGCGACATCATTTGCGGAGGTCGCTCACGAGCGGGCAAGCCTGTGGCGTTATCTGCCCGAAACGGTCTGTGCCGCCTCGCGCGCTGCAATTGTGCTTCAGTCTCCGCCGAGGCTCTTTGCGAAGCTTGCAGGCGACGGCGCATTGGCCTGGAGCATCTCAGCGAAGCGGTTGCGATTCAAGCCCGATGGTTCGGCTGCTTTGCGGGATATCGTTCCGACGTCCATCGTGTCATGGAGCATCGACCAGCTCGACTCCGGGGGCGTCCTTGCCTGCGGCTGCGGTACACCCCCCGAGCACGTCGACCACCCGCATCCGACTGGCGGGAGACTGACACTTCGCGTTGTTGATGCCTATGGATTCGCAAGCGAGTGCATGATCGACGGCGAGGTGCCGACCGTCACCGTCCGTCGGGGCGCAAAGGTGGAGGGAAGGCATTCATGACAGACTTCATGAGGCAAACACGGCTCATCGGCATGGTCCATGTCGGCGCGTTGCCGGGTACGCCCGCATCGCGTGATGATCTGGACGCGATTGCTGCGCGTGCATGCGACGAAGCTCGCATGCTTTCCGATTTCGGGTTTGACGCGATCATCCTTGAGAACATGCATGATCGTCCTTATGTGCACGGCGACAAGCTCGGACCTGAAATCGTCGCCGGGATGACTCGCGTGGGATGTGCCGTGCGGAATGCTGTTGGACTTCCGCTTGGCGTGCAGATCCTCAGCGGCGGGAATCGTCACGCGCTCGCGGTGGCGCAGGCGGTGGGGGGACGGTTCATACGCTGCGAAAACTTTGTGTTCAGCCACGTCGCTGATGAAGGTCTGCTGCCCGAAGCCGAGGCCGGGATGCTGCTGCGATACCGTCGCAGCATTGGTGCGGAGTCGATCGCGATTTGCTGCGATATCAAGAAGAAGCACGCTTCGCATGCGATTACGTCTGATCTGTCCCTCGCCGACTGTGCCGAGGCTGCCGAGTTCTTTGGAGCAAGCGCCGTCATTGTCACCGGCTCGGCCACGGGTCAACCCACATCAGTGGGCGATGTCGCCGAAGTGAGA
>RFGK01000112.1 GCA_003697045.1 Planctomycetota bacterium
CGTGGCTCGTGAGGTGCCCGACTTCCTCAAGCCATACGTCAAGCAGGGAATCGAGGACTGGCAACCGGCATTTGAAGCGGCCGGATTCAGCAATGCGATCATCGGAAAGTATGCCCCAAGCGAGGAAGAAGACCCCGACTGGGACCCGGAGGATGCGCGGATCAGCTCCATTCGCTGGCTGCCTGCGGATATCAAGAACGCCTTCGGGCCTCATGTGCATGATCCGCGCACCGGCGAGATTCTCGAAGCCGACGTGCGGATGTATCACAATGTGATGACACTTGTCCGCGATTGGTACTTCGTGCAGGCCGGCGCTGTCGATGAGCGGGCGCAGAAGCTGCCTCTGCCCGATGACTTGATGGGCGAACTCGTGCGATTTGTCGTGGCGCACGAAGTCGGGCACAGCCTGGGCTTCCCGCACAACTTCAAGGCGTCAAACAGCTACACCGTCGAGCAACTGCGTGATCCGGAGTGGACCAGAAGGAACGGCACGGCACCGTCGATCATGGACTATGCGCGCTTCAACTATGTGGCCCAGCCGGGCGACGGTGCTGCGCTGCTGCCCGGCGTCGGGCCGTACGACTTCTTCGCAACCGAGTGGGGCTATCGACAGTTTGCGCCTGATGCCGACGAAAAGGCCGAGCTGGAGAAGCTGGTCAAGAAGCAGATCGACGAGCCGATGTACCGCTTCGGCGGCGGGTTCGGTGATCCGTCAAGCCAGACCGAAGATCTTTCGAGCGATGCCGTTGAAGCGACGCAGCTCGGGCTGGCCAACCTGCGACGCATCGCGGGGTTCATCGTCGAAGCGACCTGCAACGAGGGTGAAGACTATGACCTGCTCGAAAATATGTACAACGAGCTGTGGGGCCAGTGGAATCGCGAGATGGGACACGTTGCCAATCTCGTCGCGGGCGTCGAGCAGGTCAACCTGTTCTACGGCGACGCCGAGAAGCGATACTTTCCCGTCAGTTCCGACCGCCAGCGAGAGGCTGTGGCGTTTCTGCTCGAACACGCCCTGGGCGAGCCCGATCCGGCGATGGTCAGCGAGAACATCGTCGCACGTCTGAGCGCGACGGGTGTTGCCGATCGCGTGGCTGCGGCGCAGGGCCGCGTGCTGCGCTCGCTCCTGGACGCACGCCGAATCGACCGCATGGCCGAGCTGGCGCAACGCAACGAGGATTCCTACAGCATCTCCGAGTTCATGGGGGATCTTCGTGACGGAATCTTCCGTGAGCTTGCTCAGTTGCCGCCGGCATCGGTCAGTCTCTATCGGCGCAACCTGCAGCGTGCGTTCGTCGAGGCGCTCGCAGGAGTGATCGAGAACCCCGAGCCCGATTCGGACTACCCGGCCTTTGCGCGCGCCGAGTTGAACTCCATCCGTGCGATGCTGGCGAGCGCCCGCCAGGATGATGAATCAGACGCAACACTGAGCGTACATCTGCGCGATCTGACAGCCCGCATCACCGAAGCGCTCGACGCCGACGACTGAATCCGCACCCGGCCGATCCGGACGAACGCCGGAGATGTGCGCGCCTTGGCGCACTGCTCTGGGTGAGCAATCAGTTGGCCTGACGTGTTCGGTCGACCCGCCTCGGGACGGTGGTACGTCGTGCGCCGACTCTGTGCAATCCGATCAACGAAGCTCCCGAGTGGCATGCTCGGCCGCTCCAGCGACCGGCGGCCGTCGGTCTGACTGGTTGTTCCGCTCGACCCTGTGGCAGAGATACATCCCAAACGAACGCATCGCCTGGTCGGCCGAGCGAAATACGGCCAGCCCGGCCTCGCGCAGCTTGAGCACCAGGGCTTCGTAGGCCGAACCAGCGTCAATCACAACTGCAACGGGCTTGTCAAACTCGCCCGGCAGCAAGCCGAGCACGTCAGCCAACGATCGTCCGCCCGCAATCTCGTCTTGTGTCGTTGCAAGCGCCGGAGTCAGAGGCACAGCGGAGACCAGAAGCGCATCAACCTGTTCGGATGCGAGCAGCGCCCGAGCAGCCGCGTCGTACACTTCCTCGCTTGCCATCGGCGTCAGGTCGAGCGGGTTGCGAATGTTGATCAGTCCGTCGAGGCGGTGACGCTTGACGGTTTCGTTCAATGCGGCTCGCGCCTGTTCGTCAAGCGGGGCAAACTCGATCTGGTAGTTTCGCCCCTTGACGCGATCGGCCATGCCCACGGTTTCAAAGCCGGCGTTGGAGATGGCGCCGATGCGCGTGCCGCGCACGGGGCGATCGTGCAAACAGGCCGAAAGCTCGAGCAGTTGCTCAAACTCGGCGAATGTTTCGGCAACCATCGCACCCGCATTGAGCGCCCCGGCTTCACAGATTTCGTAATCGCCGGCAACCGAGGCAGTGTGCCCGGCTGCGGCTCCCCGGCCCTGCTCGGTGCGACCGGCCTTGTACAGCACAACCGTGCGCCCGCGATCGGTCAGCTCGCGTATTGCCTTGAGCATGTCGAGCCCGTCGACGTCATTGAACCCCTCGACATAGATGCCCAGCGTGTGAATGTCGTTCCGCTGTCCGACCGCGCGCACAAGATCGGCGATGGTCAGGTCGGCCTGGTTGCCGATCGACACTGCAACCGTCGGGTCAAGCCTCTCAAGCCGGCTCATGCGGCTGACGATGAACGCACCGCTCTGAGAGAGCATCGCCACGCCGCGACCGGGCGCATCACGCCGCTTGTCAAGCTTGTTGTCCGGGATGAAGAACGTGTCGTACCGTCCCGGGCGCGACAAGACACCCAGGCAGTTGGGGCCGAGAAACACCGGGCCTCCGTCGGCGCGCTCGCGCCCGCGCGCGATCGACGCTCGCACCTGCTCGAGAATCTGCTCACTGCCTTCGGTTTCGCCTGCCCCGCCCGGGATGATGATGGCCGAGTGCACCTTTCCAGAATCCACGCACTCGTCAACAATCGCCGGCAGCTGCTCGGCCCCGGCAGCAATGACCAGCAGATCGGCCGGTGTGGGAAGCTCTGAGATGCTCGGCACGCAGGCGACGCCATCAATCGCACGCTCACCCTTCTTGATCACGCGCAGGCTGTCCGTCTCAAACCCGCATGCCAGCACATTGCGCAAGATAATGCGCCCGAAGTTTGATCCCTTGCTTGACACGCCCAGCACCGCCAGCGTCGTGGGCTCAAGCAATCGCGCAACCTTCTCAATCGGGCGAGGATGCAGACGCATCGCGGCACTTGCCAGCCGGCCCCTTCCGTCCAGCGGCACAAGGCACTGGCGGCGGAAGGAAAACGGATTGACCTCCAGCTCGCCCACGTCCGGCCCCACCTCCCCACGCGCAACACAAAACCGGCGCGCAAGCGCTATGAATGCGCGAAAACAGCGCACGAGCTCTCCGTCCGAGACGACGCGCTTGTGCCCGCGCGCCTTGCCGGAGATCATCTCGTACGCAGCCGTCGTCTGAAAAAGCTCAAAGAACTCTTCGCCGGTCAGGTCTGTCGCGACGGCCTTGGCGACCGCGGCACCCTTCTGCATCACACGTGCGAGGTACTCGGTATCAACGCCTCCAAGCCCCGCTGCGATGATCGGACCGAACTCGCGCGTCGAGCGAATGCCCACGAACAGCTCTTCTCCCAATCCCTGGTGTGAGCGTTCCACGAACTCAACCACGAGCACGCCGCGCACATCGGCACCTTGCGTGCGGTGGCGATCAATCATCGCGTCGATTTCCTGCGTGACGATGCGGTGGTTCTTCGCGCAGAAGACAACGCCCTGGACATCGGACTTGTGCACCACGTCGGGCGAAACGATCTTGAGCACGACGCGCTCGCCCGGGAATGCTTCGAGCGCGGCCTCGGAGATCAGATCATCCACACCCAGAAATACATGGTGGGGCGGTGAGATCGCACCCACAAGCTGCACGATCTGGTACACTTCGTGTTCAAAGAGCTGACTGCGGCCGTCCTCGTACACGTCCCAGAGCAGCCTTTCCACCGCGTGGGCCTCGGCACCGGAGAGATGATCCTCACTCTCACCCAGAGCGAACTCCGCTCCGCCGGGTTGGTCGAAGGATTCGAGCTGTTCGGGGCTGAGTGAATCGATCCAATGGCGCACCTCGCGCGACGTGCCGCCTCGCTCCAGTCCGCGCAGATAGGCCCGGGCGGCTTGTCGTCCCAGGTGCAGGGCGCGCACGTTCGATTCGATGATGCGGGTGCCCTTGGCGCCGAACATCTCCGCGAGAGCTTGCTCAAGATCTTCCAGCTCCAGGCAGAGAATACTCGACGCAGCCCCGAGCAGGACGACGTTGCTCGCACGTGCCGAGCCGGCCGACTTGGCGAGATGCTCGGCATTGACGACGATGTGGTGCGGGAAGCTTGTGATCCGATCGATCACCTGCTCGACCGGCGGATAGTTGCCGATGTTCAGGAATGCGTTGCCCGACGCGACAATCGTGGCTTCGGGCCCGAGCAGATGCACATAGCGCAGCGATTCCAGCGGCTCCGTGGCGATCAGCACATCCGCCCGCCCCGAGGGGATCAGGTCCGAGTGCAGCGGCTCGTCAGAAATGCGCAAATGCGACTGAACCGCACCTCCGCGCTGACTCATCCCGTGAACCTCGGACTGCTTGACGTAGTATCCGCGCGCTACGGCCGCGCTTGAGATCGCCCGCGCAATCGTCAGGATGCCCTGTCCACCAACTCCGGCAAGGATGATGTTCTGCTGCACAGCTCCCTCGCTCTCATGTGTTCACAGCCGTGCCCCGACACGACACGCCGCATGTCAATGTCGCCGCCCGTCCCACGCCCTTGCGCTTGGTATGAATACACGGACGCTGCGGCACAATGACGCTCAGCCCACGATGGTTGATCTCGCGCCGGATCAGCTCAACGTTGGCCTCGTGATTGCGTGGGAACGGCTCGATGGCAAAAACATGCTCGGGGTCAACGCCGAGGCCGCGCACCGCCGCGAGCAGCTGTTCGCCGCTCAGGAGCGTGTCCTGCGCTCCGGTCATGCCCACGGTCGAGTTGTCGAGGATGATGACGGTCATATTCGCGTTGGCATACGCAGCGCCGAGCAGGGCGGTCATGCCCGAGTGTGCAAATGTCGAGTCTCCGATTGTGCACAAGACCGGGTGTGCCCCAGTCTGTGCCGCACCGTGCGCCATCGAAATCGACGCGCCCATGTCCACACACGTGTGCACCGCACGGAACGGCGGCGCCACGCCCAGTGCGTAGCAGCCGATGTCGCTGAACATGTACGCATCACCCAAGCCGGTCGCAGCTTCTACCATGGCCTTGAAGCTGTCGGCGTGCGGGCACCCGCGACACAGCTGCGGCGGACGACCGGCAAGATCACTCAGGGGCAACTGGGCACCGACATACGGCCTGCCCAGGGCGCGTGCGACCCAATCCGGCGTAAGCTCGCCCGTTCTGGGCAGGTCCCCGGTCAGTTTGCCCCGAATCGACTTGCCGGGGATGCCGAGCAGCCCGCACAGATGTCGTTCAATGAACGGATATCCCTCCTCGATGATCAAGATTTCGTCACAATGATCGACAAACGCGCGGATCAGCCCGACGGGCAGCGGGTATCGCCCGATGTGCAGTCTTGAGTCTTCGTCGTGTCCAGCCAGAACTTCGTCAACGTAGTTGCGCGCAATGCCGGAGGTGATGATTCCGCGAGCCCCCCGAAGCATCATGCGATTGTGCTTTGATTCTTCGCTGTCGCGCAACAGTCGTGGCTGCAGATCGAGCAGGTGCTCATAACGGGGGCGGGCGTTGCTCGGCACAAGCACCCAGTCGTTCGGACTGGGACGAGCATACGTCTTTGCCTTTCGTCCATTGGCGCCGGGTGAGCGCCGCTC
>RFGK01000113.1 GCA_003697045.1 Planctomycetota bacterium
GAACTCCTCGAGTGAAAACAGCCGGACGGCGCGTGCGCGCGCACGACGACCGATGTCATCAACCCGGTCGCTCAGGAGCGCGCGCACGGCTTCGGCCAGGGCAGCACCAGCCTGCTCGGCCGAGGCGTGCGGTGGTGCTGCAGCGATCAAGCCGCATTCGCCGTCACCCACGAGATCGCGGGCACCGGAAGGAGTCTCTGCATGCACCAGCGCACATCCGTGTGCCATGGCTTCAAGCGCAGCAAGGCTCAATCCCTCCATGCGCGAGGGCAAAACAAAGATGTCCGCCCGGTCAAGCAAGGGTCCGATGCGCTCCGGTTCGAGCGGGCCGTGCAGCGTCAACGCGGGCATCTCCTGCGCCATGGTTGCAAGCCGGCAAAGTGCCGGCCCGTCGCCGACGATATCAAGCTCATGGGAAACCCCGGCGCGATCAAGCGCCTGGGACATGCGCACAAGCGCTTCAACGCGCTTGATCGGCTCATCGAGTCGGCCGGTGTAGATGAGCCGGAGCGGGCGCGTGCCCAGAGGCGCGCGCACGGCATGGCTGCGGGGAATCGAAACAGCATTGTGCACGCGCGCAATCTCCCCGGCGCGCGACGGGAAATGGCGCCGCAGCTCGTCGGCAAGTTGATCGCTCACGGCAACCATCCGCGACATGAACGAGCCGACATGCGCGAAAATCTCGCGCTCATAGGGCATGGGCGAGTGCCGCCATCCGAGCATGCGCACCAGATCGCGCTGGCGGTGCACAAGCGATGCGCAGGCAACAAAGCAATCGGCGTCGCGCGTGGGAATGACCACAACCGGATGTCCATCGAAGTGCGAGCGCACCAGTTCTTCATAGCGTTCGATGATGGGCTCGATGTTTCCGGCAAGGCTGCTCGGTGTGGGAAGATCCGGCTGGGAAACCAGGTGAACACCGGAATCGAGCGGCAGGCGCACGTTCGCATGATCTGGAAGACCGCCGTGCACGAACACCGTCGCAGCGTGTCCGGCGCGAACAAGCGCGTTGGCCGCGGTGCATGCCCATGAGGTCACGCCACCGATGGTGGGGCCTTGCGGCAGGATGAAAATTGCAGCAGTCACGCAGCAGTCCTCGCCTCGGCGAGCCCGGCAGCATCAAGAATGGTCGCGGCACGAGCGCTGTAGCTGAGCGTGCGGGCCTGCTCGATGCGCCGCTCGCGGGCAGGGTCTTCGGGAGATTCACAGAGGCACGCTTCGATCGTGCGCGCCAGGGCGACGCCGTCATCGGGTTTGAAAAACCGCACCAGAGGCTCATTGAGCACGCGCGTCAGTGCGGGAATAGACGAAGCCGCGATCGGAACGCCGGTGGCGAGATACTCGCCGAGTTTGACCGGGCTGGTCCAGTCTTTGGACGGTTCGGCAGCCGACGGTGGCAGGAGCAGTGCATCGGCATGACAAACGTAACCCGGCACAAGCGCATGTGGCACGAGACCGTGCAGCACAACGTTGGAGAGCCGGCGTTCCATCACGGCGCGCTGCGTGCGCCTCAGATCTTCGGGCAGGCCCCCAACCAGCTCGAAGCGCACGTGAGGCAGGGTCGCGGCAGCATCGAGAATCGTGAAAATGCCCTTGTACGCGTAGAGGTGTCCTGCATAGACGGCTCGCGGGCCGGGAGTTTCGTAGGGATTGGCACAGGGCGATGTGAACAGGTCGAAGTCTACGCCGTCGGGCACCACCCGGACCCGATCCGCCCGGGCGCCACGCTCGATGAAGTGGTCGCGCAGCGGGGGGGCGATGGTGATCACCGCCCGGAGTGCGTCGAGTGTGCGCGTTGCGCAAAGCGTGCGATCGAGCAGCGGGTTGACCGATCCGATGTAGGCGTGCGTTTCCACGACAGTGGGCAGCCCGGCTTCGGCGGTGAGCAGTGGTGCCCAGAAGTTGCGGGCATACACAAACTCGCAGCCATCTGAAAGAATGCGGTTGGCTGCCCATCGGCCGAAACACTCGTCCGGATTGTCCCCTTCCGGTTCCGGAGCTTCAACCCACGTCAACGACGGCTCGTGGTAGATGGCGCCCGGGTCGGGCAACTCGCAAGCCATGGTGTAACAGGCAACCTCATGGCCCAGCCGGGCAAACCCCCCGGCCGTCTTGATCGTGTTGATCGCGTGTGCACGCGAAGAACCCGGGCGAATCTGGCCGACCACAGCGATGCGCATACGCGGGGAATCGGCCAAACGCGGCCGATCGCTCAAAGCCCGAGCCGTCGGACAGAAGCGCAAGGGATGCGCTTGGCTCTGGTCAACCGGCCGGCGTGGCGCCTGAGCAGCACGCCCAAGCCGATGAACCCGGCGGGAGACCACGATGAACAAGATTTTCGGCATCGGTTTGAGCAAAACCGGCACGCACACTCTCAACGCCTGCCTTGAGCTGCTGGGCTTCCGCTCGATCCACTATCCAGACCCGCGCCTGATGAGTGCCGGACGCTATGACGAAGCGCTCAGGGGCTACGACGCGGCGACGGATATTTCGGTCGCAGCATACTTCCGCGAGCTCGACTGTGTGTATCCGGGCAGCAAGTTCATCTTGACGACGCGCGAGCTTGAGCCGTGGCTGAGAAGCGTCGAAGACCATCGACGCCGGCGCCAACACGAGCTTGATAACCCCGATTGTCCAAAGGCCGTCGTTCGTGAAGTGGTCTACGGCATGAGAGGCTTCGATCGGGCAACCTTTGCCAACGCCTATGGCAGGCACGTCAAGCACGTCCGGGATCACTTTGCAGATCGCCCCGACGATCTGCTTGAAATCGATCTGTGCGCAGGCGAAGGCTGGGAGCGGCTGTGCCCGTTTCTCGGGGTGTCGATTCCGGATGAGCCGATTCCATGGCTCAATCGAACGCGCCCGGCAGCATAGCAATCCGCGTCAGGCTGCTCTTGTTCGCGGATCCTGCATGGCGCTTCGAAGCGCCCTCTGACGATCCTCCGGAAGATGTGCCACCAGCATATCGAAGGCTTGTTGCCATGCGTGAGCGATCTGCTCGGGAGAGCTGCTGAGCAGGCCCGGATTCCAGCGAACCATGGCCGAATCGTGTGCGCCGCGCAAGGCTGCCCTTTCGAGCGCATCCCTGTGGGCGTCTCGCTCCTGTTTGATGATGCGATCAAGGCTGCATGTGGCGCGCACACTCTGCGAGGCACACGCGCCCAGCTGCTC
>RFGK01000114.1 GCA_003697045.1 Planctomycetota bacterium
CGCACCACCTTGGCCACATCGTGCCGGCAGTCCTCCTCCACACGCGCAAGCAACAGCTCCTTGGCCTGGTCCGGGCTCAAACCGCTGACCTGCTCCAGCTTGGCCGTTTGTTGGCGAACCAGCTCCTCGGCCTTCTTCTCCAGTGCCGAAACTTTCGACTCGCGCTCACGCAAGGCCTCGGCCTCGCGCGTGACCTGCTGCTCCTTCAACGCAAGCGTCTCTTCCTTGCGATCAAACAGGTCCTCCCGCTTGGCAAGCCGTCGCTCCGATTCCTTCAGCTCCGCCCGAGCCTCGGCAATCTCCGCATCCAGTGCCTGCTGACGCTCCAGTGCCTTGCGCTCGGCCTCGAGGCGGATCTTCTCCGACTCGGCCTCTCCCTCACGGCGAGCCGCCTCCTTGATCGCTTCGGCCTCTGCACGCGCCTGCCCGATCGTCTGTCCGATCAGAAGCCGCACCGCAAGCACGCCGATCACCCCCCCAACGAGGATGCCGATCAGCGCCGCGATGATCTCACCTGCTCCAAGTTCTGCCAAAGTCGCTCCATCCATGCGACGGCCCTTTCGGGTTGCAGCCAATTACGCCGCGTCCAGAAGCCGACAGCTGGCAGATGTCAATCCACGAGCACGATGATGCGACAATCTCAACCCAAAGCCGCCGTCTCCAACCTGTGCGTTCCGTCTTGGCGCACAGGCTGCAGCACTCCTGTGTCGGCAAAACAACACGCCTCAGAGCGCCTGGTCCTTCTTTGAACAAGACTCGGCCACAAATTGATCATCTGGAATCCCTGATCCCAGGGGGTGGGCTTGTCGCATCATCGGCATGCATTGCCAGCACGCCGGACATTCGTCTGTTGTCAGGCCCCGACCACGCTCCGGGGCACTTCTACTCTGCGGTACAGTATAACCAGAAACTTTGCGCGCTTCCCCTCCGGACGTGCGTGGGTACGATCAGAGCTGATCGGCGCGCCCTTCGACTCGATTCCTCGCAGATGCGAACCCCGTCCGACCGAAACAGGGAGTGCACTGACCGCACCATTCAGGGAAACCAGGCCCATGCGCAACTTCCACCGACTCGTCATCGCCTCGCTGCTCATCTCATTTGCCATCCCCACTCTTGGTGGATGCGCTCGTTGGCGCAAGATGCGCTCTTTGCGAGTTGAGGGGCACGCCACTCCCGCAGCAGACTTCATGCCGATCAAGGGTGAAGCCGTCACCGCCGATCGCTTCACCGCTGTGGACATCGAAAACCTCAACGGCTCCGTGTCCGTTCGAGTCTCCGACCGGGTCGACAAGGCAAGCGTCTACGCACGTGCCCGCTGGTTTGGTGGGTACAACCAGGACGAATGGGAAGAGGTCCGCAATGAGGACTGGGTCGTCGCCGAGCACGTGATCGAGAACGGCAACTCGATCCTCCGCGTCCTTTCGCAGGCAACGCCGGACGTGACCCCGCCCGTTCGCACTGAAATCCAGGTCATCCTGCCGCGCTGCGACGGCGTGTTCATCCGAAATGCGGGGGGAGACGTCACTGTGATCGGTGCCGGAGGCGCCCACACGATCGAAAGCGGGTTCGATTACGGCCGGGGCGGACACATCGAAGTCCGCACAAGCCGCGACATCAACGACCCCATCAACTTGCGCACGTCAGACGGATACATCGACCTCGTGCTCGGGCCCAACTCGGCCGGGACGCTGGACATCCAGACCGATTCCGGGCTTGTCTCCTTCGGCTCAAAGTTCGGCAAAACCACCAATGTGCGCGTCGAGCCACTCCGCTGGACCGGGGTCTGGAACGACAGCTCAAACCCCATCACGCTGCGCACGCTCAACGGCAACGCAAGGGTCCGCGTGGTCGATCGCCCGGAACGCTACTCGACCGGCCTGCACTGGCGGTGAGCTGAGCATCGCCCTTCCGATCGGATTCTTGTTGCCGGGGAAGTCTTTGCGCCTGCACCGGCAAGATCCGGCTTGCTGGACGGGCAGGCCCGCGCGGTTCGGCGTGAGCTCAGACCTGTCCTTCGAGCAGCGCCGACGCCAAGGCGTCCAGATCCTCTTCTGACGCACCGGATGATCGAGGCTCACCGCCGCCCATCGCCTGGATCTTCTCCTCGGCGGTGCCGATGTGGGTGATCTCGATGCCGAAGTTCTCTCCGATCTTGACTGCCAGCCCTGTGCCGATCTTTCGGTTGTTGACCAGCAGATCAAGCTCTTCATCAGCAGTCTTGGGCAGCTCGATGATGGACCCCGGCACCAAGGCCAGCGCTTCGCCGAGCGTCATCTTCCGCTCGGCAAGCTGCACGATGATCGGGACTTCCAGCCTGAGAATGGTGGAAAGATCAGCACTCATAAGAACTACTTCGGACGTTCCAAGGGGCAAAATCAGCCGAACTGTTCGGCCGAGACGCAAGGTCGCAAGCGCCGTGCCAACGCCCGCCTCCACCAGTCAATCATGACCGGCAGCATCGTGGCACAAGCCCGAAGCGCAACCGACCGCACGCTGGCTCTGAAACAGATCGCCCCCGGGCGCCGGGCTCTTAGTCTTCGTAACGTCCGATAATGAGCGTCACATTGTGCCCGCCGAACCCAAACGTGTTGTTCATGGCGTACTTGACAGGACGCTCACGGGCATCGTGGGGAACCAGATCCAGATCAAACCCCTCATCGGGGTGATCGAGATTGATCGTCGGAGGTACGACGGCGTCCTTGACGGCATGGACACATCCGATCAGCTCGACTGCGCCGGAGGCTCCGAGGCAGTGTCCGTGCATGGACTTGGTTGAGCTCATGAGCAGTGTGCCACCCTTGCTCTTGCGGGCGTGATCACCGAACACATCAAACACCGCGGCGACTTCGGCCTTGTCTCCGAGCGGGGTCGATGTGCCATGGGCGTTGACGTACCCGATCTGCTCCGGCTCGAGCCCGGCATCTTCAAGTGCCCAGCGCATGGACCTCGCCGCCCCGCGACCGTTCGGATCGGGCGCGGTAATGTGCCCGGCGTCTGCGCTGTTCCCGCAGCCCACCAGCTCGGCGTAAATCTTCGCGCCGCGAGCAAGCGCATGCTCGAGCGATTCGAGGACAAAAACCGCAGCACCCTCGGCCAGAACAAATCCATCCCGGTCGGTATCGAAAGGTCGGCTCGCTCGGGCAGGCTCGTCATTGCGCGTGCTCAATGCCTTCATGGTGCTGAAGGCGCCGAGACACAGGGGAGTGATGGCCGCTTCAGCGCCTCCTGAGAACATCACGTCGGCCTGGCCGCGGCGGATGTACCCCATCGCATCGGAAATCGCGTGCCCGGAGCTGGCGCACGCGGTCGCGTGGGCCGACGCGGGGCCTTGCAGATTGAACCGAATCGAGATGTTGCCCGTGACGGCGTTGACCATCAGCCTGGGCACCGTAAACGGGCTGATGCGATCGGGTCCTCGCGTCGAAAGGGAGATCAGCCCTTCTTCGATCGTCTGGATACCCCCGATGCCCGAGCCCATGACCACGCCACAACGCGCCGGATCAACCGCAGCCGGGTCGAAACCGGCGTCGCGTGCAGCCTCGACAGCGGCTCCCAGGCCGATCACCGTGCATCGATCAAGCCGACGCGCCTCGCGCATCTCCATGAAGCTCGACGGATCAAGCCCCCGGATCTGCCCGGCGATGCGCACATTCCAATGGTCGGAATAGCGCTCAAAGTCTTTGCTCTCGATCGTGGTGATCCCGGACTGCCCGGCGCGCATCGCTGCCCAGGTGGAGGGGGCGTCAAGCCCGAGGTTGGTCACACCCCCCATGCCAGTGATCACAACTCTTCGAGGCGGGCGCGCGTGAACATTCATGACTTCACACCGGGGGTTGGGACAAAACCAATGCCGGCCGACATCGTGCCGACAGGCTTACTCGACGCCTTGCGCCTGCTTGATGAAGTCAATCGCCTGCCCGACCGTCTTGATCTTCTCGGCCTGGTCGTCAGGGATCGAGGTCTCAAACTCATCCTCGAACTCCATGACCAGCTCCACCGTGTCCAGACTGTCGGCATTGAGGTCTTCCACGAAGCTCGTATCACGAGTTATGGCGGACTTGTCGGCCCCCAACTGGTTGGCGACAATGTCGATCACCTTTGCTTCGATTTCTTGCTCGGTCACGCTTTTGTCTCCAAAACGATCTTGGTGGCCAAGACCCACGCCGGCCCGGGCTCCTGACGCCAGGCCAACCGCCTGACCCCGTTGGCCGCGATTCTAGCCCAAGCGCCACCCTCTCGCCAAGCGCCAACCCCGGCAACTCGATCCGGGGCAATTTGGTTCGGCCTGTATGGCTCAATCCGGCCGTATCGACTCGCAAAGCCCTGTCTATCCTCCATCCACACCACGATCTCGCCGAATGACACCCACGCAGAGCCGTCGAGAAGCTCAATCGCGTCTCGGCACCGGACACGGACGTTCGGGTCACGTTCAGAATACACGGAGGTTCTCCAGTATGGCCCATATGCCCGAAGAGCCCGAAGCGTTTGCCGAGCAGGTCGCCATTCTCCTCAGACGCCTCCAGCCTGATTACTCGATTGATCTGGTCGGGCCGCGCGAACTGATCGTCAACGGCCGACGTCTCGATCTCGAAAACCTGTTCCGAATGGTCGCCCACGAACCGAACCGGGGCACCGAGATCGTCGAACACTTCCTGGAACAGCTCTTTGCCTCGGACGCCGTGACCATGACCGAACTGCCGCTCGATCTTGCTCGTCCCCGGATCATGCCGAGGATTCAGCCTGAGTCGATCTTCGAGCATCTCAGCCGGGAACTGGTTGCCCATGTCCCCTATGTCAACGGCACAGTGATCGTCTTCGTGATCGACATGCCACAGATGACCGTCTCGATCACGACTGAACAGGCCGTGCGCTGGCAAGTCAACATGGACGAGCTCGAGAGCATCGCCCGGGAGAACCTGGACGGCTATGCACCCGATTTTGATATTCAGGTCGTCGAAAGTCGTGAGGGGGGACGGGCCGTGATTGTCGCCGAGCAGGACGGCTATGACGCCGCCCGCCTGCTGATGACCGACTTGTATCAGAAGCTCGCACCACATCTCGGAGGCGACTTCTACGTCGCCACGCCGGCCCGGGACATGTTCCTTGCCATGTCCTGCGAGCCTCAGTCATTCCGCGATCGACTGCAGGAACGCGTCGAGGAAGACTTCCGACGCCTGCCATATCCCATCTGCCCGGAGCTCTTCTACGTCACACGCGACGGCGTCGCCGGTACCCGCGGCAAACTCGCCGCCTGAGCACACCGAACAACACGGCCCAAGCCAGAGGCTGAATCGGCCGCTCCTGCATGCCGGCCGTGACGCCATGAGTCGGCAGACCAGGCAGGCCGGGCGCTCCGGGCGCCGAACTTGCCGACCTACCCTTTGCCGTGATCCTGCTCATCGACAACTACGACAGCTTCACATGGAATCTCGTGCAGAGGCTCGGCGAACTCGACCCTGCGCTCGAGCCGGATCGCGATCTCGTCGTCGTCCGCGCCGACAAGATCACCCCGGACCAGGCCGAGCAGCTCAACAAAGGCCGAGGCCCGACACACCTCATCATCAGCCCCGGCCCTTGCACCCCGAAACAAGCGGGAAACTCGCCCGATTTCATCGCCCATTTTGCCGGTCGCATCCCCATCCTCGGCGTCTGCCTCGGGCACCAGTGCATGGCCGACATCCACGGCATGGACGTCGTCCGCCACCCGCTGCTCATGCACGGCAAGACCAGTGAAATCTCCCACGACGGCATGGGGCTCTTCGCCGGCTTGCCCAACCCCATCGTTGCGACCCGGTACCACTCCCTGGTCGTCCGCGCCGA
>RFGK01000115.1 GCA_003697045.1 Planctomycetota bacterium
CATCGCAGCATCAGCCCCCAAAGCCTCACAGGCTGAGCTCGGTCAGAAAAGGACGATCGCCCTTGTTGCCAAGGGCGACCGTACGGAGGAGGAGGAGGGAAGAAGCAGACATGTCCCATCGATTCGCAAGCCGACAAGGCGCGACGGGCCCGCTGCGAACCTGATGTTGCAACACCTTATCACTTAGAACCCCTCCAAGTCAACTTTCCCGGGGGAAGTCTGGAGAGAGGTGACTACGAATCCTGGCACACCCCCCGGCACGCCGACTCTTTCGGACCGGCTACCCGCCGGACTGGCCAGCCAGGTCGAACGACTCTCGCCAACAGCCGTCCCCGCGGATGACCAGACCAAGGGCCCGGGCGCGGTATGCTGGGCGAATGTCGATACTGCATCCATGGACCCGCCGCAAGTTTCTTGCCGCTTCGGCCGGAACGTGTGCGTGGGCGCTGGCCGGGCCCGCTTTCGGGAAGGACGGCGCACCTGCCCCACTTCCCACTGCAACGCTCAACCGCACCGGACGCAGGGTGCCCCGGCTTGGGCTTGGGTGCTTTCCGATCGGGCAGCTTGCGAGCGAAGAGGCTGCAGCCGCCGTACTCGACGCCGCCATCGGGTCCGGCGTTCGCTATCTCGATACGGCGCCTTCGTATGCGCGCGGTCGATCGGAAAGGCGTGTCGGCTCGGCTGTGGGGCGTTGGCTTGACGCTCACCCCGAAACGTCGCGCGAGGAGTTCTACATCAACACCAAGACTCTCGAGCGGACCGCCGACGGTGCGCGCCGGGAGCTGGAGCAATCGCTCGAACGCCTCGGGCTTGATTGTGTGGACTGCATCCAGTGCCACGAGGTGCATGACGACTGGCCGAAGCTCTTCGACGATGACGGTGCAATTGCCGGGCTTGAGAAGGCTCGAGAAGAAGGACTGACCAAGCACATAGGCATCACCTGTCACCGCAATCCCGACTTCATCAAGAGCGCCATTGAGCGATATCCATTTGTGACTGCACTGGTGCCGATCAATCCGATCGACGTACAGCACCGCTCTTTTGTCCGCGCGTTCCTGGACTTTGCCGTCGCACACGACGTGGCGGTCATCGGGATGAAGGTTTTCGGCGGCGGTTTTCTTCTCGATCGCACCGATGAGAAGGGCCGGCCCCTGTATACCCCGGGAGAGCTGTTGCGATACGCGCTTGCCCAACCGGGCGTGAAGGTGTGCGTTCCAGGGTGCGAGCGTGTGGAGCACGTTCGCGTGGATGTTCAGGCCGTGCGGGCATTTACACAGCCCGACGCGGCATGGCTTGCAGCCATGGAGGCCAGGGCCGGTCCACACGAAGGAAAGAGCACCGAATGGTACAAGGATGATTGACCGGCGCACCCCGTGATGTGCCTTGGCGCATCGGAGCGGCGGATGTGATCTCGACTGCATGATTCGGATCCGGGCTCGTCGCGTTCGCCGGGTGCGTGCCTGTCCGGTACAGTCAGCGCGATGCCATCTGATGGACCGCATCCCGGCGATCCAATCGACCTGCTGATTCCGCGTCCGCGGCTGGTGCGGCTGCTGGGTGAGTCGATCATCCACGCCGCCCCGATTCGCAGTCTTGTACGTACGCGCGGGCTTGAGGACGCGGCGTGGCAGGCGCAGGGCGAGGCACTCGGGGTTCGCTTCGAAGTCGATCGCTCCTGCATGCACGGGGGGTATCGGCTCTGCGTGCCCCGGGCGCCGGATGACTGCGTGACGCTGACGGCAGGCGACGACGATGGATTTCGCAACGGTCGGGCAACGCTGGTGCAACTGGCGGTCGGTTCGGAATACCAACTGACTCGAGATACGCTGCCCGCGTGCGAGATCGAAGATGCACCAGCGTTTGATGTGCGCGGCGTGATGCTGGACGTCTCACGGATGCGCGTGCCGACCATGCGTCGGCTCTTCGCAATCGTCGATCAGCTGGCACTGCTCAAGTTCAATCACTTGCAGTTGTACGTCGAGCACACCTTTCTCTACTCCGGGCACGAGCAGGTTGCATCGGGTTCGAGTCCGATCACGGCCGACGAGCTGCGCCGGCTTGATCGATACGCCCGCTCCCGGGGGCTGACCCTTGCAGCCAATCAGAACTGCTTCGGGCACATGCAGCGCTGGCTGGCGTGCGAGGCCTATGCGGATCTGGCCGAGACGCACGGCGACTGGATGTTTCAGGACATGCCTCGACATGGCGCGTTCAGCTTGTGCCCAACCGACCCGCGAAGCATCGAGCTGGTCGATGATTTGATCTCGCAGCAGCTTGCGTGCGTGTCGAGCAGGCTGATCAACATCGGCTGCGATGAGACGTACGACGTTGGGCAGGGGCGCAGTAGCGAGGCGGTCAGGCGCCTGGGACGAGCGCTCGTCTACGGGCGCTTTGTCGGGCAGGTGTGCCAACGCGCACTTGCGCGTGGCGCTCGACCCATGTTCTGGGCGGATATTGCCCTTGAACATCCAGATGCTCTTGCTCATGTGCCAGACGAGGCGATCGCATTGGTGTGGGGCTATGAACCCTCGGCTGCGTTCTCATCGTGGTGCAGGAGCTGTTGCGCATTCGGACACGAGGTGTGGGTCTGTCCTGGGACGAGCTCGTGGCGGTCGATCACCGGGCGAACGCGTGAGCGGCGCGGCAACATGGCGCGAGCGGTGCGCGAAGGGCTTGCGCATGGCGCCCACGGCGTGCTGGTGTGCGACTGGGGCGATGCCGGGCACCTGCAACAGTGGCCGATTTCATTGCACGCACTGGCGCAAGCTGCCGATGCGAACTGGACGGGAAGCGCCGGGCGCGATGTCGCGCAGGCTGAGTCGGTGCAGGTGTTCGGCGATGGGACCGGACAGATCGGCACCTGGCTGGATGAGCTGGGTGATGTCGATGTGGAGCTGAGAGCAGCGATGGCCAATCCGCCGGAAGGAGCGCCCCCGCTGCACAACGCCACAGCCTTGTTCACAGCGCTGTGGCCGGCGCGGGATGGATACGTTCTGCCCAATGATGCAGAGATGTGGCGTATGGTTCGCCTCAGACTGGACGCGCTTGCCGGCTCGATGCCGAAGGGTCTGTCGGCGCTGGTGCGCGATGAGCTGGAACACACGTTGCGGTTTGCGAAATTTGCTACCGACGTCGGCGCTGCGCTGGCGTGCGGCACAAGCCTGCCGCAGGACTGCAAGCCCCGGCTTGAGCGCTTGGCACGTGATCACGAGCGGCTGTGGCGGATCACCTCGCGGCCGGGGGGCCTTGCAGACAGCCTGCAAAGCTTCGCACGCCTCTGGCAACGCCTTGCGCACTGCACGAACCAATAAACGCAACCATTTCAAAAGGGCATCGCGCCACAGCGACCAGCCAAGCCGCTCAGGGCGGGACGGTGCAGCCGATGCGAACGACCCCACCCGCAGCGAAACGCAAAGACGGCTGAGCTTGCAGCAGCGGGGTCGGCAGCAGGCTTGCAAGGCAGTGGATCAAGTCGCCCTGGTCATCAAGACGAACCGATCCGAAGCCGGTCCGTGGCACGCACGAAACTTGGCGATACAGTCATGCGGTAGGCTGGACCGGCAGCATGCATACTCCCCCAGATCGATCCCACGTTCAAACCGAGCAGCGCAACCCGCGCACGATGCATATGCACAGGCTCAGCGCAGGCGAGTGTGTGGCATTGATCGGGCAGGAAGACCGGGCCGTGCTGGAGGCAATGGACAAGGCTCGCGGTGCTCTGACGAGGCTTCTGGAAGCGGCTGAGCCCGGGTTCGTTGCGGGAGGCAGGCTTGTCTATCTCGGTGCGGGCACATCAGGGCGTCTCGGGGTGCTCGATGCGGCCGAGGCACCGCCGACGTTTCAGGTTGAGCCGGGGCGCGTGGTCGGGATCATTGCCGGAGGCGATGCGGCGCTGCGGGAATCCAGCGAGTCGAAGGAGGACGACCCGGCGGGCGCGCGGAAGGAGCTGGAGGAGCTTGGGCTGACTGCGCGTGATACGGTAGTTGGGATTGCCGCCGGGGGCACGACGCCGTATGTGCTGGGTGGGCTGAAGATCGCTGCCAGGTCGGGCGCCACAACGGCATTGATCGTGTGCACGAAGATGGAACGACCGGCGTGGGTGCAACATCTGGTTGTGCTGGAGACCGGGCCGGAAGTGATTACCGGCTCGACGCGCATGAAAGCTGGCACGGCCACGAAGCTGGCGCTCAACACGATCTCGACCACGCTGATGATCCGCGAAGGTCGCGTGTACGAGAATCTCATGGTGGACCTGCGTGCAAGCAACGACAAGTTGCGTGACCGGGCCGCCCGCATTGTCTCGACGCTGACAGGGCTGGGCCGAAACGATGCGTTCGAGCTGCTCGAAGCAAGCGGAGGATCTGTGAAGACAGCAGTCATCATGCACCGTCTTCAGGTGAGTCGGTCCGTCGCTGAAGCAAGACTGGCAGCGGCACAAGGCCGACTCGATGTCGCTCTGGGCGAGCGTGAGAAGACGTAGGTTTCAGCTCGGCATGGACGGATGCAGCAGACCCGGCGGTCTGGCGGGTCCCTGCGCACAGGGCAGGCCGAAGCGGCTGAGATGAGCGTGGATGATCAGTTGCCCGGCCACTCGGGGTTCAGGAATCGTCCATCACGATGGAAGACTTGCCCATCTGCCTCGATCGACCCGCCCCTTCGCAGATCGCAGACCATGTCCCAGTGCAGTGCTGACTCGTTGGAGTTTCCGCTTTCCGGGTATCCCGCGCCGCAGGCTGCGTGAAATGTGCC
>RFGK01000116.1 GCA_003697045.1 Planctomycetota bacterium
ATGCGCAATGTTCCATACTCCTGCTCGGCCGTGATGTCGATATCGAACAGGAATCCACGCCGCCCGGACTCCTCGAACGGACTGAAGGCGATGAGCAGCGGGTACCCCTTTTCTTCGCCGGCATCGAGGCTGAAGTCGATCACTCTTGGGCTGATCTGCCAGGAGCGATCAATCTCGCCGTCGGGCGTGCTGAATCCTCCGGGTTCGACGATGTAGAGTTCGCCGCGAATCGGTGTCGGCCATGGGTTCTTCATGATGAGCTGGTGCTGTTGTTCGTCGGCCTGCGAACTCAACATCTCCGGCTCCAGCTTCAACGACGTCAGAAACCGCAGCAGCTTGGCGTCCACGCCTTCGACAAAAATCGGCGTCGAGCTGATGGGGATGTGATGCGAGGGAATCTGGAGCGGCCCGGTCAGCACCCGTTTGACTTCGTGCGCGTTGCCATAGATATCCACCACGCTCACATCGCCGGCAGCAAGCATCAAGTCCAGATACGCGGGGGTGTTGACGTCGGCCTCGGCCCAGACTGCAATCGCCGCTCCACGATCTGCCGGCGCACCTGCGCGCGGCTCAAGCAAGACACATCGCACTCCCGGGCCGACCTCCAGATCCACCGATCCGGCACGATCCGCAAGACGCTCGATCAGATTCCGCAGCACCGCTGCTTCAGGGCGAGGCATCAGCCTCGGCTCGCGATGCGATGTCCAGCTCCAGGGCTCGAATACGCCGATCTCTCCCCCGTGACGGTCGACCGAATCGTGTCGAGGCCCGACCGCAGCCCAGGCTTCGATGACCGTCCGGGCAAAAGCCTCGGCCGACAATGCGTAGCCGAACCGGGCCGGGTCTTCGCACGTGAGCACGAGCTGCTGCGGCGTCTCCGACATTGGGTCGCTGGAATCTCCACTCCACAGCTCGCCCAGCTCGGCCGCTTCAGTGTGCCCGATCGGCCCGTTCGCGTGCAACACCCGCACCCGATCAGGCACGCTGAACAGCGAGGTGTCCGGCACGACGTCGATCGGCCAGGGCACGGCAAGCTCGGCCTCGGGCACCGGCACGCGCACCTCCGCCTCGATGCGCGCGATCGACTCGGCTCCGCCTCCAACCCCAACAAGAAGCTCGTCGAAGATGCCCCCCACCTGCCAGCGACGAACAACCTGTCCCAGGCGATCCAGCATCGGACGAAGCAGCGGCGCATACTGCTCCTTGGACAGTGCAAACAGCCCCAGCACGTCGGTCGGGTCCAGCCCAAAGTCGGCCGCGACCCGTGACGGCATGCGATCAAATGCGAGCGAGACTTCCTGCCAGTTGGCACGCATGGCGCGTATCACCGGCATCATCTCATTGATCTGCTCAGTCGGGTCGTTTGACGTTGAGTCCCACCACGCCGGCAGCACCACCATACCAACACCAACGCGGGCCGACAGATCCGGAATCTGAGCAAGCCGCTTTGGATCGCGCAGTTCCGTGTAGAGCGCAAAGCGGGATCGATCGGCGCTGCCGCCGCCGCCCGAACCCACGAGGCCGGTGCCGTTGGCATCGTCGGCACTGCCCACGACGATATCGCTTGGACCCAGCACCCACGCAAAGTCGAGAAAGTCCGTCCCAACGACGCGCTCACCGTCGGAGATTTCGACAACACAACGGTACCACCCGAGCTTGTCGAGTGTCGGCTCCCACTCGAAACGGGCTCGTCCTCCCTCGAACGGGAAGCTGACCCGGTCAACCTCTGCGCCGGCCACGTCCAATGCCCGCACAACCACTTGCAGGTCTTCGCCGGTCAGATCGCGCACTTCCACGTGCACACGCGGCTTCTGGCTCGCGGGGATCACGTTGCCGGGCGTGTCCGTGCGCATCTCCGTGCGCGGCAGTTGCACGACCATCACGTCATCGAACCACGCCCGCCCATCCACATCCTCTCTCGTCACCAGCTCGGGAAAATCGACGGCATGCGACTCAAACTCGACCGGCTGCAACAGCAACAGTTCAATCTGCAAAAACGCCGCGTCGGCGCCCGGCAGAAACACGTCGACAATGGTCCACTTGCCCTCCGAGCGGATGGGCTCAGATCGAACATCGGCCTGGGGAAGAACGTTTCCGTCCTCATCAACAAAACGGGCCGCGAGCGCCGCCCGCGCATGCTCCAGTCCGTCGGTACATACCCACGCCGAAACTCGATAGTCGGCACCCGGCAGCACCGGGACCGTGCCCGATCGAAGAATGAGGCTTGTGCTGCCCCCCTGGGTCGGCAAGAGCACCGATCGTTGCCCGCTGTGCGCACGTTCATTGCTGAACTCGGCGCGGTTCCACGCCGGGAAGGTTGGACGAATCCGCGGCAGGAGCGGATCGTGCTGTCCACGCACCCAGTGCGCCGGGACTGGCAGGGGGTTATTGGGTTCTTCGAAATCAAAGACGCGCGCGATACGTGCTGCCGACTGCGGCCGCACCGTTTCCGGCTGCGTCGCACGCGCAACATATGCGCTCAACAGCACCGCGAGCATGACAAGCCCGGTCCGCATGACAGTGGTATCGGGTCTGAATGCAACGCTGCTCAAGACTGCACCCCCGCGCGCCAGTCAATCGGATAGGCTCATCAGTCGCAGGAGTTGTGCCATGCCTGAACCCACGTATCCCTCGCCGCCTCCCAATGCACCCCATGAGCCGTTGACGCCTTACTGCCCGGCGGGAACACCCGAAGCCGAGGCCCGCGCCTTCTACGAACGCATGAAGCTGCGCCGAAGTGTGCGCATGTTTTCGGACCGCCCCGTTTCAAGGGAGACCATTGAGTGGTGCATCCGGGCTGCTGGTACGGCCGCGAGCGGCGCCAACAAGCAACCCTGGCGCTTCGTGGCCGTCTCTGATCCCGAAACCAAACACAAGATCCGACTCGCAGCCGAGGAAGAAGAACGCGCCTTCTACACCCAGCGCGGCAGCGAGCGCTGGCTCAAGGACCTCGAACCCTTCGGAACCGACCCGGACAAGCGATTCCTTGACATCGCGCCCTGGCTTGTCGTGGTCTTTGCGCTCAAGCATGCCGACGACGGCGGGCAGGTGTATTACGTCAACGAGTCGGTCGGCATCGCGTGCGGGCTCTTTCTCGCTGCGTGCCATCACGCCGGATTGGCGACCCTGACACACACCCCCAGCCCGATGGGATTCCTGCGCGACGTGCTGAACCGGCC
>RFGK01000117.1 GCA_003697045.1 Planctomycetota bacterium
GGGTGGCTGAGCACGTGCACCCGCAGGCCGGAGACGTCGAAAGAGCGATCAGCCGGGCCGGTTCCGCCCCATATGTCCATGCATTTGAGCCTGTTGATGTCGTGTGCGGGGTTTGGTGAAGCGAGCGGTGCGGAGGGTGTCATCGTAATCTCTCTCGCGGCGCTGCGGCCCATTGCATTTTGCCCAGAAGCCGAGCCCAGTAGCTCATGTCAGGATCAACAACGAGCTCGACGCTCTCTTTACTCCCGCGGATTTGAACTCGATCGCCCTTTGCGACGCGATGGTCGACCTGTCCGTCGGCGACGAGGGTGGTTCCAGAGCCGTCGCCGTCGTTGACGCGGTTCATGAACAGATCGACCCTGCATGAGCGTGGCACAACGATGGGACGAAATGAGAGCGAGTGGGCTGCGATCGGACAGATGATCATCGCGTCAACCCCGGGCGCGACGATGGGCCCGCCGGCGCTGATGTTGTAGGCAGTGGAACCCATGGGGGTGGAGACGATCAGCCCGTCTCCGGCAAATGCGGGTCCGGGGTGTCCGTCGATGGAGAGTGTGCAGGAGATCATGCGAAACGGCGGGCCTGCGGTGATGACGAACTCGTTGAGCGCCAATGCGGAGAAGTGTGGGTTCTCCCCGGTGTGGGTGTGCAGGTCGGCCTCGAGCATGGGGAGGGTCTGAAGTTCGAGCGGGCCGTCGCCGAAGGTTGACGCAGCCCTTTCGCGGAGGCGATCGAGCTCGAAGGCAGCCATGAATCCGACGCGTCCGATGTTGACTCCGAGGAGTGGACGTTTGAGATGGAGGCATGCCCGGGCGGCGCCGAGCAGTGAGCCGTCGCCTCCGAGCACGACGACAAGATCGATTTCATCGGGATCAGGGAGCGGTTCGGCATCAGCGGCATCGATGACGCTGTGGAGCTTTCCGTGTTGTTCAACGAGCGATGTGACGGTATCGACCGCGTAGCTGGCGTCGGTGTGTTCACGATTGACAATGACGAGCACCGAGCGGGGCATGCCGCACTCCTCAGACCGTCCGTTCGGACGGCCGAGAGAGTCTAGTCTCGACAACTGCGGTGCCGACGTGCTTGGGGCGGGCACGATCAACCGCGTCCCGGATCGAGCGTGCGATCCCGGAGGCATCGAGACCGACTTCTGCAAGCTGTGCGGCCCGTGAATCCTGCAGGATCCACTGATCGGGCAGACCGAGGCGTGTCAGGGCGGAGGTGTCCAGGCCGAGTTCTGACGCGCGCTCGAGTACGGCCGAACCGAATCCGCCGATGGTTGTGTGATCTTCGACGGTGAGCACCGGGCAGCCGGCGTGCAATGCGGCCTGAACAACCGCGTCATCGACAGGCTTGGCAAACCGGGCGTCGTACACGGCGACGGTGTATTCATCGTCGAGCAGATCGACGGCCTCGAGTGCGGCAATGGCGGGTGAGCCGTAGGCGAGCACGATGGCATCGGGCCTTGCACCTGCATGGACATCATGGGCAGGTGTGAGGCAACGGGCCTTTCCGAGTTGGAACGGCGGGCACTCCTGGTCGAGAAGTCTCTCGCTCACATTGTCGCGCGGATAGCGGACGCAGGAGAAGCCCTCGTCGTAGTCGGCCATGAACTGAAGCGCGGCAACAAGGCTCGGCTCATCAATGGCGGCGAGCAATACGCCCCCGGGGAGGGTGCGCAGGAGAGAGATGTCGCAGAATCCGTGATGAACGGCGCCGTCGCCTCCGACAAGTCCGGCCCGATCAAGGCAGATGCGCACTGGCAAGCCCTGCAGGGCAACTTCCTGAAACGCTTGATCGAATGCACGCTGCAGAAACGTGGAGTAGACCGCGAAGAAGGGCTTGAAGCCGGTCTTTGCCAGCCCGGCCATCATGTCCATGGCGTGCGATTCACAGATGCCGACATCCCATGTTCGATCGGGGAACTTGTCAAGAGCGACGGCGACACCTGTGCCATCCGGCATGGCGGCCGTGCAGGCGACAACGCGCTCGTCTCGCTCCATCAAACCGGCAAGCGCGTCGCCGAAAGCCGATGTAAACGAACGCCCTGACGAGGGCATTTTTACCTTGCAGCCATTCGCGTCGGCCGAAGTGACCTGAAACGGGCGGGGCGAGTGAAACTTCGTTGCATCCTTTTCGGCAACATCGAGCCCGCGTCCCTTGATCGTCTTGACGTGCAAGAGCACGGGGCGGTCGATATCACGGACTTCGGTGAGGAACTCGATGAGCGTGGGCAGGTCGTGGCCGTCGATCGGTCCGGCCGTGACCAGCCCGAACTTCTCAAACCAGGAATCTTCGCTCATCAGCGCCTTGGTGGCTTCGCCGGCGCGGTGGTATGCCTCTTCGATCATGGAGCCGCCGGGAAGCCGTCGCAAGACCTGGTGGGCGCTCTTCTTGAGATCGGCATATGTGTGACTGACACGAATGCGGTCGAAGTATCCGGCGATGGCACCCTGCGGGCGGGAGATCGACATGCCGTTGTCGTTGAGGACGACCAGGAACTGGCGTTTGAGCGTGCCTGCGTTGTTGAGCCCTTCCATGGCCACGCCGTTGACGATGGACGCGTCGCCGATGAGGGTGACGACGGAGCGTCCGGTCGGGTTGTTCCTTGGGTGATACGCCTGGCCGTTGAGCTCATCGCCGCGAGCCAAACCGACGGCGGTGGAAATCCCCGTACCGGCGTGGCCGACGCGAAAGAGGTCGTACGACGATTCGAGAGGCTCAGGAAACCCTGCCATCCCCTGGCGTGTGCGCAGCTTGTCGAGGAGCGGGCGCCTGCCCGTGATGAGCTTGTGCGGATAACACTGGTGTCCGACGTCAAAGAGCAGGCGGTCGTGGGCGAAGTCAAAGACGCGGTGCAGGGCGATGGTCAGTTCGACCACGCCGAGGTTGGGCGCAAGGTGTCCGCCGGAGGTCTGCACCTGGGCGATGATGGCCTGGCGGATTTCCTGCGCAAGTTCGTCCAGCTCGGCAATGCTCATGCTCTTGAGATCTGCCGGGCCTTTGAGCGTCTCGAGTCTCGACATCATCAACCTTTGTGCATCGGGCGAGTTTCAGGGAATCCTGAAAGTATTGTACGGCCCACGAGGGACCTGTGCTGCATGCGCCTTATCGGGTCCGACGAGCCAGATACTCGACCAGCACCATCAAAGGCTCGGCTCTTTCTCCCAGGGACGCGACGGACTGCTTGGCTTGTTCCAAAAGGCGCTCAATCTCTTTCTCCGAAGCGGTGATTCCCAGAACAAGGGGAAAAGTGAGCTTGCCCGCGGACTCGTCTTTACCCGTCCGCTTGCCGACATGTTCGCAGGATCCTCGCACATCCAGCAGATCGTCGACGATCTGAAACATCAATCCCGCACAATCTGCGAACCTGGTGAGTGCATCGAGGGTGTGTGCATCGGCACCCACGGCGATGGCACCCATGCGCGCCGACGCTCGCAGCAGAGCGCCGGTCTTGTTCTGGTGGATCAGGCGCAACCGGGCCTCGTCATTGAGATCGGGGGCAAACCCGCCGAGTGTGTCATGGACTTGTCCGACGATCATGTGCCGTGTGCTGCAGGTCAGCTCGTTGATCAGCGCGAGCTTCTGCTCGGCGGGCAGATCGGATCGGGCGATCAGTTCAAAGGCGAGCGAGAGCATTGCATCACCGGCGAGAATCGCCATCGCCTCGCCCGCGTGGACGTGCAGGGTGGGTCTTCCGCGGCGGAGATCATCGTCATCCATTGCAGGCAGATCGTCATGGACGAGGCTAAACGCGTGCACGAGTTCGACAGCCGCTCCGGCGACGAGGGTCTGTGCTCCGCTCCCGCCGGCTGCGACTCCGGCATACCAGGCCAGCGCGGGGCGCAGCCGCTTGCCGCCTCCCAGCAGCGCATATTCGATCGCGTGGTGGAGAGTTTCCGGCAACTCGAGAGAATCGATGAAATGGCGCAAGACATCATCCACCGACTGTCGCGGGCGTTCGAGAAGCTGCAAGGCTGCCTGCTCTTCCGGTGACGTCAAGACCGTTCCTCGCACGTGAAGGATCCGTCGGCAGATTGAGACTATAGCGGGATCGCACCGACGCTTTCGATTCCATACCATCGGGCGTGATGGACTGGATCGACCGCGCGGGTGACGTGATGCGAGTGGGCGGATGGGCGATGTATCCGCTACTCCTGCTGAGCTTTCTGTCGCTGACGTTTTCGCTTGAACGTGCGATGTTCTGGATGAGCACCAATCGTCGGGCGGGGCGCCGGCGATTTGCCCGTGTGCTTGAGTTGCTCAGGTCGAGCACGTTGGAAAGCGCCTCGGACAAGCTTGTCGGGGAAAGAGGTTTGTACGCGAGGTTTGCCCGCGATTTGCTGGCGATGGTCGGCTCATCCGGCGATGATGAGCGATTCCTCGCTGCGGTTGCCCATGAGCTGATCGATCGTTATCGCCCGGTCATTGAGCGATTCAGCGGGACGCTTTCGACGATCATTACGGCCGCACCGATGATCGGAATTCTCGGAACAGTGACCGGAATCATTCACAGCTTTCAGTTGCTTGGGTCGGAAGGGCCGGTGACGGACCCCACAGCCGTGGCTGGAGGTGTGGCCGAGGCGTTGTTCACCACCGCGTTCGGGTTGGTCGTGGCGCTGTTGACGCTGTTCCCGTATGCGTGGATTCGTCGAGAATCGGAGCGGTGCCTGGGGCGGCTGGAGGCGTTGTGTGCCGCGGCCCATGCGGGGGCGGGCAGGATGAATAAACGAAGTTGAAGCGGAGAGTCGCTCAGCTTTCGCTGAAGCCGAGCAGCTTGTAGATCTCATCGGCGGACTGGGCAGCGTAGATTTTTTCGCGGAGGTCTTCGGCTGCCATGAGTTTGCTGATGCGCGCCAACGCCTGGATGTGATCGCTGGTGCGATCCGGTGGACTGGCAAGCAGCACGACGAGACGAACCGGCTGTGAGTCGAGTGCCTCGAAATCGAGCGGCTCGGCGGGTTTTCCGATCGCCATGGCCAAGTCAGTCAGCCCGCTGCACTTGCCGTGGGGAATCGCCAGCCCGTGCCCGATGCCGGTGGTGCGTGTCTGTTCGCGCGTCCAGACGGCTTCCTTGAGCGTGTTGACATCGGTGACCTTCCCCTGCTCGGCCAGCAGGTCGATCAACTCGTCAATGACCGCCTTCTTCTCCGTTGAGCGGAGGGGAACACGAATGCACTCGGGGCTGAGGATGTCGAGCAGGTTCATGCTTTTGGTTCCCGGGGGGCGTGATGCGATTGTTAGCCTGTCAACGTGCAAGGTCGAATCAAACGGGTCAACTCCTCACAAGAAGGGCAAAGAACGACCCGTCGTGGTAGGTTTCGCTCGCCGCCCCGGGTTCTCCACTCGGCCAGACAAGTTCGGAGCAAGCGGTTCGCAGGCCGTGCCATTGGTGTGCCCATGCGAGCGGTTCGGCATCTTCTTCAGGCTCGAGGCTGCAAGTCGAGTACAGGATGGCTCCGTCGGCAGAAAGCATCGGCACCGCATCGGCGATAAGCTGGCGCTGGATTTGGGCAAGCCTCCGGGTCTGTTCGCGTCCCAGGCGGTATCTGGCTTCGGGGCGGCGGGCCAGCACGCCGCTGTTTGAGCACGGGACATCGAGCAGGACCAGATCGGCCCGGCCGGCAACGGCCGGCAAAACCTCGCGCAGGGGCATGACCCGCACACGCCGATGTGATCGAAACGTCCCGGCGAGGTCCTCAGCTCGGGCGCGGTCGACGTCACACGCGATGATCTCGGCGTCTGGAAAGACGGCTGCGAGCTGGCGGGTTTTTGTGCCACGTCCGGCGCACAAATCGACGATGAGTTTGGGCGAAACCAGCTCGCGCACGCTCGGAATCGCTCGTGCAGAGGCGGCATCCTGAACCCACACATCGTCACGTGCATCGAGCAACGAAGCAAGCTCACTGAGCGATCCAGTAAAAACGGCGCTGCCCTCGCATGAGTGCGGAGTGCAGTGGGGCACAGGCGCCTCGGCTGCGGATACGTTCAAGACGGTGGGCGCAATACACAGCGACTGGAGGGCTGCCTGTCTTGCGCGGCCGGGCCCCTGTGCGTCGATCCACCGTCGCACGATACCCGTCGGCAGTGAAGCCTGCACGGCCAGTCGATCGACCGGGTCTTCGGGGAAAATCGGGCTGGTCAAGTCGCACGAGCGTCCGTCGCTGAGGAGGATCTGGTCGCGTCGATCCTCCCAGTGCCCGCCCTTGGTGGCAGTGAGCTTTTGCACACGTCGAAGAACCGCGTTGACGAGTCCTCCAGCTTTGGGTCGGATGTGGCGTTTGGCCCATGCCACCGATTCGCTCACCGCCGCGTGGTCGGGCACGCGGTCGAGCAGCAGGAGCTGAGCAGCCCCGGCGAGCAGAACGGCTTTCATTTTCGGTTCCAGCTGGTCGAACGGTCTGGAAAGGCAAAGCGTGAGTACGGCGCAGAGTGTCCTCCAGCGGCGCACAGTGCTGTCGTGGATGGCCTTTGCCAGTGAGGCATCGCGGGCATCGAGTCCCTCCACAGCGAGTTTGGGAGGCAGGAGGTCCGGAAACCGGCGTGCGTGCTCGCAGATGGCACGAATGGCTGCATCTCGGGGCGAGTGGCTTGCCCCCGGACGGTTCGACTCTGAAGATTGCCCGTATCGTGGTTTCACGGGGCAAGTCTAGCGATGGGTCGGAGCCGGCAATCAGAACAACTGCGACAGTCGCCGGAGCGAGCGGGCCGGGGTGTGCTTGCTCGCATGCGCATCCGGAAGAAGTTGATTTTTCTCCACACGCTCTTTTCCGTGCTGATGACGCTGATTCTGCTGGTCACTCTTCGCCCGGTGCTGCTGCGGGTGGTTGCTCGCGGCGAACAGCAGGAAGCCCAGGCGGTGCTGTCTTTGGCGCTCATGCTTGACGGCGTCGAGCAGTTGGCCGACGAAGGTCGTATCGAGCTTGACGAAGGAGTGACGCTCCGGCGTGGCGTGGATCCTCGATCGGTGCCCGATGCGTGGGTGGAGTTGGCACGCCAGTCTGCCGGGCAAGCGGTGGGGGTGCCGGATCGTGAGCTTTCGGGGATCGCGGTGGCGTGGGCTTCGATCGGTGATGGCGAGGGGCTTTGGGTGGTCGAAACATCGCTTGCAAGTGCCCGTCGGGCGGTGTTGTGGGTGTATGGCTACACGATCGCAGCGCTTCTTGTCGTGTATGCTCTGGTTGCACTCGCCCTGGAACTTCTTGTGCTTCCCCGGCACGTGTACGACCCGCTGGCGAACATTCTGCTGGCCGATCGTGCGTTGCGCGAGGGACGAGTCGAAGAGGAGCTTGTGCCCGAGTATCTCATGCCTGCCGACGAGCTGGGCGAAATCATGCGTTCGCGGAACGAGACGATCCGCACGATTCGCCGGCACGAGGCGGCGCTTGGTGATGCACTCAAACGCATCGAACTGGTTGCGACGGACCTGAAGCGCAAGAACCACCTGCTGGAGTCGGCCCGGCGGAATCTGGCTGATGCAGACCGGCTGGTGAGTCTGGGCATGATGGCAGCGGGCGTGGCCCACGAGCTGAACACGCCGCTGGCAGTGGCGAAGGGGTTGGCCGAGAAGCTCGACGGCAATCCGGTACGAGGGCTCAGTGAGGCGGAAGCAGCGTTGCTGCGTCGTGTGATCGGACGGCTGGAGCGCGTCAGTGAGAGCCTGCTCGATTTTGCGCGCGTCCGTCCTCCGGCCTATGCGACAAGCTCACTCCGCGAGATCGTGGACGAGGCGGTGACGCTCATTCGGCTCGACCGACACGCGACGCGGGTGCAAATTGACAACCGGGTTCCAGCGGAGCTGACGCTGGAGGCCGATGCGGACCGGATGGTGCAGGTGCTGGTGAATATTCTGCGCAACGCGCTCGACGCGATGGCGCGGGCCGATCGGGGCAACTCGGTCATCATCGAAGCGAGCCACGCCGAGCGTGACGGGGATGAGTGGGTGACGCTTCGCATCGTTGACGATGGCCCGGGTATTGATCCGGCCCTGTTGCCGACGCTGTTCGAGCCTTTTGTGTCAAGTCGTCTGGATGATCGAGGCACGGGGCTTGGGTTGGCCGTTTCGGAAGGGATTGTCCGTGAGCACGGGGGCACGATTCTGGTGACCAATCGCGTGGGGTGTTCGGGGGCGGTCTTCGAGGTCATGCTCCCTCGCTGGGCCGGCCGCACGCTTTCGCAGAGCGCGGAGGAAGGAGTGGGTGATGCCTGAGCCTGCGGCGTATCCGCTCTCGATTGTGGCGCTCGATGATGACGCCGATTTTCGCCAGTTCATCGGGGTTACGCTCTCGGCCGAGGGGCATGATGTACGCACCGTTGCCACGCCCGATGAGTTCTTTGCGACCTGTGAACGAAGCCTGCCCGATGTGGTGTTGCTTGACATCAAGATGGGAGATGTCAACGGCGAGGAAGTGCTTGCCGATATCCGACGTCGATGGAGCCGATTGTGCGTGATCGTGGTCACGGGCTACCCCTCACTCGACAGCATGCGGCAGACGTTCAAGCAGGATGTGTTTGATTATCTGTCCAAGCCCTTCTCCCTCGACGAGCTACGCAGTGCGCTCGCGCAGGCAGCCGAGGCGTTCGGGCTTGGCCAACGCCCACAGGATCGGCTGCGATCGGAGCTTGGTCGTCAGATCCGCCTGGCTCGCACTGAGCGGAGCTGGACGCTCAAGGAGTTGAGCGAACTGTCCGGGGTGAGCGTCAGCCAGCTCTCGTCGATCGAGCGGGGTACGCACCTGCCGAGCCTTGAATCGTTGCTGGCGGTCGCGCAGGCGCTCGGTCGGCATCCTTCGAGCTGGCTTGAATCCGCAGGGTTCTGAAGGCGCGTCGGATTTGGGTTGCCGGATGCGCGCGGCTCGGAGCAGCCGCGACGTCGGAGACCGAGCGGTGTCCCATGCAGCCGCATGCGTTTGTGAACATGCGATCTGATCTGCGCTGACCCCGGGCTGCTTGAGTTTCCGGAGTGCAGCATGTCGAATCTTGTGATATTTTGCCACCGCTGCGAGGAGTCGGCGACGTTGGTGTGGCGAAAGGAGAATCTCATGCCGGTTGGTCTGCTTGCTCGCATGCTGGTTGTTGCTCTCTGCTGTTTGGTGGTTTCGCCGATGGCCCGGGGTCAGAGCAATGCCGCGGCCGACAGCGTCTCGGGCGGTTCGCTTGATGTTCGCATTCAGCTTGTCGACGTTGCATTCGATGGGGGGACGCTTGCTGAGTTTGTCAAGGCAATCCAGCAGGCGGCTCTGCCGGAGGCGGTGAACGTGGTACTGCGTTACGGGGCGGACGCGATTGAAGTGCCGCCGGTTGTGCTGCGGCGAGTCACACCGGAAGCGGCGTTTGAAGCCATCTGCCCGCGCAGTGCGGCGAATGTGGATGTTGTTCACGCTGGTGGCGATCCGATCATCATAATCGAGGGTCGGTTGGGTAGGCCAGATCCGTTTCGGGGCCCGGCATCGAACGCGAATCAGTCCCACCCTGCCGATCAGCGCGGTGCCAAGTCTCCGGTTGAGTTGCAGATCTACTCGGTGCGCGATCTGATCGAGCAGGGCGGGGTCGAGCTCGAGGCGATCATGGATGCGCTTCGAACGGCTTTGGAAGTGCAGGGGCAAGTCGATGGGCTTGAGCTGTTGCACCACGATGAGAGCGGAGTGCTGATCGTCCGTGGGACCAGGGAGCAGCAGCGCACGGCCGAGGCGGTGCTGACGACTCTTCGAGCCGACACGAGAGAACAGACGCGCCGGCGCGAAGAGATCGCCCGGCGACAAATCGAGCTTGAGA
>RFGK01000118.1 GCA_003697045.1 Planctomycetota bacterium
CGACCGCGTGCTTGAGAAGGTGTCGGACCCGGACATTCCCGCCGGCTGGGCGGTGACCGACGGCATTCTGACGATTGCTTCGGACGAAGTGTTGCGGCGGAACACGGTGCTGGAGATTTACGACATTCGCGATCTGCTGATCGACGTGCCGGACTACACCGAAGCGCCGGACTTTGACTTGAACACGGTGTTGCAGAGCACCGGTCGCGGAGGCGGCGGCGGCCGCAGCCCCTTCCAGGGCGGCGGACAGCAGCAAGACGTCGAACGCCGCGATCGTCAGGAGATGATCGACGAAATCATCGACATCATCACCTCCAACGTCGACTACGAGGGTTGGCAGGAAAACGGGGGCGACACCGGGTCGATCCGTGAGTTCAACGGCAACCTGATCATCACCAATACTCCGAGGAACCATCGCGCCATCATCGGGCTGCTGAGCAAGCTTCGCGAGGTGCGCGCGCTTCAGATCAACGTCGAAGTTCGATTCCTGCTCGTTGCACAAGACTTCTTCGAGCAGATCGGCTTTGACCTTGACGTCTACTTCAACGCGAACAACAACGAGTTCAACATCGCTCGCACGCTCGACCCGAGCCTGCTTCCCTCTGATTACTTCGACGAGCAGGGCAACCTCCGCCGGCGCGTTGGTTCGGGCAACTTTGATCTCAACGGTGACGGAACGATTGGTGACGTCGGCAGCCCGGGCGCCGACGGCGACTTTGTGCCCGTCTTTGCCCCCGGCACGCAGGGGGACGAATGGTCCATCATTCGAAGCGCCCAGGACTCGTTCTCTCTGACCAACGCGCTCGCGGCCGGCAGCGCCTTCGCGGGAGACATTCTCTCAGCCTCGCCGGCGCTGGGTGTCACGGGTCAGTTCCTTGACGATATCCAGGTCGATTTCATGATCGAGGCGACGCAGGCCGACCGGCGCTCGGTGAGCCTGACGGCACCGCGTCTGACGTTTACGAATGGTCAGACCGCCAACATTTATGTGGCCACGCAGCAGGCATTTGTGTCGGACCTGACGCCGGTGACGAGCGAATCGGCCGTGGCGTTTGACCCGCAGGTGGACGTTGTCAACGACGGCGTGGTGCTGGTGATCGACGGTGTGGTTTCGGCGGACCGTCGCTATGTCACGCTCAATGTTGATGCTGCCATCTCGCAGGTGCAGGGCTTTGAGAATCAGGAAGTCACGGCGGTGGTCGGCGGCGTGCTCGTCGATTCGGCCGATACGGGCTCATTCATCCAGCTTCCGATCGTCGCGGTGAGCCGTGTGCAGACGACCGTGACGATCCCCGACCAGGGGACGATTCTGCTCGGCGGCCAGCGGCTGGTCTCGGAGCTTGAGGTCGAGACGGGCGTGCCGGTGCTGAGCAAGCTTCCGATCCTGAGCCGATTCTTCTCGAACCGGATGGATGTGAAGGAAGAGCAGACGCTGTTGATCCTGC
Organism: Planctomycetota bacterium; assembly: GCA_003697045.1. Taxonomy (GTDB): domain Bacteria; phylum Planctomycetota; class Phycisphaerae; order Phycisphaerales; family UBA1924; genus J022. The sequence goes on from RFGK01000118.1 coordinate 1,446, forward strand.
TCAAGCCGACGATTCTGATTCAGAACGAGCAGGAGGAGGATAACTTCCCCGGCCTGCTCGACGCGCTGGGCGGATGAGTCGGGTCAGCGCAAGAGACTTGGCGGCCGGGTCTGGTTGGCCCGGCCGTTTCTTTGTCCTCATCCACTGCTATGCTTGTTCGTGGGGCAGGAGAAGGCCCCACTTTGACGATCTTGGAGGCAGTTGATGGCGAGCCCCGAATCCCGTCTGCGAATCAGCAATCGTGACGACGTCACCGTGGTGGAGTTCTTGGATCGCAACATTCTGGACGAAATGAACGTTCAGGCGATTGGGGAGGAGATCGGATCACTGGTGGAGCAGGCCGAGAGGCCTCGCATGCTCATCAGCTTTGCCAACGTGGACCACCTGACATCGGCGGCACTCGGCACGCTGATCACGGTGCGGAACAAGGTCAAGGCCAAGAACGGGGAGTTGAAGCTGGCCGACATCGACCCACAGATCCACGAGGTGTTTGAGATCACGCGGCTGACGGGTCTTTTTGATATTCATCCGACCAGCGATGACGCGCTCGGTGCGTTCAAGTAGGCCTGTTCGTCGCGATGAGCGATTCGAACGTTCACATCAAGGATGCGGTGGATCTTCATCGAGATCGGGCAGAGATCGAGCGTCTGTCTGATGCGATCCTCTGCGCGGCGGAGCGTGCGGGATATTCCAAGGCTTCGCGCTTTGCCATCAGGCTCGCGTTCGAAGAGGCGGTGATGAACGCCTTTCATCACGGACACGCCGAGAAGCCCGATGAGCCGATCCGGGTGGAGTACGAGATCGATGCGCAGCAGGTGGTGATGGTCATCGAGGATCGAGGCCCGGGGTTCTGCCCGGACGACGTGCCCGACCCGACGCTGGAGGAGAATCTCGCCAATCCGAACGGACGTGGGTTGATGCTGATTCGGACATACATGTCCGAAGTGTTGTTCAATGAGCGGGGAAACCGGATGACGATGATCTATCGTCGGCCGAATGCGTAATGGAAGTGGTCAGGGCCTACGATAGAGCAACTGTGAAGGCTCGAAACGACGGGGGCGAAAGTCATGAGTACGGAAACGACCAACGCGATCACAATCACGGAAACGGCTGCGAAGGAGATCAGCTCGATCATCGACGAGCAGAAGCTGGATCGTGAAAAGGTCCGGCTGCGCGTGGGCGTCAAGGGTGGCGGCTGCTCGGGCTTCAGCTACGTGCTCGATCTGACCGAGCACCAGAAGGACACCGACGAGGTGTTCGAAGTCAACGGGATCACGGTCATCTGTGACCCCCGGAGCCTGACCTATCTGGCGGGCACGGTGATTGACTTCAAGGATGAGATCATGGGTCGGGGATTTGTCTTCCAGAACCCCAACGCCACGAGCACATGCGGGTGCGGCTCAAGTTTCACCGCGTAGACGC
>RFGK01000119.1 GCA_003697045.1 Planctomycetota bacterium
CCGCGGGCGCACTGTCCGGGTGCAAGCAAGGACAGAGCGACACCCCGCGTGCTATCAGGTCGACGGCGAGGCGCCGTCACTTGAGCTGAGGAACCTGAACACGATCGAGCTCGAGTCATGGCTGGAATCGGCGCAGGTGCCGGTGCTTTTACCTGTTTGATTTGCGTTCACGAAGGTCAGAAATCGGTTACATTGTCACTGAAACAACCCGAGGCGAGTTCCAAAAAAGAATGGACGGGGGCTTCAGGGGGGCAATCTTCGGGCCGGGCCGAAAGGGACGGTCGCGACGGGAGGTGCTGTGATGCGATGGGTGGCGAGTGTGTTGATTCTCGTCGGGGTGATGCTTGCCGCGATGACAGCGTGGTATTTGACTTCCCACCAGCCAGCTCGTCCGACTGAGCAGCTGACCGGCACATCCAATGAAGACAACTCCAGCCTTGCTGCGCAAGGGGCAGGGGAGGACGCTGCGGCAGAGCAGGATCCGATCCGCATTGATGACGAAGCGCTGATGCGACTCGAGGCCGAGCTGAGCAAGGCCGAGCCGGTCCACGACAAGTCTGATGAAGAACGTCTGGCCGAGGCGTGGGAGTGGGTCCGGGCCAATCGTCCCGCCGATCGCCCATACAACGAACTTGAGGCGAAGATGCTCGCCCTGCTCGAGGTGATCGTCGAAGGCGAGAAGCGCGATGCGCTGTGGATGATGAACTCCTCACTGATCGAGTTCGAGATGGTCCGCGCGCTCGATGCCAATCGCGACGGCATCGTGACCGATGACGAAGTCGCCAGGTTCCGCGAAGAAAACATCTCCATGCTCAGCGCGCTCGATCACCCGTACATCAAGGCAAAGCTCGACACCGACGGCGACGGAGAACTCTCATCGGAAGAAATGGCCAAACTCGAAGGGCTTGCAAGCATGCAGGGAGCATTCGCAGGCGTGCTCGAGCGAGCCCAGATCGAGCGGTGGGACACGGACCTTGACGGCGTGCTGACTGATGCCGAGCTCGAAGCGGGCAGAAGCGCCATGCTCTCACAGGTCAAGTTCTTCCCTGATGGACATGTCGAACTGGTCGATGATCCGTCGGAGATCCTGCCCGAAGAACAGGAACAGGCCAAGGCAGAGCTTGCCGAGAAGTTTGGTGAAAACGTACTCGAAGTGCTGGAAAGTCAGAAGGAGATGCTCGCCACGCAGGCACTGGTGCAGGACCTGGCCGAGGCGATGCGCGTCGAGAACATGGATCAGAACCAGATGCGTGAGGAACTCATGAAAAGCGTGCCCAAGGCGCCCAGCCAAATGGATTTCGACGCCGACGGCGATGGAGTCATCACGGATACTGAGAACCAGGCTTTCGCCGAGGCCCTCCAGGAATACCAGAAGCGCATGCAGGAATGGAGCGCACAACAGACAACACTGGCCCTCCGCATGGAGTTTGAACACGCCACCAGCGAACACGATGCAAACGGCGACGGACGCATGTCCGAAGACGAGTGGGATACCAGGCTGCACGATCTGCTCACCGCAAGAGAGCGAAGGCTCTTCCTCCGCAGTTACGACATCGACCGGAGCGGCCGGGTCGACCCGGACGAGCTCAACCGTTTCCTCGACTGGCACAAGAACAAGAGCCTGCGCGCCGACGCAAACTTCGACGGCCAGGTCGATATCCGTGATCTCGAAAAGATGCTCGCAAACTATCGGGACCAGTAAGCCTGATCTGGACCACCGGCGCAGCGCCGGGGCACGCTCATGTCCAGACCCTCGCGCCGGCGCAGGGCGGTATTCGGTTGACTCGAGGCTCAACCAACGCCTGTTCCGGTGGAGCGACTGTCCTGCTTGCCCTTTGAGCACGTGAGCAGCGCTAAGATCTCCCTGACCCCACAGCACAAGGAGGGATCAATGACACAGACCATCACACGCGGACTCGAGGGCGTGATCGCCGGCGAAACGGAGATCTGCTCGGTTGAGCAGGGCGCGCTGATCTACCGGGGCTATGAGATTCATGATCTGGCCGAAAACGCCACCTTTGAGGAAGTTGCTCACCTGCTCCTGGTCGGGCACAAGCCCTCGCCGGACGAGTTGCAAGCCTTCACGGACGAGCTCGTCGCAGAGCGTGCACTGCCCGAAAACGTCATCGAGTTTCTCAAGTCCGCAGCCCCTGCGCTGCACGCAAAGACGGCCGTTCCGATGGATGTGCTGCGAACATGCGTGTCGATGATCGCCCACACGGATCCCGACTGTCAGGACAACAGTCCAGAAGCAAGCCTGCGCAAGGCCAAACGCCTGACCGCAAAGATCCCGACCATCATCGGCCACATGCAGAACATCTATGACGAACGGGCACTCGTGGCGCCCGAGACCGGCGGCGACCCCAAGCTGAGTCATGCGGGAAACCTGCTCTATCTGATGACCGGCGAGCACCCCACCAACGAGGCCGAGCACGTCATGGACGTCAGCCTCATCCTGTATGCCGAGCACGACTACAACGCGTCCACGTTTACCAGCCGCGTGATTGCGGGAACGCTCTCGGACCTGCACGGCGCTGTGACGGGCGCAATCGCCGCACTGAAGGGCCCGCTGCACGGGGGGGCGAACGAAGCAGCAATGGAAATGCTCTCAGAGATTCGCGAGGCAATCGGGCCGGAGAACGATCCGGAGAAGATACGCGACTGGATGCACAAGGCCTTCAGCGAAAAGCGCAAGCTGATGGGCTTCGGACACCGCGTCTACAAGAACGGAGACCATCGGGCGCCGATTCTGCACGCGCTTGGACGCTCACTTGCCGAAAAGACCGGCGAAGCGTTCGTCCGGCTGTTCGAGCTGGGTGAACAAGTCCAGCAGATCATGCTCGAGGAAAAGAACATCCATCCAAACGTCGATTTCCCCTGCGGCATGACGTACTACACGATGGGCATTCCGGTCCCCCAATACACACCCATCTTCGTGGCCAGCCGGATCACAGGATGGGCTGCGCACGTCATGGAGCAGCACGCAAACAACCGACTGATCCGCCCGATTGCGAAATACACCGGGCCGGCATTGCGGCGATGGAACGATTGATCGCGGCTTGGGGATGACCGCAAGCCGGACCCTTCGTTGCCCAAGAACGACCCGAGAGGGGGTTGCGATTGATCAGCAAGTCGTGCGATCGGTGCGAGCGAGTGATCGAGGTTCCGGACGACAAGGCCGGGACCAAGGTCGATTGTCCATACTGCGGCGACGTCAACACCATGCCCGCCTCTGCGGGGGCAGGGACCGACCCTGCTGCGCGAAAGCACGACCGCGCTGCGGCAGCCGGGTTTCCCCCAGACTCCGGGCCTGAGACGCAGGTCATGCTCGTGCGCCCGGCCCTGGTCCGATCCAGGCCGATTCGATTCATCCTGGTGCTGATCATCGGACTGACGGGATTGGTGCTGGGGCTGATTCACCTGGTCAGCGCGCAGGCTGTCCCCTTGTGGGTGGCGGTCATGGCGGCGTTGGTGTTTGTGGCTTGTGCCGGCGCAATGGCGTGGTGGTGGATCCAGAGCCTTTCTGCCGCGCTGGAAGTCACGAATAAGCGCACCGTGGCACGGCGCGGGCTGCTGAGCCGATCGACCAGCGAAGTCGTCCATGACAACATACGAAACGTGCAGATCGAGCAGAGCTTCTGGCAACGGGTGTGGAATGTCGGGTCGATCGGAATCTCAAGCTCCGGACAGGATGGGATCGAGATACAAATGGAGCATGTGCCTCAGCCTCGCCGCGTGAAGGAGATCATCGACCTGTACCGTCCGCTGGACTGATTCGACTGGATCGGACTGGACCAGCGGTGCGTATGGTGATTCAATAGGGCCCCATCCGGGGAATACCTGTTGGAGAGTACCGCGTGAACTGGTTTCACAAGCTTCGCCTGAGAGTGTTTGCGATCGTTCTGGGGGGCGTCCTCGCAGCGATTGCCATGATCAACGTATTCGCATGGCCTGCGCTTCCGGTGGTCGGCGCTGCGGTGATCACCGTCGCAGCCGTCGTCCACAGCGTCACAAGCCGATTGAGCCATCCGATCTGTTGGAACTGCGGCCAGGACATCACCGGCCAGCCAACCGGAGAGTACGGTGCGATCTGCCCAAAATGCGGGTCAGTGAACCAGCAGGTCGGCAGCTGGCGAGCATGACCCACTCCCGCACGGCGTCATCCCGGCTCACCCTGACCAAACCGAAGCTTTCCTCCGGCTCCGGGTCGTCCCGCTCCATCGGGCTGGCTCACCCAGCGCACACCCAACCCTGCCGGACCCTCTGAGATTCTTCCGTGCAGGAAATCACCCCGGCAGGGATCGGTGCTTCAACGCCCGGCCGAGACGATCACGAGGAAGCGGTGTAGGCTTGGGTCCAATGGGCTCAAGGGTCTTCGAGATCGCCGAATCGGCAGAACCGGCCATGCTGCTCAAGCGTGGCCTGCTGGCGTTGCTCTTCACCATGCTCACCGCGCTTGGGGCGCATATCGCCATTCCCCTGCCGCCCGACGGCGTGCCCATGACGTTGCAAACGCTCGTGGTACTTCTCAGCGCCCTCAGCCTGGGGCCGCGGCTTGGTATGGCAAGCATGGCACTCTACGTCATCGTCGGCATGATCGGCGCGGGCGTCTTCGCCGGCGGCGAAAAGGGCATCCTCGCGATTCTCGGCCAGACCGGAGGCTACCTCATCGGATTCATCGCCTGCCAGCCCGTCGTCGCCTGCATCGCACGTCGGCGCGAGGGCTCCGTGCGGGGATGGGCAGCGATGATCGTCGCGGTGCTCGCCGGCGAAGCAGTGATCTTCGGCCTGGGCGTGCCCTGGCTCGCAGTCGTCAACCAGTTCGGTCTGGCTCGCGCACTCGAAGGCGGGTTCTACCCCTTCATCCCCGGCATGATCATCAAGTCGGCGCTTGCCGTGCTGATCGGAAGAATGGCCGCCCCACTCTCATCCAGATACGTGTGGTGAGCACCCGACGCGTCGATGTTCTCCGCGGCATGGGCCCCCTTCGCAAGGCGCGCCCACGGCTCGCAGCGCCCCCGAAACCCGTCCCACGCCGAAAGACGACTCCGCCCACCCCCGCTCCAACCATGAGCCGCAGCTTGGAATCAGACTCGGACTCGGGCGGCTAATCTGGTATCCTCTGCGACAAGCAGGGGGTCCTGAATCATGCTCGATCGGGTTTTGATCGGAACAGTCGGTTGCGTCGTGCTTGGCGCGAGCATTGCACTTCTCTCGGGGGGGCCGGCCCTGCCGGTCCGGCTGGAGCCGGTCTCATTCGTTCATGTACCGGAAGACACACGCGCCGAGCCGGTCCAGTTCAATCGCGATATTCGGCCGATTCTTTCGGACCGCTGCTTTCCATGCCACGGCCCGGAAGAAGCATCACGCGAAGCGACCGGCGGATTGCGCCTCGATTCGTTCGAAGGCGCCACAGTCGATCTCGGCGACGGGCGACGCCCACTTGTTCCCGGCGACCCCGCGAGCAGTGTCATCATCCAGCGCCTGCTTGCATCCGACCCTGACGATCGCATGCCCCCGCCGGACAGTCACCTGACCATCTCCCCAAGTGAGATCGATCTGATCGCCCGCTGGATTGCGCAAGGTGGTGAATACTCCAAACACTGGTCGTTTGTCCCTCCGATCCGCCCGGAGCTGCCACACGTCAACAACGAGTCGTGGTGCCGCAATCCGATCGATCGTTTCATCCTCGCCCGCCTCGAAGCGATAAACATCGAGCCTTCCCCCGAAGCCGATCGTGAGACCCTCATTCGCCGTCTGAGTTTTGACCTGACTGGCTTGCCCCCGACACCTGAGCAGATCGACGCCTTCATCGCTGATGAGTCCGACGACGCGTACGAACGCCTTGTCGATCGCCTGCTGGCCTCCGAGCACTACGGAGAGCGGCTCGCCATGATGTGGCTCGACGTGGCACGCTACGCCGACACCAACGGCTATCACCACGACAACGAACGCACGCAATGGCCCTGGCGCGACTGGGTCATCGATGCCTTCAACAACAACATGGGCTACGACCAGTTCATCATCGAGCAGATCGGGGGCGACCTCATCCCGAATGCCTCGCTCAGCCAGACGATTGCCACCGGGTTTTGCCGCAATCACCCAATGACCGACGAAGGTGGCGCGATCGACGAGGAGTACCGCGTCGAGTACGCAGCCGACCGCGTCGAAACAATGTCCTCGGCTTTCCTGGCCATCACCATGAACTGCGTGCGCTGTCACGACCACAAGTACGACCCGTTCACGCAGGAAGACTACTACGGGCTGTTCGCGTTCTTCAACAGCATCAACGAGCGCGGGCTGTATGATCGGGCTCAGGGCGATCGTGACAAGGCCTTTCCGCCGTTTCTCAAGGCGCCAAACGAGCAGCAGCAGGCCGAAATCGAGGCAATCGAAACACAGATTGCTGCGCTTCGCGCACGCATGGAAGGCCCGATCGCCGGTCTCGATGACGCTCAAAGAGCATGGGAAGAAGACCTGCGCAACAGGCACTCCATCCGTTGGGCCGACGTGAGTCTTGTCGGAGCCACTTCCAGTGCCGGCGCCGAGCTGCGCATCCTGGACGATGGATCGGTGCTCGCAGCGGGTGCCAACCCCGACCAGGACCGCCACACGGTGATCTTGCGGACTGATGCCTCAGCGCTCAATGCCATCATGCTCGAAGCCCTGCCCGACGAGAGCATGTATGAGGGACGCATCGGCCGAGCCGAAAATGGAAACGCCGTGCTCAGCGGAATCGAAGTCGAAGCCGTCTCCATCGCCGATCCGGCCAAATCCAGGACAGTCACCCTGAACTACGCCTGGGCTGATCTCGAACAGCCTAACGGCGATTTTGATGTGCTCAATGCCCTTCGGCCCGACGACGCGCTTGGCTGGGCTGTCGATGCGCACAACGTACAAGGCCCCCGGGCCGCGATGTTCATCTCCGACGAGCCGTTCGGATTCGAAGGGGGCACCGAACTGCGCATCACGCTCATCTATGAGTCCATCTATGCCCGGCACACGCTCGGGCGCGTCCGCCTCAGCGCGGCCCACGGCACACAGCTCCGGGCCGCCATCCCCGAAGCCCTCGAAGCATGGTTCAGTTGCGGACCGTTCAATGCAGACAACGCCAACGCGGCATTCGAAACGGCCTACGGGCCCGAGTCGATCCGTTCGCTGCGCCTCGACCAGACCTTCGGCGACAACCAGCGCCGATGGGCCCACCGCCCCGAGCTGGTCGAAGGCGGCACCTCGACCTTCAGCGCAACCTCCGCCGCCATGTACTACGCACGCGCATTGTTCAGCCCGGAAGAACGCACCGTCGAACTCTCGCTCGGCTCAGACGACGCCATCAAGGTCTTCCTCAACGGCAAGGAAGTGCTGAGCAACAACACACGCCGCGGCGTGGCACCCGATCAGGAACGCATCACCCTCACCCTGCCCCCGGGCGAAAGTGTGGTCGTGGTCAAAGTTGTCAATGATGGTGGACCGGGCGCGTTCTATGCCAGACGGGCCGACGAAGCCCCCCTGCGCATCCGGCCCGTCGCGCTGATGTCCCCGGCGTCGAGAATCGAACCGTTCAACACTGCATTGCAACAGGGATATCGCCAGCGCATCAGTCCCGAGTATCGGCAGATGCGCGATGAGCTTTCGGCCGCAGAAGCCGCACTGGCCAATGCCCGGGCATCAATCCCCAACGTGATGGTGATGGAAGAACTTGATGCACCCACGCCGACATTCGTCCTTGCGCGCGGCCAGTATGACCATCCGGATACAACCCGCCCCGTCTCACGACAGGCACCGGAAGTACTCGCGCCCTGGCCGTCCGATGCCCCACGCGATCGGTACGGACTTGGACTCTGGCTCACCTCCCCGGAAAACCCGCTCACCGCGCGCGTCGCGGTGAATCGATTCTGGCAGATGATCTTCGGCATGGGCATCGTCAAGACCGCTGAAGATTTCGGCGCGCAAGGAGAATGGCCGAGCCATCCGGAGCTGCTCGATTATCTTGCCGTCGACTTCCGCGAGAGCGGCTGGGATGTCAAGCGGCTCATCCGGCTCATCGTCACCAGCTCGACCTACCGCCAGAGCTCGGCCTGGAGACCCGAGCTGGCTGAGATCGATCCGGAAAACCGTCTGCTTGCGCGTTCGCCACGCTATCGCCTGGCTGCCGAGTTCATCCGCGACAACGCGCTGGCAGCAGCCGGCCTGCTCGATGAACGCATCGGTGGCCCAAGCGTTCGACCCTATCAGCCCCCGGGTCTTTGGGAAGAGCGCTCCATGCCCGTTTCCAACACCAGGTTCTTCAAGCGCGATACTGGCAAAGACCTTTACCGCCGCGGCATGTACACCTTCTGGAAGCGGGCGGCCCCTCCACCACAACTTGCCACCTTCGACGCCCCGGAACGCGAGTTCTGCGTGATCCGCCGCAGCCGAACCAACACCCCGCTCCAGGCCCTCACACTGATGAACGACGAAACCTATCTCGAAGCGGCGCGGGTCCTGGCCGAGCGCGTCCAGAACGAACTTCCAGGCGATGGTGAGTCCATCCTCCGCAAGCGGCTTTCACGCATGTTCCGCCTTGCGACCGGACGCATTCCCGACCAGGACGAAATCGATGTCCTCTCCGCGAGCTATCGCCTTGCCCTGCGAGAGTATCGGCAACGACCGGACGATGCAGCCGCGCTGCTCTCCTATGGCGAATGGCCTCAGAGTGAGTCAATCGGCACGGCCGAACACGCTGCCGCGACCATCGTGGCAAACATCGTGCTCAATCTTGACGAAACG
>RFGK01000120.1 GCA_003697045.1 Planctomycetota bacterium
TACTGTTCGATGCGCGGATCAACCCAGTGGTAGAGCAGGTCCACCGCGAGATTGAACAGGATCAGCAAAGTCGCAAACACCAGCACGACCCCGATGATCAGGAACAGGTCCTTGGTCTGGACCGCGTTGACGAAGTGTTCGCCCATTCCCGGAATCGTGAACACGCGTTCGACGATGAATGAGCCGGTCATCGCCAGTGCTGTGGCCGGACCCAGGAAACTCAGCACCGGCAAGAACGCATTCTTGAGCGCATGCTTGAGGATGACCTGCTGTTCGCGCACACCCTTTGCCCGAGCAGTGCGTATGTAGTCGGCGTGCAGCGTTTCAATCATGCCCATCCGCGTGAGGCGGGCAATGTACGCAGCAAACGGAAGCGACAAGGCAATCGACGGCTGGATCAGGCGATCGAGCGTGCCCCATCCCGCGACCGGAAAAAGAGGAATCCACACACAAAACAGCAGGAGCAGTATCGTGCCTGTCACAAAGCTGGGAAGGCTGATGCCGATCAGCGCGATGACCAGGGTGCACAGGTCCACAATCGAGTTGGGCTTGATTGCCCCGATGACCCCGGCGGCCACGCCCACGACGGTCGCGATCAGTATCGCGAAGATCCCAAGCGTTGCCGAGACCGGGAGTGCAAAGGCAAGGATCTCATTGACCGACCAATCCTCATAGTTGAGCGATGGGCCGAGGTCGAAGACGCGCCGCGGGCGCGGTGCGATGCCCAGCTCAGCTGCGCGTGCCCGCTCGGCTGCGATGGTTCCGTCGAGCCGATCGCTGAGATACTTCCATCCGGTGGCGCTTGAGAGATAGGAGAAGTAGAACTTGCCAAAGCTGTCAAGGTTGTATTGCGCCTGCATCCGCTCGACGACCGCAGCCGGCGGACGCCTCCCCTCGTCGTTGTCCAGCGGATTGCCTGGAATCGCCCACGCCAGGGTCAGCGTCAGGGTGTAGATCACCAGGAGAATGATCGGAAGTTGCAGCAGGCGTCGGACGATCAGACTGATCACGGCCTACCCCTTCCCGCCTGCGGGCATCACCGGCATCGTCCGGGGCACATTCGGCCCCTTGTCGTCGTCCAGCACATCGATGAGGAAGAGATTCTGTGTGGCACGCGGGTGCGGGTTGATCCCGCTGATGCGGTCCGCGTCGAACAGGTAGAGAGTTACGTAGTGATACAACGGCACGAGCGGCACATCCTCTTCGACCAGGATCCGCTCCGCTTCGCTGAGAATCGCCATCCGCCGTGCGGGGTCAAGCTCGGACTTGGCCTGATCGAGCAACCCGTCGAACCGGGCGCTTGAGTATTTGCGGTCGTTGTTGCCGTCGCCGGTGCGGTTGATTTCGAGGAAGGTGGTCGGATCGCCGTAATCGCCGTACCAACCTGCGCGGCTGGTCATGTAGTTTGCCTTCTTCAAATCGTCCTTGTAGACCTTCAGCTCCTTCTGCGCAAGCCTTGTCTTGACCCCCAGATTCTCCTGCCAGTTGCGTGCGATGGCCTGGGCGATCAGGTCGTGCCCCGAGTCCTTGTTGAACAGCAGCTCAACCGTGGGAAACTGCGCGGGGTTTGTCCAGCCCGCTGCTGCAAGCTCAGCCCGGGCACGCTCGGGGTCGTACGGCAAGCCCTTCGGGGACACATATCCACCGACGGACCCCGGTGGAATGATCGTCGATGCCACCGGCTCGCCCGTGCGTTTGATGTCGCGCACGATCGCTTCCTTGTCGATCGCCATGGCAAATGCACGACGCACCTGCGGGTCGTGAAATGGATTGTCGCGTCCGTCGGGCAGTTTGGGCAGACAGTTGAAGTTGTACCAGTAGGTTGCAAATGCGGGAATCGCGTGGATTTTCTTTCGAGGATCGGGTGGCAGGTGCCGGTCGATCTCGAACTGGTCGAGCCCCATGGCCTTGAGTCGTTCATACTCTGCCCGGTGTTCCTCGTAAAACGCCTCTTTTTCCCTCCACATTTCCGCGCGATACGTCACGGCAACATCCGTCACGAAATCCGCCGAGCCAGTCTCAAACGCCAGAACCTGCGCATTCGGATCGGCCACGCTCGGGCTGTAGATCGAGTCGATCGCGATGGAATCCCGATCCCAGTAATGCGGGTTCTTCACAAGGTACATGTCGCGCTTGAAGCGCCAGCGTTCCAGAACAAACGGCCCGTTCGAGATGATGAGCGGAGGTTTGGTCCAGCCGGGTTCGATCTTGAGCATGCCCGTGGCCGCATCCACATGTTCGTACTGTGAAACCAGTGGGGGATACACGGGAACAAATGTGGCAAATGCGGCGAGGTCGAGAAAGTACGGGGTGGGTTCGTACAGCCTGACTACCAGCGTGTGGTCATCAACCGCATGCACCATCACCATCTCGTCAAACTTGCTCAGCGTCTGTTCCCAGAGCGCCGAGGCCGCTTCGGCCGTGCGCTGCTCGCTCGGCCGCTCTGCATACTCCGAGAGCGCCGCTTCCCTCCATTGGTAGAACTCGACCGAGCCTGCGATGAGCTGGAAGAGGCTTGTATAGTCGGCAGCGGTGTCGGGCAGCAGGGCCCGTCTCCACGCATACACAAAGTCCGACGCGACAACCGGCGCTCCGTTCGACCACTTCGCATCTTCCCGGAGGTAGAAGCGGTACTCCAGCCCGTCGTTTGAGACTTCCCATCTCTCGGCCACGCCGGGCATGATCTCGTAGCCCCACGTGAACACGTCGTTGCGGACCAGCGGCTCAAACAGAGCCCGGCAGATCCGAAGGTCCGGCATCCAGCTCATCCGCTGGGGGTCGAGCGTGGTGACTCCGGTGCCGTTGATGAAGGTGAAATCCGCGGGCGGTAGCGGCCGATCCGACACCACCGACACCGCGACGAGAAGCACAAGCCCGATGAATGGGGCGATCAGCTTGCCCATGCCAGAGAGAATAGCCGGCCGGAGCGGCGTGTGAACTACTCAAAGCGGAATCGGTCCGCCGAGACGCCAAACACCTGCTCGATTCGATCGATGGTCTGGATCAGCATCAGCCGGAAGTTACGCATGTCATTGTCTGCCAGTGCGCGCTCGATCTGGGCTGCCGACGGGACTCCGGGCGCGCTGGCCCCTTCGATCCCGCTCCTGGCAAGGACGAGCCCGATCGTTTCCATGGCTTGGCGGGCAAGACTCTGCAGGTATCGTTGCGGATCTTCTGCCCCGGCCGGCACATGTCCATACGTTCTCGACACCAGAGCGAGCATCTGACCGGCCATTTCGGCCACGTCGCGCCCGACCTCCTTGTCCACCGTGCCTGTGGACAGGACGAGCCATTGTCTTGCCGCGTCGATTGCAGAAAGCTGTGCGATCAGCTCCATCCGGTCCTCATCGCCGTTTTCGAACGTCATCGCCGGCATTTCGGACAACCGAATGCTGCATGCTTTTGCCAGCTCGATCATCGCACGACGGGCCACACGCGAAAGCTCTGGTTTGCGTGCTGCGGCGAGTGTGCCCAACGCCTTTGCCTGCTGCTGGGCAACGTGGGGGCTTGATTCCTCCGCCAGCAATCGCCCGATGGACCCGGCCAGGCGCTCGAGAGTCGGCGTCTGGACGGCCAGTCCCTCGCCGTCCACTTCGATGAACAAGACCCGCAGCTGTCCGAGTGCGAGCACCTTGGTGGCTTCATCACCCCCGGCAATCGGGGTTTCAAACATCCGGGCTGCGTCGTCCGTTGCCAGATGGGCGGCGATGACGTACGCGGCGTAGCGGCTGTCCTGACGGTCTGAGGCCATCATCGATTCAAGGGAGCTGCGGAGGATCCGACTGCAAGCCATGCGAAAGGCCGTCGAAACCGACGGAGCTTCAAACATGGCCACGAGCTGGTCGCGGGCACCCTTTCGCGCCATGGGGGTGCCACTCTCCAGCACTCCGAGCTGGTAGTTGATGAACTCCTCGAGCTGTGCGGTTTGCTCGCTCGTCAAGCTTCCAGAAGCCTGAAAGCCCTGAGGGAGAGGCGCCGGCTGGGCATGTGCCACACCAGACCACGCCATTGCGAGGACCCATCCGATCGCCAAGCATCTGACAAGCAACGTTCGTCCCAAGTCGGCATCCCCTTATCGTGAGGGAACTTGCAGTCCAGGCACGTTCGTCCCCTCAGAGTCCGTGCCGCTCGACGGGGATCGGAAACCTACCACCCCAACACCGTGGGGTCAACTCAAGCCCCCTGTTTCCAAACATCCCCCCAAAAGGAACGACACTAGTACACCTCCAGGAACAACCGGCTGCCCGCTCGCACCTGCCGTCCGAACTCCTTGCGGTCGATCAATGCGATCGGACCGGCCCCGTCCTTGACCGTGACATACTGGCTGAGCACGTCCTCGGGCAACAGATCGGCCATCAGCCTGATGATCCCGACCTCCATCCCGGCAATGCCGCATACGTACACCAGCGTCCGCGGATTCATCAACATCGGCACAAGCTCATCGGCATTGGTCTTCAGGCGCTCCTGCACGTAAATCTTGCTCGCACCCGCTTCGGGCACATACTCCCGACTGATCGCGGTCAGATACCGGAAGTTCGAGCACTCCGAAGCCCACTTGGTGAACTCGTCGTCGTACAGCAGGTCCGTGGTGTACGGCGAACCCATGATCAGCACGATGCGCGAATCGGCCTTTGCTTGCAGAAGGTCCATCACCATCGCCCGGAATGGCGCAATACCCGTCCCGGTTGCGAAGAAGATGTAATCGTGCTTTGAAGGATCCTCGGGCAGGACGAAGCGCTTGCCCGAAGGACCCGTCAACAACGCTTCGTCCCCGGGCTGAAGATCACAGATGTAGTTGCTCGCAACGCCGAGAAACAGCTTGTGTGTCTCCCAGTGTTCGTCGATCACGCGCTTGCACACCGTCGCGACAACGTTTCCCTCTCCGTCGTCGCCCGTGCTCGGACACGCCAGCGAATACAGCCGGAGCTTGTGCGGCTTGCCGCGCTCGTCTGTACCGGGAGGCAGCACGCCGAATGACTGTCCGGCCCGAAAGCTCCCAGCCAGGGGTGTGCCGCTGACGTCAAACGACACGTGACGGACGAATGACGCGCTCTTGCGACCTCCTCGTGTCACCTGTCTGGACTCAACGACGCGACCGACCACGGGGTTTGCCGGCGTTGCCACGTTGACTTTGAGTTCCGGCAGCTTGGGGCTGCCCTGTTCGGTTTGCACGCTCATGTCACTGCTTTCGAAAGCGCCTTGGATTCGGCTCAGCCCTCAACTTCGCCTGTCGCTCCTTCATCGTCGCCCGCGGGCTCGTTCTGTTCAACAGGCTCATCCTCTGATGCCGGTCCCCCGCCTGCGCTCTCCTTGAGGCGCCCCGACAACTCACTCAGCAACGCTCGCGTTTCGGTACTTCCCCCTGCGCTCTCGAAGCCGCGGGCGGCCGCGTCGTATGCCTGGCGTGCTTCGTTCATCGCAGATTCGGCCTGAGCGCGCGCCTCGGCAGCACGCTCGGCATACCAGGAAGCATCATCCAGCGCCGGCGATGCCGTCGCTGCGCGTTCCAATACCCGGGCAAGATCCTCATGCGAACGCGCCTGCAGGCTCAGGGCGTCCGCAAGTGCTACGTTGGCCGATGCCAACGCGAGGTTGGCACCCACCCTGAGATCCGACGTTGCCTGCCTTGCGCTACTCACTGCCGAACGAAGGCGGCTCGTGTGCGCTTCCAAGAGCGCATTGAGCCCCTGCTCATCCGTGCCTGCTCGAAACGCGAGCACCTCGTCGGTCAGCCTGCGCAAGTTCAGCGCTGCCTGGTCGGCCTCGGCGCGCGCCGCCCGGGCCTCGGCTGCAAACTCGTCCCGCACTCGTTCGATCTCCGCACGGGCCTGATCGTTGAGCACCCGCTGCTGCTCCAGCTTTGCGAGCGTCAGCGCAGCTTCAGTCGCTTCGGTGCGAAGATGATCCATCCTGGCTTCGAGTCGGGAAACCTCAAACAGCTTGTGCTCGGCAGCCTGGGCATGCACCTGGATCTGGGGCGCGAGCTTTGCCGCATCGATCGCGGACAGTTTCGACGCCCGCAGTTCCAGCGTGGCTGCCTTTTCACGCTCTGCACGGGCTTGCTGCTTCAAGCCCTCGATCTGGCTTTCAAGCTCACTGATCCGGGCATCGACCTGCGCCTTCGTTTTTGTGGCTGCATCCATTGATTCATTGATCTGGTCCAATGCCTTAGCCAGCTCGGCCAGCTCACCCGAGGGGTCGTAGCTTTCCGCAGCCTCTGCCGTCGCGTTTGCCTGCTCCCAGGCTCGGATCTCAGCACGCATGACTGCGTACTTTGCCGCCAGCTCGCGTTCGAGCCTGCCGATTTCCAGAGATTCCGCGGCTGCGAGTCCGGTCTCGGCCCGGGCCTTGAGCACCATGACTCCGGCTTTTTCGACCTTGGTGCCGTCGAGTGACGTCCGCTCCAGCGCGGTGCCTGCGTCCTTGAAGTACGACGCGGTAATCTCGGGCTCCATCGCTGCCCCGCCGCCCGCTGCGATTGCGTCAATCGAACGCGAGGCCTCATCAATCGCCTTGCTGGCTTCGCTCTCCTGTCCGCATCCTGAAAGGAAGAGGCACGGGAGGATTCCGCAAGCCGCCGAAAGCGCCATCCGTCCAAGCATGGTCACTCGTGTCATCGTTTATTGTTCCCTCGGCACCGGTACCGCTCAGACCCGTCAGCGCAGGCCTCAGGCGGACTTTAGGACCCATCCGACCGCCTTCCAAGCCACTAGCGATCCGGCTTGGGCTCCGGCTCATCCTGTGCGGGCGGCTCGAACGGCAAAGGAGGCTCATACTCGATCGGATACTCCGGTCGAGGACGGTACATCGCTCCGATCCAACGGATCGCATCCTGGAACCGCCGTTCGCTCGATGAGCGGAAGATCGGCTTCCACCCGCGGGAACCCCGCGATCGGGGAACCTCAGGGTGCGGATACAGGCTCAGCTCCCTCGGGAGCGCCATCTGCAGCAGAGGCGAACGCGCCGGCTCTGAATAGTCAATCAGCGGCGTTCCGTCGTTGAGCCTGTAACGCTCCAGAATGAGAAGGTTTGTATAGACCGTCTCATCCGAGAAAGGGCGCCGGTCGTACAGCCAAAGCCGACCCGCTTCTCCGCCACCGTGACATTGCGTTGTTGCACAAGAGTTGATCAACCATCGCCCGTGCACATCTGAGCGAAACCGCCTGATGGCTTCTGGATGCCCGCGCACGATGACCTGCCCGTACAGGTCCCGTGCTCGAAGCCGGAACATCAGCTCCAGCACTTCCTCGGGACTCTTGCGATAGATCGCCTCACGCCCCTCGGGAGTGGCGGGAATCAGCGGGCTGTCCGGATGGGCGCGAATCAACTGGTCGATCGTCTCACGCTTGATCAAGAGCGGTGGGGGGTTGCGAAGATCCACCTCGTACACCTTGATCAGATTGATCTGTTCGGGGGTGAGCAGCGGAAACGCACGCAGTGCCTTCTGCCTGGCTGCAAATGCCTCCTTTGCTTCCACATTGTCTGCGCCGGTCGTGCGATGATCGATCTGCCCGGCTCTGAGCTGAGCCTGGAGCTCGAGCCACTGCTTCAACTCTCGCGCCCGGGCGTGATGTTCATCGAGTTGCAGGACTCCGTTGATTTCCTCAAGTGCGAGCTCATACTGCTCGTGCGATCGAAGCCACTCGGCCAGCAATACCCGACCGTCCAGATCCGAATCTTCGATCAATGCCCGCATCGATCGATACCGTTCGACCACCGGGGGAAGCCAGCGCATGCTGGCCAATCCGGATTTTTCAAATGTCGTCTCGATGCCTTCGATTCGCAGCACAACCTCGGTATCGGTCTCACGGACGAACACACCGGTCACTTCCCGTCCGCCGCGAATCGACAGCACAACCTCACGCTGTTCTTCGGCCTGCGGAGCGTCCCGGGCTTGCTGGGTCTCATCCTGTGCCTGAGCCGGGCAAGGCACACTCCACGGGCATAGCGCGATCAAAACGCCCGCAACGCAAATCATCCGTCGGAAAGATGGGGTCATGTTCGAGGATCGTACGCTCGCCGGGCCGGCCTACGCAGCCGCGGCAAGCTCGCGCATCTGAGGCATCGACAGCACGCTGTTATCCATGTGCACACGCGCCACTCCTTCTATCGCGAGCTCTCGACCGGAGTTTGACTCCAGGAGTTGCACCCGGTCGTTCTCATCCAGCAGCAGGTCCACGGGCCCCTTGACGTTGCTCGTGAAGTCCAGTCGCACGCGTCGAAGCCAGATCGTCACACCTCTGAGGATCTCCCCTTTGATGTGCACCTTCGGCCGCACGGTCTTCAAGATCAGCTCGCTCAGCTTGCCTGCTCTGGTCTTGACTGCCTCAGCCTGCTGCCGTTTTTCGCTTACGGCAAACTGCAGCTCCGTAAGCTCCTCGGCCTGCGATGCCGTCATTTTGGTGATGTTTTTCGCAAGCGTCTGGTACCGGGCGTCCGCATCCGCAGCGGCACTTTCCAACTCCGGGATCAACGCGGCTATTCGGCACAACAGCTCGTCCTGTTCCGCTTGCCTGCCCACGATCAGCTCGGTCTTTGCGCCACCCGCGGCCCCCAGCGTCTTGATTTGTGCCCCCATGGCTGCCCGGTAGATTCCCCCGCGCACCACCGCGCCCTCGGCACACAGAGACCCGTACACCGTCATGTCGCAGCCACTGGCTTCGTTCTCAACCGAGCACGAACCGCCGACCTCGACCCGGGCGGCATCCAGGTATCTGGCTCGAAGGTGCCGTCCGGCCCGCACGCTTCCTTTGGTCCTCGCCGCCATGCCGCCGAGCAGGATGACATTCTCCCGGGCCTCAATCCGGGCCGCTTCGACCAGGCCTCGGACCTGTACGGATTTTCCCGATCGCACCTCGAACTGGTCCTTGACCCCCTTTTCAACGAGCACGTCGCCAGGAAAGGAGATGTTTCCGGTCGAATAGTCTACCGAGCCGTGCACTTCGAGAATGGGGCTGATCCGGACGCGCTGGCCATCATCGATCACTACGCCGGCGATCGTTGCGACCACGGCGCCGTTGGGCTGCACTTTCAGGGTCTTGTCCAGCTTCTTGGCGTGATCCGCGCCGGTCTTGGCTGCCAACGTCCCGCCGAACACGTCGCAGCCATCGATTCCGCAGGTCGGCTCGGTTCGCGTTCCGACCTGTTGACCCTGTTCGACGATGACGAATGCGGATTGCTCTCGAAAGTTGATGTGGTCGTTGGACTCGGGCTCTTCCTCCGGTCCCAGTGCTTCCAGGATCGTCTTGCGATGTTCGATCAGATCGAACTGCTCTTGAATCTCCGCGGTGTATTCGAA
>RFGK01000121.1 GCA_003697045.1 Planctomycetota bacterium
CAGAGATGGGGGAACCCTGCATCTCGAAGGATGTGTGTTTGCACTCAATCTTGCCCTTGCCAACACAAGCTCCTTTGGGGGTGCCATTGCGATTTTGGATACCGATGAGGTCAAGGTCATCGACTGCGAGTTTGTTGCCAATGTCTCCGAGGCCGGCACGTCCTCCCGCGGAGGGGCCATCTACATTTCGAACTCGTCCATGGACGTCCTTCGGAGTCGCTTTGTCCAGAACATTGGCAATGCCGGGACAGGCTCTTCTGGCGGCGCCATTCAGCACAGCGGCAGGACAACCGCCAACACGATCAATCTTGTTGCGTGCGAGCTCCTGGACAACAGCGCCGACGTGGGGGCAGGTTTCTACAGCTCCCAAGTCACGGGCGGGTCCGTGGTACGCATCGCCGACTCCGTCGTCGCCGGTAACGATGGAGAGAGTACGAGCGGCGTCGTCATCTACTCCGACGCCGGACTACTCAATATTCAGAGTTCGACCATCGCATTCAACACGACCAGCTCGTTCCCGATACCCGTACCCGCCGGGGTCTTTGTATCAAGCTCGATTCCCGCCACGATCAAGAACTCCATCTTGTGGGGCAATGACTTTGCAGGCGTGACCGACGAGGCTGCCCAGGTCGGCGGCACCGTCACTCCCGATATCCACCACTGCAACGTCCAGGGCTGGACCGGCGCTTACGGAGGCACTGGAAACTTCGGTGCAGATCCGCTGTTTTTTGATCCGGACGGACCTGACGACATCCTCGGGAACGCGGACGACATTTTCACACTGGGCCCGTTCAGTCCGTGCATTGACGCCGGGGACAACACCAGCATCCCCGCCGACACGCTCGACCTGGACGACGACGGCGACACGAGCGAACCATTGCCGCTCGATCTGTACCTGCGCGACCGCCAAGTAGACGACATTGACGTCGCCGACACCGGCAGCGGGACTGCGCCGATCGTGGATATCGGGGCGGTCGAGTTTCAGCTTCGATCCTGCCCGGCGGACATGAACTTCGACGGCCAGCTCGACTTCTTCGACGTGCTCGAGTTTCTGACGCTGTTTGATGCCTTTGATCCGGCTGCCGATCTGACCGGAGACGGCATCCACGACTTCTTCGATGTGCTGCTCTTTCTCGCGCTGTTCAGCGCCGGCTGCCCCTGATCGACTCGGCCTTTCGATTCGCCCACCCCCAAGACCCTTTCGCAAGAGAAGCTTGAAGTTTCTTGTGTTGTGCTGAGAGATTGAAGCGCGGCGCGCAGATCTCTCCCGGTGCGAACGGCTCCCGGATGGTTCGGGAAAGAGCCGCACCGATTCAACACGCGCTCTGGTTCGACGAAACCGAGCACACTGGGAGGATCGCCATGAACCCCATCCATCATTTGGCAGCCGCATCACTCGTCGCTCTGCTGGCTGGTGCCGCGGGCGCCCAGCCATCTCAACAAATGGACTACGAAGTGACACACAACTTCGACTTCCGGCCGGCCGGTGACGTCGTGGAGGTCCGGGGACTTGAGTTCCGCCACGCGTGGCTGCGCACCTTCTATGCTGGCGATGCCTGGGGCGTCGAATCGCCCGCACAGGACCCCGATTTCGATCCCTTTGGCACGGAATCATGGGGCGCTGTGCCGGGTGGCGTTCCGGGCGCGTTCAACTCCGGGCTTTTCGGCTCGCCGGTTCCGTGCGTCTACAACGACTTCATCATCCCGCCCGGCGGCATCAATTCCGGGGTTTGTCTCGTCGTCGATTTGTCGCCGTCGAACGCGGCTGCGTGCACCGAGTTTTTCGTCTGGCCGTACAACCCCGCCGGCCCGTTTCGCATTCACGGCTCCGTCAAGTCGCGCGGTGCGGCCCGGGCTGCCACGCCCATCCGGGGCGCAGCGCAAGCCTATGCCTTCAGCACCGCGGCTGTCACCGCGCGCGGCGGCATCCAGCTTGCGAACGGCTCTGTCCAGTGGAATCCCGTCATTGACATAGAAAGCGTCGGGGGTGGGTCCAGCGCCACTGCCGTGCGCGATCCCATCCACTTTGTCGCAACCAATCTCGTGACCGGCGACGTTGTGGAAGCGTCCCTGTTTGACTTTGACATCCAGGCAGCCGGCAGCGGGCACGTGCGTTGGGATGCGGACCTGTTTGAGACCGACGCGCTCGAGCTTGACTTTGTGCTTGGCATCCCGCCCCAGTTCCTCGCTCCGGGCCAGCACGGACGCATCGAGCTGCGCATCCGCAACGGCGTGGTCGACACGGCGATTGATGACGGCATCTTCGCCGGCCTGCTCCCGCCCGTCGGTACAACCATCCCCCTTGCCATCCCTCTGCCCAACACCTTCGATCTCGATTATGACCTCGGGCTCGACCCGAGCGTTCCCTGGGACGTGCTGACCGATCTTTCCGGCGGCGGCGGCGTCAATCCCGCCGTCTCCGACACGTGCCCGGCCGATCTCAACGGCGACGGAATCCTGGACTTCTTCGACGTGCTCGCCTTCCTCGAGGCGTTTGCCATGGGCTCGGCCGATGCCGATTTCAATCTGGACGACGAGCTCAACTTCTTCGATGTGCTGGCCTTCCTCGAGGCGTTTGCCATCGGTTGTGATGGGGGCGGCGATTCCTGATCCCAACTGGGAAGGACATACAAGCGAGCGCATCGGCGCCCAAACGCGCCGATGCTGCTTGTGTATCCTGTCAACACATGACTCTTCCGCAAGTCAATACTCTGCCGACCACATTGCCAGGAGCACGACGGTTCCGTCCGCGTCGATCGGTTGTTGTCTTGCCTTGTGTGGTTGCCTCTGGTTTTGTGCCGACGGCCCGGGCGCAGTTGTTCTCGCAGCCGCAGATTTCATACACGTGGCAGGCTGACCAACTGGCCCAGACCATCGCGCCGGATGAGGGCGGCATCTGCTGCGAGGTCTTCTGGGCACGATCAGAACAAGACAGCGGCACTTCGCTGCTCATCGACGAGCAACTCAGTGCGACCGACGGCGGATGCGACCTGACGGTGCTTTCGCGATTTGCCTCGTTTGCTGCGGAGGTGCTGCCGAACGAAGCCTTGCTGTTTGCATCGACTGCGATCGGTGCTTCGACGGAGGCGACACCCAATGCGTATGGCCATGCCGACGGATCAGTCTCGAGCTCGGTCCTGCTCGAGTTTCATGTCGATCATTGGATACAGGGGGATCTGGCCGTGGCGTTTGTTGCCGACCTGGCGCGACAGAACGCGACGACGGAACTTTCGTGTTCATTTCGAGGCCCGATTGATCCTGTGACGAGCCTGGGCGTGACCTTCAATATCGAGTGGGCCGGAAGCACGCGACTGACCCAGACAATCCGCCCAGCAACCTTTGCTCCGGGGCTTTACCGGCTGACGGTCGATGGTTCCGGGGCGTTTGATGATCAGAATCGGCGTCAGTACTTTGCGCGCCTTGCCGGCTCGGCCGAGGTGACGAGTGCCGTTGCGGTCGCGCCAGGACTGGAACTTGATCTCGACGGCGACGGGTGGGTCGGGCTTTCCGATGCGTGCCTGTGGGCCAGCCAGCCGACCGACGCCGATGGGGACGGCTCGATCGACACATCCGACTTGCAGCTGATCATGGCGCTCGGGCGTGCAGCTGGCGACGATGTGTCCGACTCCGACGGAGACGGCAGGCCCGATCAATGCACCTGCCGGGGCGACTGGAACAGCGACGGCTCGGTCGATTTTTTCGATTTGCTGAGTTTTCTTGCCGCGTTCTCGGCA
>RFGK01000122.1 GCA_003697045.1 Planctomycetota bacterium
CAGGCCGCTCAAGAACACAGCTTGGCCGGCTTATTGCTATCTTTGGATGGACTCGGCAAGGAGGCCTTCGAAGCGGGGGCGGGTTAATCGGCAGCAGGCCATATTCGTGGCGTTCGATCTGGAGCAGCGGATCCCGGCGGATCACCCGCTGCGTCCCAACAAGTATTGGTGCGATGGCGTCCTGGCGGTATGAGCCGCGACTTCAACCGTGCCTATAGCCGGGCGGGACGCCCGAGCATCGGCCGTGCGACGTGATTGGGTCCAACCTGCTCTATCGCTGGTTCATCGACTGGCCTGTCGAGCGGTCGGCGTTTACGTCAGCGGTGGTCAGCTTGAACCGTGATCGGCTGGTGGAAGCACGGGGGCGAGCTGGCCCGGACCCGGCTCTTGCGCCGGTCACGCATCCAGGACGATGCCCGGCTAGTGGCGGCTGCGTGGAAGCTGCTCAGGATGACCTGATTGGCTGGGGCGACCTGAGCGGCGAGCAGCGGCCCGCCCGGCCTCTGCCGGAACAACGACAGCAATACCCCGCCGAAGATACGGCGGCGCGCAATCGACCCGCCGATCGAGAAAGAAACCCAACGCCAACGGCCGTTGCTTAGCGGCCTGCTAGAGATCCGGGCTACATCGGAGCGTGCGTACCCATCATCGCTAGAGTTACTCGCCCAGAAAACGTGTTGCCGACGTCATGCGTCACATTGTATCATGTGGATGTTGCGTGGTTCTCTGCATAGGAGTTCTCTCGCATTCGGACATGGGCGAGATGCTCGTCTTGTTCCTTCATCGACTCGGCTTGAGGTCGTGTCAGCAGATTGGAGACACACCATGATTGACGAACGGTTTACGATCGTGCATGAAGAGCGCTTTATCCAAGCGACAAGAGACAGCGGCTACAAGTCCACAGCCAGTGCGATCTCAGAACTTGCTGACAACGCATTTCAAGCTGGAGCAGACACATTTATCGTGGATTTCAGAAGCGAAGAACAGGCTTTCAGCGGGCGCGGTCGCCGTCCATCACCCCCATTGTACAAGAAGTGATCTGCGTCGATGACGGGTCGGGCATGGCGCCGCATACTCTCCGAACTGCACTTCGCTTCGGTGGTACAACTCGGTTTGACGACCGAAGCGGATTGGGGCGATTTGGCATGGGCCTTCCAAACTCTTCAGCCAGCCAATGTCGACGACTTGAAGTCTACACGTGGGAAAAACCGAACGAGGTATATTTTTGCTACCTCGACATCGACGAGATCGCGGCGGGTTCGATGCTCGTTGTGCCCGAGCCCATCAGGAAGGAGATCCCTTCGCAGTACGAGGCATACAAGGCCTCTCCAACCGGAACTATGGTCATCTGGCGTCGGTGTGACCGCCTCGACTCTGCTGGGCGAGAAGATACGCTCACTCGTGAAATCTCCGTCACTCTCGGCCAGACCTACAGGTATTTTCTCGCCAGCGGCAAGATGATCCAAGTTAACGGTCGAATCGTCAAGCCATTTGACCCGCTGTTCCTAATGCCTGAAGCGGAGCACTCTGGGGCGATGCCTCACGGGGCACCGATTCGTATCGATGTTCCGGTACCGGGCACTAATGGCGATAAATCGCCCGTTACAATCAAGTTCTCGCTCCTGCCCGAGGAGTGGCAAATGACGATTGGAAAGAGTACAAAGAAGTTGCGCGAGTATGGTATCGATCGATCACGGGGGTTCTCGATTGTCCGTGCGGGGCGCGAGGTGGACTTTGGCCGCTTTCGCTTGCGGCGGCCTCACTGGACAGACTCTTGGTGGGGCTGCGAGATTTCATTCGAGCCGGACCTTGACGAACTCTTTGGCGTGACGCATACGAAGCAGCAAGTCAAACTCCATGAAAGTATTCGGGAGAGGATTGAAAAGGACATCAGTGCCAACTTGGCGACGCTATCCGACATTATTGTCTCCCGCGGTCGCAAGGCGCATGCCACAAATTCGCAAAAGGCCGAGATCATCGCAAAGGAGCGTGACAAATATCTTCGGACCTCGCCGACGCTACGCGGGAAGGATCCTGATCTTGCTGAGCGAGAGCTTCGAGCGTATGCCGAAAGTCGATCTGGTGATGGCGTGACAGTCGATGAGGTTCTCGACAACATTCGTGACCGGCCATTGCTGATGGATTTTGAAAACCTACCAGGGGCACCATTCTACCGCGTTCGGACTTATGGGACTTCCACGGTTGTCACGCTCAATCGGGAGCACCCCTTCTTCGCTAGGTTGTATCAGCCGCTCTGCGATAAGGATCCAGCGAGTAAGACCGCACTGGAGCTCCTGCTCTTCGCGCTTGCCAAGGCAGAAACTCTCGCTGAGGATGAGGGCATGCTTTGGTACAGATCGCAACGTCAAGAGTGGAGTCGGGTGCTCGAAGTGTATCTCGAAAGTGTTGAGTCGCTCGACCGCGCGTTCGCCGAGCATTGATCGAGATCGTCATTGGATTATTTAGTTGGCGCCGACGCTTGTGTGGGCGTTGACAGCTCTGCACACTTTCAGGGGATCGGCCAATGGAACTGAGCACCGCCCAGAAGGAGATGATCAAGTGTCTTTATAAGCAATCGTCTAGGACGGTGGATGAACTTCCGTATACGGAAGAGTTCGATCGTATGCGTCTCACGTTCATGTCTTGGGCATGTTGCGATATCTCTAAACATGAGTTTTGGCGGGCTCTCTCAGGTCTTCGGAAGGCTGGGATGCTGTGTCGTAAGAGCGCCAAGTGCCGACGGACTTGATTTGCGATACGCCCATTCTGATCTGCGGGGTCCGTCATCGAAACGTGCCCACCGGCTTGGACAAGGGACGGTGAGCTCCCCGCTTCCGCAGACGGCATTCGCACCCAGCGTCGACCGCACGTGACCATGCCGGGCAAACAGGATCGTCGGCGACAGCGAGCGGCACGAGGGTGGATGCGTCGGAGGTAGCGGACGAACAGCGACCGGGCCAGTCAGCGATTGAGGCGGATGGTGGAGCGTATGATCGGCTAGTGGAACCACACCGGCGAGCTGGCCCGGACCTGGTTCTTGGGCGGGTCACGCATCAGGGACGACGCCCGGCTGGTGGTTGTTAGGCGGAATCTGCACCGGATGACCTGCTTGGGCGGGGCGACTTGTGCGGATGAGGGGCGGCGGGGGCCCGACATCCGCCGGAGCAAGGAGAGTAACACCCCGCGGGGGTCCCAAGCACTCGCAGGCGACCCGCCGATCGAGAAGAAGCGGGGCGCAAGCAAACCATTGCTTAGCGGCCTGTTCATCGCGCTTTTTTGCGCTCAATTGTGAGTGAGACGCTGGTTTCCTTCTTCTTCGGGCGCCTGATGGCTCGCAGGATGCGCCACAGGCCGAAGGAGACGGCCGTCATGGCGACGGCGGTGACCACCCAAAACTGCCAGTCTCCGATCGGAAGCGCGGTCATCTCATCCTCCGATCGCACGGACGACCAGATGGGTCAGAAAGGCGGCGATGTATGCCAGTCCCGACATCCAGCCGAGTTGGAACAGGGCCCACCTGACGCTGCCGGCTTCGCGGGCGGTGACGGCCAGCGTGGGCAGACACTGCATCGCCAGCACATAGAAGACGAGCAGCGAGTAGAGCGTGGGGCGGTCAAAGACGAGTGAGCCGTCGTCGCGTTTGGCGGTGCGCATGCGTTCGACGACGCCCTGGCCTTCCTCTTCGCCGGTGATGACGACGGACATTGTGGAGACAAAGACCTCGCGTGCGGCAAAGCTGCTCATCACGCCGATCGTGACCTGCCAGTCATATCCGAGAGGCGCGAAGACGGGCTGGATTGTTCGGCCGATGCGTCCCATGAAGCTGGAGCGGGCCGCCTGGCGGCTTTCGAGTTGATCGGCTTGAGCAAGCAGTGCGGCCGATTCGTCCGGTGCTTCGGTCTGGCTTGCCTGCTCGCGCAGGTTGAGGACTTCGGGGCTCGGCTCGACGTTGGGGTACGAGCTGAGCCACCACAGTGCGATCATCATGACGAGGATTGTGGTGCCTGCCTTGCGGAGGAACGCAGCGGAGCGCACGGTTGCCGCTCGGAGTGCTGCGGTCAGTCGAGGCACGCGCCAGCGGGGCAGCTCGATGGCCAGTGCGCTCGCCGGGCCGCGCAACAGAGTGCTGCGGAAAAACATGGCGCTGAACAATCCGGCCAGAGCGCCGATGACGTAGCAGGCGACAAACGCGGTGGCCTGGAGTGCTGGCCGATCGGCAAAGAGGAACGAGACAACCAGCGTATACACAGGCAGGCGTGCGCTGCAGCTCATGAACGGAGCAACGAGAATCGTCGCAACCCGCTCGCGCACATCGCGGATCGATCGACACGCGACGATCGCGGGAATGGCGCAGGCGTGTGCGGACAGGAGTGGAACGAATGCCGTCCCGGGCAGGCCGAACGGGCGGAGCAGGCGATCGGCCAGCAAGGCTCCGCGGGCAAGATAGCCGCTCTCTTCGAGCAGTGAGATCAGGAAGAAGAGCATGGCGATCTGGGGCAGGAAGACGACCGTTGCGCCCACGCCGGCGATGACGCCGTCACTGAGCAGATCGGCAAGTGCTCCGGGCGGGAGCAGGGTCCGGGTCTGGGTTGCCAGGTATCCGAATGCAAGGTCGATCCAGTCCATCGGGTAGGCTGCCAGGCTGAACACGCTCCAGAACAGCGCCCACATGACGGCAACGAAGACGAGCATCCCCAGCACCGGGTGCAGAAGCAGGGAGTCGGCCAGATCGGCGTGATCGTCGCCGCGCTGCTCAAAGAGCGAGTTTCCGATGGTCTTGCTCATCGCGCTGGCCCAGTCGGGCGGGAGCGACTGAGGATGCGCGCCGCGGGCGTGTGCTCGTCGCGCAGCCTGGAGGACTTTGCGGCCGGTTTCTGTGTCGGTATCGCGCCAAAGCACGACTTCCACGCCGAGCAGATCGGTCAGCTGGCGGGGATCGGCAGCCAGTTTTTCCTTGCGTCCTGCGGTGCCGAGCAAGACGCATGTCGGACGTCCCATCTCGAGGAGTTCCTTGAGCAGGCGCAGGCCGCGGGACAGGCTCGCTGCGTCGATCACCAGACATGCGACGTCTGGTTTCTGGATTGCGTCGATGCGTCCGTCGATCGCAAGCGAACATGAGCGCGATTCTTCGGACCCATCCTCAAAGCCGTAGAGACCGGGCAGGTCGATCAGTTCGATTGTGCGGTCGATTCTGGGCTGACCGAGCCGAGCTTCCTGCGTGGTGCCCGGGAAGTTGGAAGTGGTGTGATGCTGGCCGCAGAGCGCGTTGAACAGGGTGGTCTTTCCGACGTTGGGAGGTCCGAGCAGTGCGACTCGAAGCACTGCAGCGTCGGTGGGGGTCGGTGCGCTCTCGGCCAGGTCAGAGTGCTGGGTCATCGATGCCCGCCCGCTCGCAGGTGCACTCGACGAGGATGCGTCGGGCCATATCGCGTCCGATGCCGATGCGACATGATCCTCCGCACGCAAGCCCAAGCCCGAGCACACACGGGCTTCCCGCTCGGCACACGCGCACCTCGGCGCCCGGCTCGATGCCAAGCGCCCGGAGATAGGCAAGCTCGGACTCACCTCCGAGCGTGGCGACGACGCGGGCCTGCTGTCCAACTGGCAGATCGCTGACGCGCAGCCCTTCCTGCGAAGGCTCCGCCCTGCTTCTCATACGCCTGAGCATGGGAAGAGACAATCTCACGTGCGCCCTCCGGATAGAAGCATCGGTTGCCGGGGATATGGTATTGAGACTGAGTCTCAGGATCAAACATTTGTGCGTGAAAAACAAGAGTATTGGATCCACATTGATGCTCAGGTGTCCCCTTGCAGTGTGTCCGATAATCAAAGACACAAGAGCCGAGGACCCGGGCCGCGGC
>RFGK01000017.1 GCA_003697045.1 Planctomycetota bacterium
ACCCGCGGCCGGTCATCAAGTTCAAGCGTGACCTTCACCATGTCCCCAGGCTTCTTGCCCAGCCTCTCGCGAATGGCTTTCAAAACGAGCAGCACGTGACAGTCAGTCTTCATGCGGACCAGCGTGCCGCGATATGGCTCGCCGTCAATAGTCGCCACCACCTTCGGCTTCTTGCTGCCGAACGCCGCCTCCGCATCGAACGGCACCTCCACATACGCCCCGCCCATCTGCGCATCGCGAATCTTCGCCGTAAACGTGTGCTTCTTCGGCATCCTCGGCTCCCCACCGCACCCTCACCCCCGCCGTTCGCTCACGCTCATACTCCCCGATCGCTCGACCCGAGCCGATCAAGCTCCGCCGCATATCGCGCACGCATCGGCTCTGCAACCGCCTGCACAAACCGCTCCGTCTGTTCGACGCTGCGACCGATGTACTTCATTGGGTCCATCAGCCCTGTCCAGTCGATCTCATGCGACAGCGGCCCGCCGCGATCTTGCGACCAGAACGCCCTGTCCGCCTCCAGCCGATCGAGCAGATCGTTGTCCAGCCCGTCCTGCTTGACGCGCTGGCCGGCCGCCTGAGCATGCGCGCGGATGATCTCGTGATACTCCTGCCGATCGCCGCCGGCCTTGACGGCCTCCATCAGAATGTTCTCAGTGGCCAGAAACGGAAGCTCGCCCATCAGATTGCGCCGCACCATCGCCTCGTTGACCACCAGCCCGCCGGCCACCTCGTGCATCAGATCAAGCGCCCCATCCAGCGCCAGAAACGCCTCCGGAAGCGACAGACGACGATTGGACGAATCATCGAGCGTGCGCTCAAGCCACTGCGTCGCAGCCGTGTCGTACGCATTGCCCACAAGATTCATCACAAAACGTGCAAGTCCACACATGCGCTCACACTTCATCGGATTGCGCTTGTAGGGCATGGCCGACGAGCCGACCTGTTGCGCACCGAACGGCTCATCAATCTCCTTGCGGTTGCTGAGCAATCGAATATCCGTCGCAATCTTGTGCACAACGCTTGCGACCGCAGCAAGCTCCGAGAGCACCAGCCCGTCCACCACACGCGGATACGTCTGACCCATCAGCCCATGCGTGCTCTGGCAGTGCCCGTCGCAGGCAAGCCGCCGGATCACTTCGGCCTCAAATGCATCGACCCTGCTTCCGTCCCCTTCAAAGAGCGAGAGAAACGATGCCTGCGTGCCGGTCGCGCCGCGCAGCCCGCGAAAGCGAATAAAACCACACTCTCTCAACAGACGCACGCGGTATTCCAGCACTTCCAGATCATGCGCCCACAACGCGCAGCGACGACCCACTGTCGTCGGCTGCGCGGGCTGGTAATGCGTAAACCCAAGCGTCGGCATCGACTTGTACCGATTCGCCTGATCGCACCACGTCAGGATCACGCGCCCGAGCTTTGCCGCAATCAACCGCGCCGAAGCATCAAGGATCATCAGGTCCGCGTTGCACACCACGTCCTGGCTCGTGCATCCCAGATGGATGATCGGCCTTGCCTTCGGGCACTGTTCGCCCAGGCAGTGGACATGGCTCATCACGTCGTGCCTCAGATCACGCTCGAGCTCCCTGGCCCGGTCAATCTCCTCGTCCGTGATCCCCCGCTCGACCACTTGGCGCAGTTCTTCGATCTGTTCGGCGCTGACCAGCGGCCGCGGCCAATCCCTGGTCACCTCGTGCTGGGCTTGCGCCACTGCCAGCCAGATCTGTCGCCACGTGTTGAACTTGTGCCGCGGGCTCCACAGCCGCAGCATTTCCGGGCTGGCATTGCGCGTCGCAAGCGGGCTTGTATAGGTGTCGTTCGGATGAACCATGCCAAGAGCGTAGGAACATCCCGGTCGCCAGGGTCACTCATGCTCGCTCAGGATGAGACGTGTGACTTCACACGCCTCGCGCTCTCATGCACCGTCCGATTCGCGCGCCAGCTCCTCGTTGAGCGCCTCGGCCAGCAGCTCATACTCACCCATGTGGTTGTACAGCTGTGCGCTCATCCGCATCACACGCGGCGCGACGCCCGGCATCTCCCACACCGGAACCTGAATCCCGTGCCGATCGAGCAGGGCGTCCTGCAGCGCGTCGTCGTACCGCGTCGGGCGGGATGGATCCGGCGCAGGCGGCAGCAGCACCGACGCCATCGACCCGATCATCGACTCAGGCGCAACAGCCTCCGCCGGCGTGCGCGCACATATCAGCGATCGCGCCTCGACGATCTTTGCGTGATTGAGCCGGCGAATCTCATCCCAGCCCCCGGGCACCTGTGCCGCCATGTGCTCAATCGCATCGGGAATGACCAGATTGGCCGTGTAGTCGTTCGTTCCCACGTAATCCGTATCGCACAGAAAGGACTTGCGGTCGCGCTCGATGTGCACGCGGCACGACTGCGCCAACGCCCGCACCCGCGGCTGAGCTTGCGGATGCACGTACAGAAACCCCGTGCCCTTCGGCGCATTGAGCCACTTGTGACAGCTCGCTGCGTAATACGTCGGGCCCAGCTCGCCGATGTTGATCTCCACCTGTCCCGGGGTGTGGGCGCCGTCGAGCAGGACTTCGATTCCCCGCTCGCGGGCTGCCTCGGCGATGCGACCGACCGGAAACACGATCGCCGACGCGCTTGCGATATGACTGACCACGACCAGCCGCGTCCGCTCCGTAAAACGGGAGACGACCGCTTCCACAACCGCATCCTCACCGGAAACGGGGACGGCAATGTGGGCTTGGACAACTCTTGCCCCGGTGCGCGCGCAGATGCGCGCCAGTTCGTTCATCGTCGCGGCATACTCATGGTCGGTCACCAGAATCTCATCCCCCGGGCCAAGCTCACAGGCGTTGAGCGCCACAGCCATGGCCACCGTGCCGTTGGGCATCAGCGCAATGTCCTCGCAGGGTGCGTGGATCAGCGTGCCGAGTGAGGCCCGTGCCCGGTCGCACAACGCCTCGAGCTCCACCTTGAAAAAGCGAGTCGGATCACGCTCCATGCGCGCCCGGATCTCATCCTGGCGTTCGAGCACATATGCCGGGCAGCTGCCGTAGGACCCATGATTGAGGTAGGTCAGCCCAGCCTCGAGCGGCCAAACGACGCGCCGACGAGCGGCAAACGATGATGAAACGACCGGTGCTGTGCTCATGAATCTCTACTCTCGGCTCGGCCTGTCCGCGTGCATGAACCGGTAATCATCCGCGGACGCTGACACCGATTCCACCACGCGCAAAGTTCTCGCGCAAAGCACACGCGGCCCGCGCGGTCGCGCACGCCTTCGCCCCGTGCTCACACCCCGTGAATCGGACGCAGCTTGCCTTCCAGATGTCTGAGCAGCGGGTCGGCTTCAAGCGGCTTTCCCGTCACCTGCTCGCACAGCGCAGCCGCCCGGAACTGCCGACCCTTGCTGTGGATATTCGTCCGCAGCCAGTCGAGCAGCGCACCAAACTCGCCCCTTCTGAACTGATCGTCCAATCCGGAAATGTCCATCCGGATCTTCTCCCAGAACTGGGCAGCATACAGGTTCCCCAGGGCATACGTTGCAAAGTACCCCATCAGCCCAAAGCTCCAGTGCACGTCCTGAAGACACCCACGCGCATCGTCGGGAACCTCGATGCCCAGGTACTCGGTGAACCTCCGGTTCCACTCCCCGGGAACGTCGGCCACCTTCAGATCGCCCGAGATCAACGCCCGCTCCAGCTCGAAGCGCAGCATGATGTGCAGGTTGTACGTCGCTTCGTCAGCCTCCACGCGGATCAGGCTCGGTCTGGCCGTATTGACCGCCCGGTACACGTCCTCGACGCCAAACGCATCGAGCGCCCCGCCAAACTCACCATTGACCACCGGAAAGGCCCACTCCCAGAACGCCCGGCTGCGCCCGACGAAGTTCTCCCACATCCGGCTCTGACTCTCGTGAATCCCCAAACCCGTGTCCTGCGCCAGAGGCTGACCAAAAAGCCCGTCCTTCTTGGGCAACCCCTGCTCATACAACCCATGTCCGCACTCGTGCATCGTCCCAAAAAGCGCGTCCGTCCAGTGATCCTCGCGGTACCGCGTCGTCAGGCGCGTGTCCCCCGGCCCAAGCCCCGAACAAAACGGATGCGTCGTCACATCCAGACGCCCCGCGTCAAGATCAAAACCGAACGCAGCGATGATCTTCAGCCCCAACGCATGCTGACGGTCGCTCGAAACGTGCACCTGCAACGGAGCTTCCGACGGCGGCGTGCCCTTGCTCGAAAGCTCGCCAATCAGCGCGCTCAGACGCTCACGCAGCGAGGCAAAGACCTTCTCCACCTCGGCCGAACGGGCGTCGGGCTCATACTCGTTCAACAGCGCATCATACAGTTCACCCCCTTCGGGTGTGCCATAGCACTCGGCCTTGCGCCGCGCCAGGGTCACCATCTTCTCCAGCCAAGGACGAAAGAGGGCAAAGTCGGACTTGGCCCGCGCCTCTTTCCACACGTGCTGCGCCTTTGACCCGGTCTCGGCCAACTCCTTGACCAGCTCGGGCGGAAGCTTGGTCGCAAGGTCGTAGTCCCGCCTCATCTCGCGGATGTTGGCTGCGATGCGCGCATCGCCCTGGAGCTCCGCATCGGATTCGCACAGACTGATCAACTCGCCCACACGCGGGCTCGTTGCCCGCTCGTGCACGAGTTCGGCCAGCATCGCGCTCTGCTCGGCCCGGCCGTCGGCTGCCGCGTTGGGCATGTACGTCTCCTGATCCCAGCTCGCCAGCGACGAGACCGCCCCCAGCGTCGCCGCTTCTCGCCTGAGTCGGCAAAGCTCCGTGTAGTGCGCCGGCAACGTTGTCATCAGCATCAACCTCCTTTGGGTGAGTTACAAGCCTACGCGCCACTCCGTCGGCACCGCCACGG
>RFGK01000123.1 GCA_003697045.1 Planctomycetota bacterium
AGGACGAACTCCCGCATGCGCTGACCTTTTTCCTGACCCATGGACAGCGGCGGGCAGTGCTGGCGGTGCTCGCCCGGTACAGGCAGCCGCGAGCGGTCGCCCTGTTGTATGCGCTCGGGCTCGAAAAGCACGTGCAGCAGTGACGAGCCGCAGGTTGCCCGCGCCTGGGCCACGCTTGATCGTCAGGACATTTGGAGGAGATGGAAGATGGATGACATGTACGAATCCGGGCCTTTCGTGCGCGCGCCGCGCAGCGCAGACGAGTTGCATGCGTGGGTGCGCGAGCACCTGGACGTGCAGGTGCCGCGCCAGCCGCTGATGGTCGGCCACTCGGCGCCGTTCGATTACCTGTGCCATGCGTTCTTTGAGACCGACCCGGGCCGTGCGCGCGATTGTGTCGTCTGGGCCAATCGCGGCGGAGGCAAGACTTTTCTTGCAGCCGTGGCAACGGCGCTCGATCTGATCTTCAAGCCCGGGATCGAGATTCGCATTCTCGGCGGCTCGCTCGAACAGGCCAAGCGCATGCACGCACACCTGCGACAAGTCTTCTCACGCCCCGCGTTCAGCGCGCTGCTCGACGGGAAGATCACCGAGCGCCGGATTCGGCTGGGAAACGGCTCAGTCGTCGAGCTGCTCGCACAATCGCAGACATCCGTCCGGGGAACGCGCGTCCAGAAGCTGCGCTGCGACGAGGTCGAGCTGTTTGACCCCGATGTGTGGGAGGCTGCACAGTTGACGACGCGCAGCAAGGACTGCGGCGGGGTGCTGGTGTCAGGTTCGATCGAATGCCTGTCCACGATGCATGTGCCTTACGGGCTCATGTATCGACTCGTGGCCGAGGCGCGGGAGGGCGTGCGAAACCTGTTCAAGTGGGGCGTCATCGACGTGCTCGGCGTGTGCGACGAAGCGCATCAATGTTGTGACGAATCGGGCGAGCCTGCCTGTCCGCTCTATTCGGCCTGCCTGGGCAGGGCCAAGCTGCGCGACGCGGCGGGCAGCCCGGCCGGACATATCGACGTGCGCGATGCGCTGCGCCAACAACAGCGCGTCAGCGAGGCGACCTGGTCGGCCGAAATGCTGTGTCTGCGTCCGCGGCGAAGCGATTGCGTGCTGCCCGAGTTCGATCGAGCAGTTCACGTCGTCGATGCTTTGCCGGGCGAAGTGGAGGGCGCTGTGTGGATCGGAGGAATGGACTTTGGCATCCGGGCGCCCACGGTGGTGCTGTGGGCGCGCGTCGATCCCGATGGCGTGCTGTACGTGGTCGACGAGCGTGCGCAAAGTGGGGTGGTGCTGGCCGAGCACGCCGAGGCGATTCTCAAAAGCCCCTGGCCGACGCTTGAGTGGATCGCAGTCGATCCTGCGGGCAACCAGCGCAGCGGGCAGACGGGAATCAGCGATGTGCAGGCGCTGACCAAGGCGGGGCTGCGGTGCCGATGGCGCCGCATGGGCGTGATGGAAGGGCTCAGCCTGGTGCGCGCGCGACTCAAACCGGCCAGTGGGTCACCTCGTCTGTATGTGCACCAGCGCTGCCGGGGGCTGGTCGAGTCGCTCGAGAAGTATCGGTATCCGGCGGAGAATCCGCACACGCTTACGCCGGTCAAAGACGGCTCGGACCACGCGGTCGATGCGCTGCGCTACATGGTGCAGTGCCTGGATCGTGGGTATGAGACGAAGGTCAGCCGATACTGAGTTCTTGCAGGTGCGGTTGTCGTGTCTGACTTGCCCGGGTGGAGGGAAAATGTCTCGAAAAAAAGACGCCGGGCGCGCATGGGACCGATGCGCGCCCGGCACACAGAGGGAGTCAGGTCATGCCGATTCGGCCCGAGCCAGGCGCATCGGCCGCGTCTGACGGGCAGCCGGTGGTATGGCAAGGGCGGTGCGGAACGTCTGCGGGCCGGCGAGCCGTTCCAGCGCATCCTCGGCCGGGTCGAATCGAGCAAGTGTGGTCAGCTGCGGATTGACGATGCGAAACTCCAGCCCCTGTCTTCGGGCGTAGAGCCTCGCGCGACGAGACAGGCCGGTCCCTGTGTGGTCGGATGAGCCGGCGAGCAGACCGATGCGAGACATGGCTGGCTCGTCAGCGGCTCGGTCGCAGTCCAGAGCGATCATCTTCACAGCAAGGCGATCGGCAAAGAACAGTGCGGTGAGCAAGGCCGAGCCGTCGCCGATGATGGCCGGACGTCCATCCTCACTGCGCCCCAGCCCGCCGGGGACGATGAGCAGTCCGAACTGGTCGAGCATTTCGACGATTGCCCGGGCGGCGAGGGATCGCGGCTCGGCATCGAGGGCCGGGCCTCGCACGGTCGGACCGACCTGTCCCAGATCGACGATCGGGGCGTCGAGGCCTCGGTCTGCAAGCGCCGTCGAGAGGGCGTCGGCAGCACGTCGTGCCGGCTCGGTGCGCACCCAGGCGTGCACGGCCTGGTCGGTGTGAATGGGGAGGGCATTGGCCTGCATGAGTGCTGCCCGGTCGTCGCGGGCCGTGGCGCCGACGACCGCGATGACCTGATGACCCCGGCTCATGCAGGTGAGAACGGCCTGCACGGCGTCGTCCATGGGGCCGACGCCATCGGTTTCGGACAATGCCAGAACGATTGGTTCTTGTGCGTTCATCGTCAGGTCTCCTGCTGCAACTTGCAGCTCGTGATCTCCCCGTCCGGGGCCAAAAAGAACAAGGCCACCGCAATGCGGTGGCCTGCGTTGCTTGGTCGTTTGCTGGAAGACTACGTTGTTCTTCCGTCACGCCCGTACGCCGGCCACCGCCGTCCCATAAGGACGATCTGGCAATGCGGCATGTTGACGTGCGTGAGTTTCATCATCGGTTCATACGTCCCAAAGTCCGGGCGGGTTCCCCGCGTCGGACGAATCGAGAATAGCCTCCTGGGAGAACAAGTCAACTGGACGAGGAATCATTCCCGACGGGCGGGAAGAAAAATGCTCCTGCCCCTGATGCATGAACCATCTCAAGCCCACAACTCGCTCGCTCCGACGCGCTTGTGATGCGTGCATGATTGCCGACGCCCGGGCGGTGAGGCGGAAGCTGCGCAGCCTGGAGCGGCGGTGGTCGACCGGTCGGGTGCCGACGCACCTGCTTGAGCAGCTTGCCGAGCGGGTTGCAGCCTCGCAAGAGCGCGCCCGGCAAAGGCGGTCGCTGGTTCCAGCGCCGAGCTATCCCGACGAGCTGCCGGTGTGCGCACGCCGTGAGGAGATTCTCGAAACGATCAGACATCATCAAGTGGTGGTCGTGTGCGGAGAGACCGGCTCGGGGAAGACGACGCAGCTTCCCAAGATGTGCCTGGAGCTTGGGCGTGGGGTACGGGGGTGCATCGGACACACACAGCCGCGGCGCATCGCGGCGCGCACGGTGGCGGCCCGCATTGCTGAAGAACTCGGTGTGGCGCCGGGGGGTGTGGTGGGATCCAAGGTGCGTTTCAGCGATCAGACATCGCATGACACGCTGGTCAAGATCATGACCGACGGGATGCTTCTCAGCGAGACCCAGTCGGACCCGGCGCTGGCTGGCTACGACACAATCATCATCGACGAGGCGCACGAACGATCGCTCAACATCGACTTTCTCATCGGTTACCTGCGCAGGCTGCTGCCGAAGCGGCGTGATCTGAAGCTGATCATCACCTCCGCGACGATTGACCCGGAGCGATTCAGCAAGCACTTCTGGAACGCGCCCATCATCGAAGTTTCAGGCCGGACCTATCCGGTGGATATCCGGTATCGACCGCTGGTGCCCGAGCGCGGCGGCGATGAGGAGGTGGACGTATTTGCCGGGGTTGTGCGCGCGTTTGAGGAGATCGAAGCCGAGCTGGACGGCGATGTGCTGGTGTTCATGAGCGGCGAGCATGAGATTCGTCAGGCAGCCAGGGTGCTGCGTGATCATCTCGGCAGCCGGTCGGACATCGAGATTCTGCCGTTGTATGCGCGTCTGTCGATGGCCGAGCAGCAGCGTGTGTTTCGTCCGCATCGGGCAAGGCGGATCGTCATTGCCACGAATGTGGCGGAAACTTCGCTGACCGTGCCGGGAATCCGCGCGGTGATCGATCCGGGAGAGGCCCGCATCAGCCGATATTCCACAAGGACAAAGGTGCAGGGCTTGCAGATCGAGCCGATCTCAAAGGCATCGGCCGATCAGCGTGCGGGCAGGTGCGGGCGGATCGGGCCGGGCGTGTGCATCCGCCTGTATGCGGAGCGTGATTACGAATCGCGTGAGGCCTTTACAGCCCCGGAGATTTTGCGCACGAATCTGGCAAGCGTGGTGCTTCAGATGAAGGCGCTTCGACTGGGAAGGCCGGAGGAGTTTCCTTTCCTCGAGCCTCCCGAGCCGCGCCGTGTGCGCGACGGATACGAAACGCTGCACATGCTCGGCGCCATCGATGATGAGGGCGAGCTGACAGAGGTGGGCAAGCGTCTTGCGCGGCTTCCGATCGACCCGGCGGTGGGTCGGATGATTCTTGCGGCTGCGGATGAGAACTGCGTCAACGAGGTCCTGATCATCGCGGCGGGGTTGTCCGTGCAGGATCCACGTGAGCGGCCGCATGATCGTCGCGATGCGGCCGACGAAGCGCACGCGCAGTTTGCCCATCCCGAGTCGGACTTTCTGACCTTTTTGAATCTGTGGCACTTCTATCACGATCTGGAGCGGAAGTTGTCACGATCGAAGCTGACCCGGGCGCTTCGGCAGAACTATCTGAGTGTGACGCGGATGCGTGAGTGGCGTGACGTGTTGTATCAGCTTCGTCGGCTCGGCGCCGAGCTGGGGCTGCATGTGTCCTCTGCGCAGGCCGAGCACGACGCGATCCATCGGGCCCTGTTGAGCGGGCTGTTGCCCAACATCGGGCGCAGGCGTGACAAGTTTGAATATGAGGGCACGCGCTCGACGCGGTTTCACATCTTCCCGGGCTCGGTGCTCTTTGCTTCTCGGCCGAAGTGGGTGATGTCGGCCGAGATTGTGCGCACGTCGCGCACGTATGCGCGCTGCGTCGCGGCGATTCGGCCGGAGTGGATCGAGACGATCGGGGCGCACCTGTTGCGTCGGACGTACCAGGAGCCGTACTGGGACGAGCGTCGTGGGACGGTCATGGCCCGCGAGCGTGTGCTCCTGCTCGGGCTCGAGCTGGTGGCAGGTCGTCCGGTCCCGTTCGGCCGAATCGACCCGGTCAAGGCGCGCCGAGTGTTCATCCATGAAGCGCTGGTGGGCGGTGCGATTGATATTGATCCCCCGTGTCTGGTGCACAATCGCGAGCTGGCCGAGCGTGTGCGCGCCATGGAAGCCAAGGTGCGTCGTGATGACCTGCTGGCCGATGTGCAGGCACGATTTGCGTTCTATGACGCGCGCATTCCCGAGCATGTGCACTCGACCCGGGGTTTTCAGAAGTGGCTTCGGCGTGCGCAGAAGGATGACCCGCGTGTGCTGTATATGTCGGCTGAGGATCTGCTGCTGCGCATCCCCGAGCCGGTGGACCGCGCTGCGTTTCCCGAACGGCTCGATATTGAAGGCGTCGCGCTCGATCTTCAGTATCGACACGAGCCGGGGTCGGAGGAGGACGGGGTGACCGTCACGGTGCCCGTCGAGCTGCTCGGACAGGTCGACCGGGCGCGTGTGGACTGGCTTGTGCCGGGCATGCTTGAGGAGAAGATCGCGGCGCTCATTCGCACGCTGCCGAAGCGTTTTCGCCGGTACTTTGACGCTGCGGCCGTGGCCCGCGAGCTGGCGCAAAGCCTTGAGATCGGGTCGCGCCCGATTGTCGATGCGCTCGCAGCGGCGTTGTCCGAGCGTGCAGGCGTGCACATTCCGCGCGAGGCCTTCGAACCCGATCAGATCGACGCCCACCTCTGGATGCGGTATTCGATTGTCGATGCGCAGGGCACGGAGCTTGCGGCCGGGCGCGATCTCGGCGAACTTCGCGCGCGGTTGGAGGACCAGATTGCCGAGAGTTATGCGCATGCCGGTGGGCCGGAGCTTGAGCGTGACGACCTTTGCGACTGGGATTTCGGCGATCTGCCGGAGCAGGTGGAGATCAGGCGAGGCTCGTACACGCTCTACGGATACCCGACGCTGCTCGACGAGGGTGAGACGGTCTCGCTGCGTGTGCTCAGCTCGCGCGTCGAGGCGCATCGGCGCTTTCGTGCCGGATTGGCAAGGCTGTATGTGCGGCACCTGCGTGAGGAGTTCAAGTATCACGCGCAGCACCTGCCCTTCATCGAGCGCATGACGTTGCACTATGCGCCTCTGGGCGACGCGGCCGAGCTGAAGCGCGACCTGCTGCTGCTCGTGGCCGATCGCGTGTTCATCGGTCAGGACGACCATGTGCGCACACGCGAGGCCTTTGTCAGCCGGCTGGATCAGGGCTGGAACCTGTTGCGGCCGACGGTCGAGCGTGTGTGCGGACTGGTCGATCGGATCCTCACGCGAGTGCACACACTTGCGCTGCGTCTCGACGAGCCTGCTCCGCAATCGTGGCAGCAAAGCCTGAGCGATGTGCGAGCACACCTGGGGCGTTTGCTTCCTTCGAGATTTCTCACGCTGACTCCCTACGAGCGGCTGGAGCAGTATCCGCGATATTTGCGCGCGGTCGAACGCCGACTCGATCGGCTGCGTGAGTGGGGGCCCGAGCGGGATTTGACGCTTGCCCGTGCTGCGGCGAAGTGGCAGGAGGCTTACGAGAGACGCGCCCAAAAACACCAGACGGAAGGCGTCGTCGATCCACAGCTCGAGGCCTTCCGCTGGCTCCTGGAGGAGTATCGCGTCTCGTTGTTCGCTCAGGAGCTGGGCACCAGCGAGAGAGTCTCAGACCAGCGCCTTGCGCGCAGATTCGAGCAGGTGCGCTCCTGACTTGTTTGCATCACGGACATCCGGTCGAAAAGAGGTCGAGGAAGACCTGCACGTCGAAGAAGTCAAACAGCCCGTCTTCGTTGATGTCGCCGGCGGATTGGCCGTCCGCAAAGGCGTTGAGAAACGTCAGCAGGTCGTAGATATCCAACGCTGCGAAGGGGCTGGCGAGATCGGCCGGCGTACAGGGCGGCACAAGCCGATACACCTGACCGGTTGTGCCGACAGGGCCGAGGCTGGACGAAAGGAGTGCGTACAGATTGCCCTGGTCGTCCTGCCCGATTCCCAGCACGTATCTTTCGAGCGGTCCGGTAGAGGGCATGAGCTCGGCAATCGTCCCTGTGCCGTCCAGGGCGTCGAGAAGGAACAGGCGTCCGGCAGCCGGGCTGAAACCGAGCGACCAGTCGGCGAACAGATACATCCCGTGCATGGGCGAGGCCGGGTTTGCGGTATAGACGAATCCTCCGACAATGGCGGTCCCGTCGCCGTGGTCGTATGCCGCGACGGGATCGATGAGCGGATCGCCGAGCACGGGCCCGACGTCGGAACAGGTCGCTGGAGGCACGGACGGATCGAACGGATCGAAGCATTCGAATCCTTCGCGGACGGCCCAGCCGTGGTTGGAGCCGGGTTCAACGATGTCGATTTCCTCAAAGAGTGCCTGTCCTACGTCGGCCACGATCAGGGCGCCGGTGTCCGGGTGAAAGCTGAAGCGGTACGGGTTGCGAAACCCATACGCAAAGATTTCGGGCTGAACTTCGGCCATGTTGAGAAACGGGTTGTCGTCGGGGACGTGATAGGCCTTGCCGGGGTCCGGCGGAGAATCGACATCAAGTCTGAGAATGGCGCCCAGGAGCGTGCTGGGGTTTTGCCCGTTTCCCAGCGGGCCGTGGGGGAGGTCAGGCTCGTCGAGATCATCGTTGGCGCCGCCTCCGTCACCGAAGCTGACATAGAGCATGCCGTCGGGTCCGAAGGCGACGTGTCCGGAGTTGTGGTTGAACTCGGGCTGATCGATCCGGAGCAGCTCGCGCAGCGAGGAAAAGTCGGCGACATTGGGATCATCGGAGACATGAAACTCGGCGAGGACGGAAGTATGACACCCGCGCGGGCCGGGCGTACATGGTTCGTTTGGTCCGCCATCGCGCGGGACGGAGTAGCGCACGAAGAATCGTCCGTTGTTGGCGTAGTTGGGGTGGAATGCAAGCCCGAGCAGGCCGCGCTCGTCAAAGTTGGGGTTGACCGCAACGATGATCGAAGTCACGTCCAGAAAGGGTTCAGGCAGAAGATTGCCTGCAGCGTCGATGATGCGAACGACTCCGGCTTGATCGACGACGAACAGACGCCCCGAGCCGTCGCCGGCATGTGTTGCGACGACCGGAGCTGTCAGCCCCGAGGCGACAAGATCAAGATCGACGCTGACGGGGCCCGGCACGATCGCCTGCGCCATCGCACCGACGTTGACAAGCAGTGTGGACAGGCCGATTGCCCATGTTCGTGCGTGCATGGATGTGCCTCCTCTTGATGGTGGAACAGCGCTTGCAGCTCATTTGTTGTTCCAACATCAAAGTGACACACGGGATTCCTCATTGCAAGCGCAATTTGCAATCTTGCGCAATTGGCCAAAGTTGTGGTCAGTGATCGGATGGCCGGTTGTTGGGCTCGTCGTCGAAGAGCATGCGCACGGGAGGTGTGTCGAGGTCGTCGTACTGGCCGCTGCGCAAGCAAAGAATGAATCCAACAAGCGCAGCGATGCCGAGCACAAGCGCAGCCGGGATGAGAATAAAAAGCACGCTCATCGTTCATTCCCGATCGAGCCTGCCCGTGAAGCAATCGCCAGCACCGTGAGCGAACTGGCAGGCATGACGATGGCTGCGATGATCGGCGTGATGGTGCCGAGCATCGCAAGTGTTGCTGCGACAGAGTTATACGCGAGTGAAACGCCCAGGCACACCAGAATGGTCCGGCGGGCGGATCGGGCGATTCTCAGCGTTCGCAGGATCGGTGCCAGCCCGGGTTCAGACAGGTAGACGTCGGATGCTTCAAGGCTTGGTTCGGCACCGCCATGGACGGCGATGCCCACATCGGCGGCTGCCAGAGCGGCCGCGTCGTTGACCCCGTCGCCGACCATGACCGTCGTCAATGCTTCCCGCTCGATCACCTCGACCTTGCGTTCGGGGCTGACGCCACCGAGAGCCCGGTTCGGGGGAATGCCGATCTGGTCGGCAATCTCGGCCGTCACGCGCGGATCATCGCCGGAAAGCAGATGCACGCGCCACCCGCTTTGGGTGAGAGCGTGGACAACGTCACGGGAATCGGGACGGACATCATCGCGGAGCAACGCGAGGGCGACCATGCGCCCATCCACAGCGATGGCGATCGGTGTGAGCCCGGCGCGGGCAGCTTGGGCAAACTCCGCGGCGAAGTCGCCCCGCGTTGTGTGCGCGAATCGGTTGACGAACGCGCTGGAGCCGAGGACGACCTCGTGTCCTTCGACGCGCCCGCGCACGCCGGCCCCGAGCTCGTGCTCGACGTATTCGGCGCGCGGGACAGGTTCATCAATGTGGGCCAGCGCCCGTGCGATGGGATGAGCGGAGTCCTGTTCGAGCGCGGCTGCGAGCCGGCGTGCAGACTTGTCACCGACCCACCGAACCACGGTGAGGGTGCCGAATGTGACGGTGCCCGTCTTGTCGAGGTAGATTGCCCCCCGGCGTGCCAATCGTTCGAGTGCATCGGACCCTTTGATCATGATCCCGCGTCGTGCCGCGCGGCCGATTGCAGCGGTCATCGCCAGCGGAGTCGCAAGGCCGAGGGCGCACGGACAGGTGACGATCAGCAGGGCGATGGCGTGCTGGGCAGCCGTGTCGATATCCCGGCGAAACCAGATCAGAAACGTCACGATCGCGAGCGAAATGACGACGATGGTAAAGCCGAGTGCAAGTCGGTTGGCAAGTGTGAGCATGGGCGCCTTGCGCTCGGCTGCGTCTGCGACCAGACGCATCAATCGCCCGATGCGTGAGTCCGGCCCGGTCGCCTCGACACGCAGGCGCACCGTGGAGGAGAGGTTGATCGTGCCTGCTGCAAGCGTATCGCCGCACCGAACTTCGGCCGGGCGCGATTCGCCGGTGAGCAGCGAGGAGTCGATGGTGCTTTCACCTTCGACGACGGTGCCATCGGCTGCGATCAACTCGCCCGGGCGAATCTCGATTGTGTCGCCGATGCGCAACGCTTCCACGGGGACATCACGCACGCCGTCGTCGGTCAGCAGATGCGCGCT
The DNA here is from genome assembly GCA_003697045.1 of Planctomycetota bacterium. GTDB lineage: Bacteria > Planctomycetota > Phycisphaerae > Phycisphaerales > UBA1924 > J022. The sequence goes on from RFGK01000123.1 coordinate 10,119, forward strand.
TGACGGTGTAAACGCAAAGAGCAGCTCGACCGCATCGGCTGCAAGTCGCTGCTGGCGCTGCTGGATGAAGCGTCCGACGAGCAGGAGGAAGACCAGTGCGGTGAGTGAATCGAAATAGATTTCGCCGACGCCTCGAATGGTATTGACCGAGCCCCAGAGGCCCCCGGCAGACAAGGCGATGGCGATGGGGAGATCCAGGTGAGGCCTGCGCGCGCGAATCGATGCGAGCGCGCCGCGAAAGAACACGCTGCCCGGACCAATGAGCGCCACCAGGGCGATGAACATGCTCATCCAGCGGAACAGTGTGCCATACCTGGCTTCGGCGCCTTCGGCGGCTCCTCCGTACAGCGCCCAGGCGAGCAGCATCACGTTTCCAGCACAGAACCCTGCAATGGCAATGCGCGCAAGCATCCGGCGGTCTTCCCGCACGCGCGCCTGACGTGCGCCCGCGCCGCGCGCGGGGTGCGGGCGATAGCCCAGATGGCTCAGGGTCGACGCGATTCTTGAAAGCCTGACAACCGAACTGTCCCAGCGCAGGCGTACGACGCGCAAGCGCAGGTTGAGCCGTGCTTCGATCACGCCGTCGAGCACGGCCGGAAGACGCTCGACGAGCCATACGCACGCGGCACAATGGACGCCCTCGAGCGCAAAGTCGATGCTGCAGCGCCCGTCGCTGTCGCGCGTCACGTAGATCGCTTCAAAGGCA
>RFGK01000124.1 GCA_003697045.1 Planctomycetota bacterium
TGCCGCCATCGCTTCGTCCTCGACCTCAGACGACGGCTCAGGGTCGATCACTTCAAGCTCAATCTTGCCTCTCGACGCGGCAATGAACTCGTAGAGCGTGTCCTCAATCCGACGTTCGAGCGCCACGATGCCCGGGTTGTCAGCCAGCAGCTGTCGCGAGTAGTAGAGCTTGAACCGAATCGGCTCATCGACAGCCTGCGCGATGCGCTTGGCGCCGGCCGGCAGGGTGAACAGCTTGTTTTCTGTCAGATCGAGACGTGCCGATCGCAACGTCGTCGAAGCCAGCATGTTGATCGCAAAGAACGCGACGACGATCGCAGCCAGAGCCAGGATGGACAGAGTATGCCTCGGCATGGATCGGTCCTCCTCTCAGGAACCCCGCTTGAGTTCGAGCACGATCGCATTGACCAGCAGTGCCAGTCCGATCAGGCTCACGAAGAACACAACGTCACGCAGATCAATGACCCCGCGCGAGATCGCCTGGAAGTGTGTGAGAAAACTGAACCCGCTCACGGTCTCCACGATCGCCTGCGGCGCCCAGCTTTCGATGAAGCTCAGCACCGGAGAGAACCCCGCCAGCAGGAAGCCCAGACACACCACCACGGAGAGCACGAAGGCGATGACCTGACTCTTGGTGGCTGCGGAGATGCACGCTCCGATCGCCATGAATGCCCCCGCGAGCACGAAGCTGCCAAGGTAGCCGGCCGCGATGACGCCGTTGTCCGGATCACCCAGAAAGTTGACGGTCATCCACATGGGGAAGGTCAACGCCAGCGCGATCCCTGCGAAGACCCACGCGGCCGCGTACTTGCCCACGACAATGGCCCACGTCGGAATCGGAAGCGTCGCCAGCAGTTCGATGGTTCCGCTGCGATGTTCCTCGGCCCAGAGCCGCATCGAAATCGCAGGGATCAGGAAAAGATACAACCACGGGTGATAGGCAAAGAAGGGGGTCAGGTCGGCCTGTCCCTGTCCGCTTGGGCCATAGAAGCCGCCGAAATCCTCGTTGAACGTGAATACCCCCACCAGCACGAGAAACACCACGATGAACACATAGGCGACGGGTGTGATGAAATATCCCGACAGCTCGCGCTTGAAGACGGCAGCAAACCCTCTCATGACGCGCCCCCCAGTGTGATGGTCCGGAATACCTCGTCGAGCCGGCCCGCTTCAACTCGAATCTCTTCAATCTGCAAGCCTTTTGCCATGGCAAGCTCTCGAACCTCCTGCACAATGAGCTGGTGATCGCGCGGAATCACTCGCAGTCGGCACGTTTCGCGCTGTCCGTCGAGCTGTTCGACGGCTTCGACTTGCGAAAGCTCGGCCAAGGCTTCGGCCAGACCCGCGCCATCGCCGCGCACACCCAGCACAACCGCGTTGTGCACGCGCGAACGCGCCTGCAACGCGGCAGGAGTGTCATCGGCCACGACACGCCCTCGCGCGATGACCACCGCACGAGTGCAGACCGCCTCCACTTCTTCAAGGATGTGTGTCGAAAGCACGATCAGCTTGCGCGACTCGCCCTGGCCAGCCATCTGGCGAATCAACTGGCGCACCTCGTACTTCTGGTTCGGGTCGAGCCCGTCGGTCGGCTCGTCGAGAATCAGGATTTTCGGGTCGTGCAGGATGGCCTGCGCCAATCCCACACGGCGTTTGTATCCCTTGCTCAATGTTTCGATCGGCTGACGCATCACGCCTTCGAGATGCACAAGCGCAACGACCTCGTCGATCCGCTCGCGCCGTTTCCTGCCCTTGAGCCCGCGCACTTCGGCGATGAACTTCAGATACGACTCGGGCGTCATGTCCGGGTAGGCCGGCGCTCCTTCGGGCAGATACCCGATCTTGCTCTTGACCGCCATGGGCTCGGTCTGCACATCGTGCCCGTCGACGATGGCCGTGCCCGAAGTCGGCCGCAGGAAGCCGGTGACCATTTTCATGGTGGTGCTCTTGCCTGCGCCGTTCGGGCCGAGGAACCCGAGGACCTCGCCCGGGCGAACCTCGAGCGACACGTCGTCGACCGCCACGATGGGGCCGAATCGCTTGCTCAGCTTCCTGAGTTCAATCATCAACACCCTCCGTGCAGGATCAGAAATCCCGGTCGGCGTCCGGGTGGGATAACAGTTTCGGCCATCCGCCCCGGCGTCAACTCCGCGACCTGTTCAGCTCCGATCAGCAGACTACCGGCTGCACGCCCGGCCGGACCGGCACAGCCCGGCCAATGAGCGTACCCGGGCCCATTCAGCTGGGTTCGGCCGACTCAACTTCCCTCAAGTGTAAACCCGATCTTCAGCTTCACCTGCCAGTGGGCTATCTTCTGGTTTTCGATGTGCGCGCGGGTTTCGACAACTTCGGCCCAGCGCATCTCCCGAACCGAACCCGCTGCGAACTCGATCGCCCGGCGAACGGCATCATCGCTGCTTGTGGCCGATGAACCGACGATCTCAATCATCTTGTATACGTGGTCGGACATGATGCCTCCTTCTTGCCAGGATCGGGGCTTTGGACGAAACCTGTGTGTGTTCTATGGAGCGGGTTCGGTGTTGTCGCCCGACTGCGAGAGATTCTCCAAAGGCACCCGTTGCCATGCTCCACAGCCCGAGCAGTGCTCCACGTCGTCCGGCGGGCCGACGTGGGGATCGGATAGTGGAGCCGTTCATGCTGCGGGAGGGACGCAGAGCATTGGCCGGCGGTTCCTGCCGGGCGAGCAGCGGATCGTTGCCGGGAGCGACCTGCTTGTGTGAGACGACTGGCGGGGGGTTCGCTGTGTGCGGAGCACACACCAGCCCGGCCGATCGGTGAATGAGGCTTGATTCACGAGGTGAGGAGGGGCAAAATGGATGGAGTGTCGGCCACAGGCGACGACACGGTGCGGGTGTAGTTCAGCGGTAGAACGTCAGCTTCCCAAGCTGAATGTCGCCGGTTCGAGTCCGGTCACCCGCTTTTTCCATAAATCTGGCTGAGTCCGCACCTCGCGGAAACCCGTCGGCCGACAGCCAAGCCCGACACGCCGGAATCAGGGTGGTGCCGCACTACGGCGGAGCGTTCGTCGTACCCCGAAAGCCAGCAGTCTTGCCTTCGTAGCGCAAGCGTCTTGGTGACACGTCCAGGCGGCTGTAACGTTGCCTCACTCTGAACCCCGGTCCTTCGGCCTCAAGGCCGCCCAGCTGGCGCTCGGGCACTCCTCGGCCCAGGTCACGGACGCGGTCTATGCCGAGCGGTACCACGGCAAGGTGGCGGAGATCATGTAGCGGGTGGGGTGATGTCGATCGATGCGACCGAACCGTGAGACGTTCTTTCAGCCGTGAAGCCCTGCCATCCCGGGCTACAGAAGCAACGTCAATGAACTCCACCGGTGACGAGCGCTACCGGTATGGTCACTCTGCTCCGGCCCTAGGTGGGATTGCCCGCTTCCGCAGGCCGTTCGGGCTAATTCCAATCCCTTGCGAGACGCTCCACTTCGTGGCGCAGATCAACATCCCGAGGAATGAAATAGCGTGGACGGGTGACCTGTACTTCCGAGATGGGGCGAAGTCGATGCATTACAGTTGAGATCTCGACTGGTGAGCCACCGTCGTCTTCGACAAAAATCGTGTTCGTCGGCGTCTGCTGATCCGCCTCCTTTTCGGGTTGGTACGGCATGCGATACTTTGCCTTGATTTCATCCTTCAAGCAGTACCACTCTGGATCTTCATAACCATGGCTACGTAGGCAATCGTGAACAGCCATCTCCCAGGCGGAATGATCCGGCACCAAAGTAGGAGGCGATGGTGGTGGCTCGACCATAGCGAAACCGTCGCGACAAAGAAAACGTCTGGCCAGATCACTGAGAATCGGATCAGGGTGCTCCCGCCATGCGTGCATCTGCGACAGGACCGCGAACTCTTCCAAGGCTAGGTAGTCAGGGATCGATAGTGTCGCCGGGGATGGCTTCTCCACGGACCAAACGCGTTCCAGTGCAGGTACGGAGGCAACGTCATCACCGTTGATACGAAGGCTGTCGGCACGACGCCACATGGCCTTCAGAAGGGCCTCGAAGCCGCGTGTTGTCTTGTGAAGGTAGACATTCTGGTACATGTAGAATCGCGCATAGATGTACTCCTCAATAGCCATGGCAGACTTCTTGGGCCACACAGGTGTCTTGTCTTCGCCATGCAGATGGAATGTCGTCAGGATCCGGTACCAATCAAAATGACCATAGCCAGCACCAGTAAACAGACTGTCACGACGGATGTAGTCGAGCCTATCAACATCCAGTTCGCTGGATAAGAGCGCCTTCTGCCATGCAGAATGCTCAAAGTTATCCTTGCGGATAAGATCTGCGGCATGGTTAGCTAGATAAACGCCCTGGTCGCGCAAGATCTGGTTCACCTGCGTGGATTCGTCGAGAATGATTGCGACGGACCACTCCTCATGGTCAATCCCGAGACATGGCTCGAACAAGTGCGAGAATGGGCCGTGGCCGACATCATGCAGCATGGCGGCAGCCAGCAGTGGTTGGCGCGCCGATTGAATCTCTTGGTCAGGATGTTCTCGCTCGAGATGATCGAGCGCAGATCGCATAAGGTGAACGACGCCAAGCGTATGGGCAAGACGGTTGTGTTCAGCGCCGGGGTATGTGAAGTTGCTGACGCCAAGTTGGTGGATTCGTCGCAGTCGCTGCATCTCCGGCGTATCGAGTAGCCTGAGCAGCCACGCATCCCGGGTGCGATCGATCCCGATATAGTTGTAAAGTGGATCCCTAAAGACCTTGTCCGCCATCCGCTTCTCCGATTGGGCTTAAGCGGCTTCGGATGCGAAGCGCTGGGCGAGAGCTAGGGCAGCCTTAGAAGCGTCATGCGAAGGATCTGCTCGCTTGTACTCGCACGCCTCGCGAAGCGCGTAATCCCAATCTGATTGCCTACGTCGCGACCGGAAGAAATACAAGATTGTTGAACCCAGTTCGAGATGCCAGAGATCTTCACGAAGCAACTCGATTGCTTGTTCGCGGAAAGAATCGAAATTGGTCTTGGACCCAGACTGGCCGATCTGGTCGAGCATTTCGCGAGTCTGGTTACCCAAGGTGTAGTTGTACTGCCCGCCCGCGCTACCACCGCTTTGCTCGGTCAGAAGCCCCTCAGCCACCATCACGTCAGTAACATTTGCGACCTCACGCGAGTATGGACCGTAGTGATGCAGCGTGTACTCGGCATCGATCGGGCAACCGGCCTGTTGCAGGAAGTAGATAACCTTCTGCATCCGCTTTCTGCCCTGAATTCCCGGCAATCCCGCGTCCTGTGCCCAGGCTGTCAAGAGTGCTAGCTGTAGCTTATCCATGCTGGGTATCCCTTCCTCGCATCGCTTGGACCGGCTGGCCCTCCTGATTGTACGGCACATGATCGGGCGCGATCAACACTTCAGGGGGAGGGCTGTCTGGAGTCGATTCGAAGTGAAGCGTACTCCAGGTAGTCAACACGTGCCTCGCTGAGACTGGCCAGCCTTTCAGATCGGCCATTGAGGCTCGGTTCGGCCAGCCTGGCCGATCTCGTCCCGTGAGGCACTCTAACAGCCCGCCAAGGCCTTTCCCAAGGCTCCGATGACTTGGACTCATCAAGGAACGGGCAGGCGGATCCCCGTACAGACTCCGCCGACGGGCCACCCCGTCCACAGTCACCTTGGTTACCGCAGAACGTTTCGGTCGAAAATCTTCCCCCTTTCATCGGCCTTCCCAGCACGGGAGGGCCGTTGTCGTTGAAGGTCCGCGCGGTAACTCGAGTTACCGAGTTACCGCCTCAAGACAGCGTGGATTCTTCACCCGTCGCAGGCAGGCAAGGCCCCGTGCGGGCCTGCCCAGACGAGCGAGGAGTCCGACGTGCTGCAGCAAGATTCCACACGAGCGGCAAACGGGGACGGGCCTGTCTCCCGTGATGGGCCCCCGGCGACGGAGGAGCATTTCTCGCTCTCCCAGGCGGCCAAGCTCGCCCCCGGGCGGCCATCATCAAACAGCCTCTGGCGACAGTGTCGCAGGGACGTGAAGGAAGCGTCGGGTGAGCGCGTGCGGCCCAGGCACGCGCTCCGACACCACCCGCGAGTGACTCAACGACTTCGGGCTGGTACTGGATAAAGCTCACCGAGGGGATACATCCACCGGGCATCTCGCACGCTCAACCTAGCCGGCACCAATGCCACCGACGCTCGACGCCGAACGAAATCACACGAACGTGATCGGGCATCATGCCGCACACCGGCAGGTCGTCTCTTGTCTGCATTCGTGCCGTACACTAA
>RFGK01000125.1 GCA_003697045.1 Planctomycetota bacterium
AACATCGGCAAGCCCGGCGCGACGCCATTTTCGCTGACCGGACAGCCGAACGCCTGCGGCGGCGTGCGTGACACGGGCTCGCTTTGCCACATCCTTCCCTACGGGCGTGTGGTCGGCAATGCCGATCATCGCGCTCAGATGGAAAAGCTGTGGGGCGCCAAGCCGGGGACGATCAAGAGCGATCCGGGCCTCAACACCGTTGAAATGTTCAAGGCTCTGGGGCGCGACGAAATCCAGGCGATGCTCATTCTGTGCACCAACCCGGGCCAGTCCATGCCCAATCTGCACGGCGTGCGCGATGCCATGGGCAAGCCCCGCCCGAACAAGCCGTTCATCTGTGTGATCGACGCCTATCCGACACGAACCACCGAGTTGGCCGATCTTGTTCTGCCCGCCGCGATGTGGTCTGAAAAGGCAGGCGTGTACGGCATGTCCGAGCGTCGCTACCAGTATCAGCCTGTGCTCAAGCCGGCGCCGGGGCAGGCGAGGCCCGATCTTGACATTCTCTTCGACTTTGCCCGGCGTCTGGAAGACCGCGGCGTCGTCCCCAGGGGGTATGCGTCGAAGTTCACCCACGTCGATCAGGTCTGGGATGAGATGCGCCTGGCGTCCAAGGACACACCCTACGACTTCATGGGCATGACGCGCGACCGCCTCAAGGTCGAGCGCGGGCTGCGTTGGCCTTGCCCGACCGAGGACAGCCCCGGCACAGCACGCCGATTTGTCAAGGGCGAAGACCCGATTCTCGATACCGGGCCGTACGCGGATCATTCGCTCAAGCCCGGTGAGGTGAAGTTCTACGCCGCACCGGATCATCGCGCCATCGTCTGGCTGCGTCCTGCCAAGGGGCCGGCCGAACCGGTCGATGACGACTATCCGTGGGTGCTTTCGACCGGGCGTGTGCTCGAGCACTGGCACACTGGCACGATGACCATGAAGGCCGAGGAGCTGCGCCGTGCGTATCCCGAGTGCTTCATGGAGATCAACCCGCGCGACGCCGCCAAGCTCGGTGTGCGCACGGGCGACAAGGTGCGCATCGTCTCGCGTCGTGGACAGGCCACGATTCGCGCACGCGTCGTGGACATGCCGCGTGATGGCATGGTCTTTGTCCCCTGGCATTGGGCCGACGAACAGAGCCTGATCAACTACGTGACCATTGATGCGTATGACCCCGGGTCCAAGCAGCCCGAGTTCAAGATTTGTGCTGTCCGTCTCGAAGTCGTCTGATCCCGCACCACTCACGGAGATTGATTATGCGATGGAAACTTGCGATCATCGGTGGGCTGGCACTGGGGATCCTGGCAGCACTCGGAGTGGCTCAGTCGGCTTCCCGCCAGCTCGTATCTTCGGATGAGTCGAAGCCGAAAGACCCGCCTCAACCGGTCATCGGCGCGATGCCCCCGGACATTGACGCCCGGACCGGCTTTGCGGCCCACGCTTTTCCGCCCACGATTCCCGACCAGGCCTGGCATCACGAAGCATGGATCCGCGAAGATTGCCTCTCGTGCCATGAGACGGGCGTCCAGGATGCGCCCATCGTGCGGCACCGCGGGCTTCCGGCTTTGGCCCTGCAAGCCAAGTGCCGGTCCTGTCACGTTCTCGTCCCGGGCAAGACCGAAGCCCGTCCGGCCTCGGCCAGGCCGCCCGAGGTCAATGACCAGTTCGCGCCCGAGGCCTTTCCACCCATGATGCCGAATAACGATCGCCATGTGGGCGCCTGGACCAATCGGCAGTGTCTGGTCTGCCATGAAACCGGCGTCGGGCGCGCTCCGCTCGTTGATCACGGCCCGCAGATTCCGCGCCTCGCGCTCATGGCCAACTGTCGCTCCTGTCACGTGCAGGTGCGCAGCACCGAGACGTCTCCCTGGGATCGCTGAGAGTTCCCAGGCCGCGTCGTACGACGGCGCTTCGCCTTGAAGGGGGCGGGGCGCTCTTGAAGGAGTCTTGAGATGGATGCGCTGTCGCGTCGTCAGTTCATCGCGACCGGTGGAGGAGCGCTCGTCGGCGTCGGGCTTGGAAGCGTTTACCTTGCGAGCCGATCAACGGCGCAAACCGGCTTTTTGCTTCGCCCGCCCGGGGCCCTGCCCGAGGACGATTTTCTTGCTGCCTGCATTCGGTGTGGGCAGTGCGTTGAGGTCTGCCCTTCCGATGTCTTACGTCTTGCCGATCTCGACGCGGGCACATCGGCCGGCACTCCCTACTTCGTTCCTGCAGAAACCCCGTGTGATCTTTGCCAGGGGCAGACCTCGCTCAAGTGTGTGGACACATGTCCGACCGCTGCGCTGTCGCGGGTCGAAATCAGAGACGTAGACATCGGCGAAGCCCATATCTGCAAGGGGAAATGCCTTGCCTACAACGGGACGGTCTGCCGAGCGTGTTGGCACGCGTGCCCCTTCCCGGGTGAAGCCATCGTCTTTGATGAGCTGCTTCGCCCCACCGTCCATATCGACAAGTGCGTCGGCTGCGGGCTGTGCGAGTTTGCCTGTCCAACGGAGCCCAAGGCAGTCGAGATTGTCCCGCGCGAGAATATCGTGCGCCAACGCACACTCTTGCAGCAGCCCAAGTCGCGGAACCAACGGCGTCAGAGAGGAGGTTCATCATGACCAGGCCTCCGCGTCGATTGCGCATGGGACTGCTCTGGTACAGGCGCTGGACCGCCTGGCGCCGCATCACCGCAATTGTCTTTTTACTGCTCCTCTGGCTCGGTTCGACCGACGCCGGTGCTGCGTACTTTCGAGGCTCGACTTCGGGAACCCGTATCTTCGATCTCATCCCGTTGACCGATCCTCTCGCCGCGATCGAGTCGTTCATCGCAGCCCGTTCGATTGACACGACAGCGCTGATCGGTGCGGCGCTTCTGATCGCTGCGGCACTCGTGCTCGGACCGGTTTTTTGTGGCTGGGTCTGCCCTCTTGGATTGCTGTTCGATCTCAACAGCGCCCTTCGCCGATTTGTTCGACGCCGCGTCTTTGGCATCAGAACAATCGATCCGATGCCTGCGCAGCCGCCGCAAGTGATCAAGTATGTCCTGCTCGGATGTTTGGTCGGCTTTGCCGCGGTCGCTGCGTTCCCTCTGTTTCAGATCATTTCGCCGATCAATCTTCTTGTGCGGGCGGCGGTGTTCGGGTCGGCAGCCGGGCTTGCGGTCGTCGTCGCACTGGTCGTGCTGGAGTGGTTTTATCCCCGCCTGTGGTGTCGCGCTCTTTGTCCGCTCGGGTCGCTCTACGCGATCGTTGGGCGATTCGGCTTGCTTCGTGTCCAGATTGACCCGGCCGAAGCCGGGAAGGTCCCGTGTCAGAAGTGCCAGCGTACCTGCCCCATGGGCGTGCCCGTCATGACGGGCTACACGATGCAGGGCGCGTCAAGCGTCACGCATCCAAACTGCACTCGCTGTGGAGAATGCACGCAGGTGTGTCCAAGGGGCGTTCTCAAGCTCAGCTTCTTTCGGTTTTCTGCGCGCGAAACGTCTGCCGGGCGGTGCGACAGATGCGACCATGCCCGCGCCGCCGGCGACATCTCGCTCCCGCTCATGTCTGGTGCATCAAAATGAGTCACATCATCAACCCGGTTCGCCAATAATCATCCATGCGTCTTCCAGTTCTTCAACATTCCCGCTCTGATCCTCTCCCGGCATTCGACGGGCCGGTGCGTGGGCTGCGCGATTCCCACGGCCGGACCATTCGCGATCTGCGGATCAGTATCACCGATCGATGCAACTTCCGCTGTGTCTACTGCATGGAGCCTGACGTTCGCTTCATGCGCAAGGTCGAGCTCCTGACCGATGCGGAGATCGTTCGCGTCGTTCGCGTCTGTCATGCGCTGGGCGTGCGCCGCGTCCGCCTGACAGGTGGTGAGCCCAGCGTTCACCCGACGCTTGCAGCCCTGATCGGCGATCTCTGGGCGATCGGGCTCGATGATCTTTCCATGACGACCAACGGCTCGGTCATGTCTGAAGCGGACCTGGCCGAGTGTCGAAATGCCGGCTTGCAGCGACTCACGATCAGCCTCGACTCGTTGCGGCCGGACCGCTTTGCTGCGCTGACGCGCTCGGCTACCTCTCCGCAGCGCGTGCTGGAATCCATCAGCGCAGCAAAGAGGGTCGGGCTTGAGCCGGTTCGTGTCAACGCGGTCATCATGCGCGGATTCAACGACGACGAGATCATCGACCTGGCCAAGCTCGCCCGCGAGCTTGAAATTGACATGCGGCTGATCGAATACATGCCGCTCGATTCGGGGCGCAGGTGGGACCTGTCAAAGGTTGTCACCGCCGACGAGATGCTCGAGCGCATCACAGGCATGTTCCCGCTCGAGCCCATCGGGCGCGAGCGGACCAGCAGCCCCGCGACGCGATACCGCTTTGTGGACGGTGCGCCCGGCCGCATCGGTGTGATCGCTTCGGTGACGCGCGCGTTTTGCAGCGCCTGTTCGCGGCTGCGCATCACGGCCGATGGCATGGTCATGCCCTGCCTGTTCAGTACGAACGAATACGATCTGCGCTTCGTGTTGCGTCAGCCCGGATCGACCGACGATGATATTGCTCGTTTTCTCGCTGCTGCGACGCTGCGCAAGCAGGCCGGCCACACCATGCACGACGAACACTATCGCCAGCCCGATCGTCCCATGTCTGCGATCGGGGGGTGACAACCCAGATGCGCGACCGAGTGCGTCGCGCAGGTCCTGAGAGCTTTGAGGATTGCCATGTCCATACCCAAACCGTACCAGCAGATGAAGGCCGATCACCCGCAGATGATGGATGCGTACGAGTCGTTCAATGCGGCCTGTGTTGCAGCCGGCCCGCTCGATGCCAGGACGGTCGCACTGGTCAAACTGTGCATTTCGATGGGCGCCGGCATGGAAGGTGCAGCCCATTCGCACACGCGCAAGGCGCTCGAAGCCGGATGGACGCCTGATGAGCTCCTGCATGCCGCGTTCATGTGTGCGCCGACAATCGGCTTTCCAAACATGATGCGAGCTCGCGGCTGGGTGCTTGACGTCACTGAAAAGAACTCATGACCGCAGCGATGCCCACAGAGTTTGCCTTCGACTCTCCCGAAGCAGCGCTCAAGGCACTCGTGGCGCGCGTCAAGCCCGTCGGCGTGGAGCACGTGTCCCTCCAGGATGCGGTCGGCCGGGTTCTCGCCGAGCCGATCAGGGCCGACCGTCCCAGCCCGGCCTGTGATGTCAGCGCCATGGATGGATATGCCATCTGCATCGAAGACCTTCGGCCGGGGCGTCTGCCTGTTGCCGGGGAGATCCCCATTGCGACTGAGCCCCCGGCGATGCATCCGGGCGCTGTTCTGCGCATCGTCACGGGTGCTGCCGTTCCACCTCAGGCCCATGCCGTCATCCGCCGCGAGGACTGCATCGAACAGGACCGATTCATCGAGCTCACCGCACAGACCGTCGCGTCGATCAAGCCCGGGCTCAACATCCGTCGCTGTGGGGAGAACTGCCCGAAAGGAGCTGAGATTATCCCTTCCGGCACGCTTGTCACGCCGGCGCGTCTCGGTGCCCTTGCCACGGTGGGTTGCACGCAGCCTCGTGTGCGCCGCCGTGTGCGCGTTGCGGTGCTGGTGACCGGTGATGAGGTGCTTTGTCCGGACGAGATGCCCAAGCCGTGGGAGCTTCGCGATTCCAACGGCCCGTCGTTGGGTGCACTTCTTGGCGCCCATGCCTGGAACGCCGTCGATGTGCGCCCGCGCGTGGTTGATGATGAACGCACGCTTTGCGACGCTGTGGAAGCTGCGCTGGCCGAGTCGGATGCAGTCGTGTGCACCGGGGGCGTTTCGATGGGCGGCCGCGACTATGTTCCGGGCGTCGTGCGCAAGGTTGGCGCGGAGGTCATCTTTCACCGTCTTCCGCAAAAGCCTGGAAAGCCCGCGCTCGGCGCGGTCAGTCCAGACGGAAAACCCGTCTTCGGCCTGCCCGGAAACCCGGTCTCAGTCCTGGTGACGGCGCGCAGGCTTGCGCTGCCCGCTTTGAGCGCACGGGCCGGTCTTGCCCGGCTTTGCCCGCCCACGCTGGTGAGACTGGCCAAGCCGGACGACAAGACGCTGAATCTGTGGTGGCACCGACTCGTCCGTATCACCGAGCCCGGCGTTGCCTCGCTGCTCCCGACAATGGGCTCGGGCGATATTCCCTCAGCAGCCACGAGTGATGGGTTTGTCGAGATTCCACCGGCTGCGACGGCAAACGGTCTGTGTACGTTTTATTCCTGGTTCGGTTGATCGTCGTTCGGTGTTTCGGGCATGGCCGGGCGCTCACTCGTTGCAATGATCGCCACGGCCTTGCGCGGCGCCGGACAGGCCTGTTGACACATTCCACATCCCGTGCACGCATCCTCATGCACGACCGGTAGGCCGCGGCGGATCTCGATCGCCCCTTCCACCGGACAGGCGCGCACACATGCGTCACATGCCTGGCCGCGATAGGCAAGACAGCTCGGCTTGATGATCCTCGCTGTGCCCATCTTCGGCGCAAGCTTCGGGTTCAGCACGCTCGTCCCTTCTGCCACACAGGCCGCCACGCAGGGCAGATCCTCACACATCACGCAGGCCTTGGAGCGGGGCTCGATGATCGGTGTGCCCGCTGCCTTGCCGAACAAGGCGTCTGCGTGCACGATCGCATCAACCGGACAGGCGCGCACACATGCGTCGCATCGCGTACATTGGGCGGTGAATGTGATTTCGTCCACTGCGCACGGCGGACGGTGCAGCACGGGAAGCATCGCTTGCGTGCGCGCAGGCGTGGACAGATCGCGGAACGGCTCGGCTGCGATATCAAGTCGGCGTCCCACCGCTTCGGACACGTGCCCGGTGAGCTTCCTGAAAAACCTGCCGCGAAGCAAGTCGCGCCTGGAAATGGGGGGTTCGTCGGTCACGTTCACTCCGTGCTGGTCATGCTATCGCGCTTCTGCTCGACTTCTACGCCCGGCGCGCCATCATCTTGTGTGGATCTTTCCCGGATTTGTCCTGTGGTCCTGGTTGGCGGTCGCAGTCGGCGCTTCGGCCGCGACAAGCTTCTCGAGCCGCTTGGGGACGGCCGGCTGCTGGTTTCTGTGCCGATCACAGCCTTGCGCGCTGTATTCGGCTCGCGCGTGGCGGTCGTGGGAGCGTGCAATCGTCAGGTTGCAGCGCTTGCGGACGAGCTGATCCCAGATCCGTACCCGGGCCAGGGGCCGGGGGGAGGCATCCTCGCCGCTCTGGAATACGCCCAGAGCCCCGTCTTTGTGCTCTCGGGCGATCTTGCAAATATCAACGCCGATGTTGTGCGCGCTGTTGCTGTCGGATTCCTGGAACGGCCGAATGTCTGGGCATCTCTGGCGTGGAGCGATCGGCTTGAGCCGTGCATCGGCGTCTACGCACCGAGTGCGATCTCGTCGCTTCGCACCGTTCTGGAGACGGGTGCACCGCTTCGCTCGGCCATCCCGGGTGAGCATCTTCGCACCATCTCGGTCGACTCCATATATGCGCACAATGTCAACCGGCCGGGCGATCTTCCCGGTCAACGCGACTCCGATCATCGCGGAGTCTGAACATGCGTCGGTTCGAGGATGTCCGGTCGGGGCAGTCAGCTCGTTCGACCGTCGTCGACGATATCGCCTCGGAGTGTGTCGATGGCGTGCGGCAGGATGTCGATCAGTGCTTCGAGGTTTTCTGTGGAACCTCGCTGCGAACCGGGCAGGGTGATGATGAGGCTTGAACGTGCGGCCCCCGCGACGCCGCGGGACAGGTAGGCCCGTGCCGTCTTCTCGCCGCAACGCAGGCGTGCCAGTTCCATGAGTGCGGGGTGTGGCCGTTCGATGACGCGCATCGCTGCTTCCGGTGTGTGGTCGCGTGGCGAAAGGCCGGTGCCTCCAGTGGTCAGGATCAAGTCGATCGGCGGCTCAAGGGCCACCCATGTGCGCAGAGTTGCTTCGATCGTTTCCGGATCATCCGGTACGCACCCGATTTCCACGATATCGGCCTGGAAGCACTTGCGACACAGCGCCTGCAGCGCCGGGCCGGACGTATCCTCGGCCTGTCCGCGCGAGCATCGGTCCGAGACGGTCAGCACCGCGACGCGCATGGTTTTGGACATGGCTTTACTGTTCCTCCGGGGTGGGGGCGAGATAGTGTCCACTGCGTCCGCCGCGCTTTTCGATCACGCGTATGCCTTCGATCACCATGGTCTTGTCCACGGCCTTTCCCATGTCCACGACCGTCAGGGCCGCCACGCTCACCGCGGTCAGGGCTTCCATCTCGACCCCCGTTCGACCGCGGGCGCGGGCCGAGGCTCGCAGCATGACGCAGTTGCCCTCGAGCGACGCTTCGACATCGACATGATCGAGCGAGAGCGGGTGACACAGGGGGATCAGCGATCCGGTTTGCTTGGCTGCCTGTATTCCGGCGATACGCGCTACAGCAAGCAGATCGCCCTTGCTCAGCGTGTTTTCACGGATTTGCTGCGCGAGTGCCTCGCTGATGCGCACACGGCCTTCGGCTCGCGCAAGTCGATCGGTTTCGGGCTTGTCTGCGACATCGACCATGCGTGCCTTGCCGCGCGCATCGATATGACTCAGCCGGTTTGTATCTTCAGCCATCATCATCGCTCCGCGTGAGAGACTCTGCGTGGAGGATAGACCGTCCGGCTCGGTCGATCGCAGCTTGTCGCATGTTGCCCATCGCCACCTCGATTCACACGCACGGCTCAAAGCCCAAGGCGACGCAATCGATCAAGACGCGTTGCTCCGGCTCATGTGTCGTTTGCTCCGCCGGCCGACAACTCGATTTCATTTCTCGGACCATGGAACGCCTATGCGCAGGGGACGCGGGAACCAAGGAGCTTTCCACCGCAGACTCGCAGCCGATTTTTGCATTCATCCGACAAGTTGTCCGGGCTGTTCGCGGGCACGTCCGGTTTTTCGAGGTACATTGTGCACGGGTCGTGCGCCTGTGGCGGCATATCTCCGGCTTTGCCTTGTGCGGCGGAGTGCGAG
>RFGK01000126.1 GCA_003697045.1 Planctomycetota bacterium
CTCAGAAGCGCAATCGGGACGCCTGCCTTGAGCGCTTGCGCGAGATGATTGTTCGAGCAAAGCAACCCCCCAAGGCACGCCGTCCCACGCGCATGCCGCGGGGCGCGGTCGAACGTCGTCTTGACGCGAAGAAGCGGCGCAGCGAGATCAAACGACAGCGAAGGCGTCCGGAGCCTCCAGACCGCTAGGCCGACGCTAGAGTCGCCCGTGTCTGAAGGAATGATCCTCGCCATCGAGACGAGCAACCCCGTTTCGGGGAGGGGTCGGCCCAGCGCCGGCGTGGCGCTTGTGACCCGGGAAGGGGCTGACCGGGTGAATCCGGTCGAGATTGAGTGGCTTCGTCCGACCGGCCGGCACGAAGACGACCTTGTGCCTGCGATTGATCGGGTCAGTCGTCGAGCGGGGATCGGCCCGGGTGAGCTTTCCCGCGTCGCCGTGTCGATCGGGCCGGGCGGGTATACCGGCCTTCGCGTTGCCGTCACCGTCGGATCGATGATTGCCGAGGTTGCCGGGTGTGCATGCGTTGGAGTTCCGACGGCCGAAGCGTTGATCCGACGGGTCCAAGCCGAGCCTCCGGTTGCCGTGTGTCTTGCGTGCAAGGGAGCGAGCCTCTGGACACAGGTGTTTCCAGGGACGGAGCCCGGCAGGGTGATGCGAGCCTCCGAGATCGAGGCGCTGGGGGTTCGCACGATCGTCGGCGATGACTTTCTGCCTGATTCGCTTCGTGCGTGGGCAGCCGGGGCGGGCGTTGCGATTCAGCCCCCGTGCTATGACCCGGTCGCGGTCGCGGAAGCCTCACTGGAACGTGCGTGCACCGGCCCGGTCCTTCCTCTCTATGCCCGCGAGCCGGAAGCGGTGACGCGCTGGCGCAGCCGGGGCGGCGAAGTGTGAGCCGCGGAGACGACACGGCAAGAGGTCCCATAAACTTGAAATGACCCTGAGCTGGTGTCCATGACCACGCTGGCGATTCTTGCTGGTGTGCTTGGCGCGCGTGAAGTCACCCCCCGAGGTGGTCGATAGCACGCGTGAAGCTGGGGGAAATGGGAAGAGAGGATGTTTTGGGTTCGGGTGCGAGATCGAATCTGCGGCCACGAGGCGGACTATGGCAACGGGCGGAACAAGTCAGGGCGAATGGGCCGACAAGAAGGTCTTTACGACCGGGGAGGCAGCCCAGATCTGCAAGGTGAGCCAGCAGACGATCATCCGTTGCTTTGACAGCGGTCGCCTGACCGGGTTTCGTGTGCCGGGGTCGAAGTTCCGGCGTATTCCGCGAGATGAGCTGATTCGTTTCATGAAAGCCAACGGGATCCCGCTCGACCCTCTTGAAGGAGGGAAAAAGCGAATCCTGATCGTGGACGATGACCCTGAGGTCAACGAGCTGTTCGTTGATGTGCTCTCGCGTGATGGGCGATTTGATGTTGAGACAGCAATGACCGGGTACGAGGCCGGGCTGCTGACCGAGAGCTTTCGCCCGCACCTGATCATCCTGGACTACATGCTCCCGGACATCAACGGCAACGTTGTGTGCGAGCGCGTCAAGGGGCGAGAGTCGACGCGGGACACCCGGATCATTTTCATCAGCGGCGTCGTGGATCAGAGCGAAGTGCAGGAACTGCTGGACTCGGGGGCTGACGATTTCATCAAGAAGCCCTTCGACGTAAACAAGCTGGTGGATCGCATCGCATCGCTGCTGGAGGTTGATCGTTCGGGTTGAGGGGCGCGCGATGAGCGTTCAACAAGGTGATCGCAGGCGCCAGGTCGAGTTGATCGTCCGGGAGGTTGATCGCCTTCCGACGCTTTCTCCCATCGCGGCGCGTCTGTTCGAGGCGGCCAACGTTGACGACATTGATGTCAACGAGGTGATCAAGCTCATCGAGATGGACCCGGCCATGTCGGCGACGATTCTGCGCCTGTGCCGATCGGTCGAGCACGGACTTGGGGACAAGATCACCACGGTGCGTCGGGCGGTGCTCATGCTCGGACTGGAGACTGTGCGTTCGATTGCGTTGAGCGTGGAGGTGCTTGACCTTCTGCGATCATCCCCGGATCAAGCCACCACGGACCAGCGCGAGGGGTTCGATGAGGAGGGGTTCTGGCGTTTTGCCGTTGCCACTGCCAGTGCGTGCGATCTGATAGCCAAGGCAAGTCCGGCGTTGGGGCTTCATCCCGGTGTGGCGTTTCTGGCTGGGCTTTTGCATGGGCTTGGCAGGCTGGTGCTGCACCTGGTGCTGCCGCACGCGTACGACCGTGCGCTTGTCGCTGCCGAGCAGCGTCGCAGCGCCAGTGCTGCAGTTGAGCGGGCCGTGCTCGGGATGGACCATCACACAGCGGGCCGGCGCCTTGCCGACCGATGGGGCCTGCCTGATGGTGTGCGTGATGTGATCTGGTTTCACGGACAGCCGGCCGAGGGTCTGCCCGAGTCGGTCGATCGGTCGCTGATCATGGTGGTCACGCTTGCGCGGGCGTTGTGCGCACGGCATCATTTGGGCTGGAGCGGCGATTACTGTCCGCCGCCGGCGATCGAGCCTCTGGCCCGCCAGGTCGGTCTTGACGGCGCGCACGTGGACAAGCTGGTTCCCACGCTGGTTGATGCAGTTGCTGAGCGCTGCCAGATTCTGGGGCTTGGCCAGCCGACTGCACCGGATCTGCTGCTGGGCGCGATCATGGAAGCCAATCGCCGACTCGGCGCACTCAATGCGGCGCTGGAGCGTGAGGCCCGCCTTTCGCGTCGTCGCGAACAGGTCTGTGAGGCGATTCGGCTGTTTCATGAACGATGGAGGGGAGGCGAGCCGTTCTCGCGCACGCTCGAGTGTGTCGCCGAGTCGTTTTTGAGGTTGCTCGGTCCGGGCTTTTGCGGGATGCTGTGGCGGCTCGATGACGAGCGGGAATGGCGCGTGGTGCAGTTCAATGAGGACGGGCGTGCCACGCGGGCGGCTGCGATCGATCTTCCGCCCACGGCCAAGGGACTTACCGAAGGGTTTTCGGAAGCCGGTGGCGTCAGTCTCGCGACGATGGCATTGCTCCCGGACCTGAGCGATTTCCTCGTCGATGCGCCCGACCTGACGCGGATTCGTCTCATGCCGGTGCTGATCGAGGAAGCGTGCGCCGTCGCGCTGCTGCACGATGCGGACACGCGCAGCTGGCACGAGCTCGCGCCGATCCGTGCGGTGTGGGCCTCTGCGATTCGCACGGCCGAGGCATGGGAGCAGTCGCGCCTGCTGGAAGATGAACTCGCTGCGTCGAATCGAGCGCTGGTGGAGATGCAGGCCGAGCTGGCCGAGCGGGAGTCGCTGGCGCGGCTGGGGGAGATGACCGCCGGCGCAGCCCACGAGATGAACAATCCGCTGGCAGTGATCAAGGGACGTGCGCAGCTGCTTGAGTCGCGGCTGCGCGATTCCGAACTTGCGTCAAGCGTGGCGTCGCTGGTTTCGGCGGCGGATCATCTCAGCGAGCTGATCACCGAGCTGAATC
>RFGK01000018.1 GCA_003697045.1 Planctomycetota bacterium
CAGAGTTCCGTATTGACATCGAGCGATGCATGCAAATAGCCTGCCATCGGTCCGTTTGGTCTGGCACAGGCAGCGAAGTGCTGCGGTATCTGGAGTTGGGCTGCATGCTTCGATCAAGCGACGCGAAAATGCCCATTGCATTCGAGCCGGCTCGACCTCGGGCTGACGATGCACGACGACTGGAGGGAGGAAATCAAGATCGTGTTGAGAGGGGACGAGTTGGTGCGCTGTTGGCGCGCCGTGGGGATTGGTGTTGTGCTCTTTGCGCCCGTTTCTAGCTGGGTCGGACAGGCCCATGCTCAGTGCCCACAGTTCACGGAGCAGACTTTCTATCTCGCAGGGGACGGTCCGCACGGCGTGTCCCTGGGCGACCTGGACGGCGACGGCGACCTCGACATCGCAGTGGCCAATCAGCTCAGCGACGACGTCAGCGTCCTGTTCAACAACGGCGATGGCACGTTCGCGTCCCAAGTTCGCTATTCCATGGGCTTCTGGCCGTACACAGTGTCCCTGGGCGACCTGGACGGCGACGGCGACCTCGACATGGTCTCGGTCAACAGTCTGAGCGAAGACACGAGCATCCGTCTGAACAACGGCGATGGCACATTCGCCGGCCCGATCAGCTATGACGCGGGAAAGGGACCAGCGGACGCCTCTCTCGGCGATCTGGATGGCGACGGTGATGTTGACATGGTTGTGGTCAACGAAGCCAGCGAGGACGCCTTCGTTCGACTCAACACCGGCAACGGCATCTTCGCCGCCCCTTCGTTTTACAATCCGGGCGCCTGGCCCGTCAACGTATCACTCGGCGATGTGGACGGCGACAGCGACCTCGACATGGTCGTCGTCAACCGTGAGGGCGACGACACGAGCGTTTTGCTCAATCACGGGAACGGGACGTTCGCCTTGCCGACAAGCTACCCCACGGGCGTGAAACCGAACAGCGCATCTCTTGGAGATTTCGATGGCGACGCCGACCTCGACATCGCAGTCGTCAACTTGGTCGACGACGACGTGAGCGTGCTGCTCAACAACGGCGACGGAACCTTCAATAGCCAGACCCGTTACCGCGTGGACGCCTGGCCGGTCGACGTCTCACTGGGCGATCTGGACAACGACGGCGATCTCGATATTGCTGTAGCGAGTCGCGACGGCAACAGCACCAACGTTCTGCTCAACAACGGAGGCGGGACCTTTGCCACACCAATCCGACTCGCCGTCGGCGTGGCCCCACTCAGCCTGTCGCTGGGCGACCTGGATGGCGACGGCGACCTCGACATGGTCGTGGCAAACTTCATCGATGACAACGTGAGCGTGATGCTCAATCAGTGTGTCACCGAGTCCTGCCCGGCGGACTTCAACGGCGACGGTTCGGTCGACTTCTTCGATCTGCTCGCCTTCCTCGAAGCATTCTCGACCCAGGATCCGAGTGCGGATCTGGTCAACGACGGGATGTTCGATTTCTTCGATGTGCTGGCTTTCCTCGATTTTCTGTCCATCGGCTGTCCCTGAGCGGGATCAAACCAGCGCCGACGATTCGTCCTCGCACGCTGCCACGTTGCGTTCGGTTCGGGCGCGATCGCGGGGGCGCAATGAAGTTCGCAGGAAGGTGCGCGAGTGTACGAACACACGCTGCTCTGCCGGATGCAAGGCCGTCTGACTCGCGCGCTTCGCCAATGTTCTCTCGTGCACTTTGCCCGCGCACATCCGCATGCAGCCTGAACACGAGCCGGCTCGCCGACGCGGTGGTCCACGTGGGGTGTGTCTCGGCCGGCTGTCCGTTCGGAGCACATCATGGACAGACGCAGCTTCCCGCTTCCCACGCCTCGATGGCTGCATAGACATCCGCGGGCGTCTTCGCAAGTCGAATACCTTCCTTGAGCGCACGGCAGTGCGAGTTGTTGATGTTTCGTCCCAGCCAACTGATCTTCTGACGAATGCGGAACAGGGCGTAGCGATCATCGCGGTACCGACGCATGAGATCAAAGTAGGAGCGGACGATTGCGAGCTTCTCCGTTTCGGAGGGCGGAGTGAAGCGGTTCGCAGACGCGCAGCCGGCGCTTTCCTGGGCGTTGTGTTGTGCAGCCCAGGCGGCGGCGAAGATCCAGGGCATGGCAAACGCGCCGCGGCCGATCATCACGCCGGCGCAGCCTGTCTGTTCGATCATCGAGACGACATCTTCGGGCGTGCGCACATCGCCGTTGCCGATCACCGGTGGCCCCCCGGTTTGCGTTCCGTCATATCGACCGAAGCGCTCGGCGACGGCTTCAACGACGCGGCGGATGCCCTCACGCCGGCACTGTCCCTTGAAGCGCTGCTCGGTCGTACGTCCGTGCACCGTAATGCCGCACACGCCCGCGTCGATCAGTCTGCATGACAGCGCGCCTGCGCAGTTGCGGCGGGCATCGTCTTCACTCCACCCGAGGCGCATCTTGGCGGTCAGCGGGACAGCATCGGGCAACGCCGTGCGCACGGCATCGACGATGCGCACGGCCGTGTCAGGAATGCACATCAGCTTCGACCCGCCGTCCTTCTTGCAGACCTTGTCGACCGGACATCCCATGTTGATATCGACGACGGTGGCGCCATGGTCTGCGCACCACCGGGCAGCCTCGGCAAGCAGGGCCGGATCGGCCCCATAAAGCTGCATGCCGATGGGCTTGTCAAAGTCGTTTGTGCGCGCCAGATCAAGGGAGGTGTCGGTGCTTTGCAAGAGGCCACGCGGGCTGAGCAGGTCCGTGCACGCGAGCCCCACGCCTCCGAGCGATCGAACCGTGACGCGCCACGCCAGATCGCACCAGCCGGCGATGGGTGCGAGCAGCAGGTTGGACTGTAGACGAATGGGACCAAGCTGGAGCGGCGTGGCAAGCATGGGCCAGGGGTGGTTCCTTCCGGCATCGATTCTCAGATCATGGTAGGAGGAGCAGCAAAACGCGGTTATACTGTTCCAACAGGCAGATCGACGCGTGGTGTATGTGTCTCCGCGTGCGATGCCTTTGCTCTTGCGGCACGAATCCATCTGGGAGGGAGATCGTTCATGCGTGGTTCAAAACAGACGGGTGTGCTGGTGTGTCTGCTGATCGCGGCTGTCGGACATGCCGACGTGATCGAGCTCCAAGCGTCCAAGGACAACACGCTGTACCAGTCATCAACCGGTGCACTGAGCAATGGAGCGGGCTCGTACTTCTTCGCGGGCACCAACGCCGGCGGGTCAATCAGGCGCGGGCTGATCGAGTTTGACATTGCAGGCAGCATCCCTGCCGGCTCGACGATCAACTCGGTAAGCCTGGTGCTTTCGATGTCGCGGACGATCGCTGGGCCGCAACCAGTCTCGCTGCACCGCGTCACGCGCGAATGGGGCGAAGGCACCTCCGATGCGGGCGGACAGGAGGGCGGCGGCACCGTGGCAACCGACGGCGATGCGACCTGGCTGCACGCGGTGTACGACTCGGGCGGCGGGTCCATCCTTTGGACAAGTGCCGGGGGTGATTTCGACCCCGTCGCCAGCGCCTCGGAGATTGTGAATCTGCCCGGCACGTATACGTGGACGAGTGCCGGCATGGCAAGCGATGTGCAGGGCTGGCTCGACGACGACGCATCAAATCACGGATGGGCGCTCGTGGGCGAAGAGGAGAGCTCGGTGACGGCCAAGCGTTTCGACTCGCGCGAAAACTTGATGGAGGCAAACCGGCCGAAACTGATCGTCGATTTCACGCCCCCGGCGGCCTGCGCGCCCGACATCAACGGCGACGGCGAACTCAACTTCTTCGACGTGCTCGCGTTCCTCCAGGCGTTCAGCAACAACGATCCCGTCGCCGACTTCACAAATGACGGTATCTTCGACTTCTTCGATGTGCTTGCGTTCCTGCAGGCGTTCAGTACGGGCTGCTGATTGACGCCGAATCCATGCACGATTGCTGACGGGCCCGGTTTTGCCTGCAAGACCGGAGTCGATACCCTGTCGGCATGCTGAAGACGATTGTTCTGGTTGCGTGCCTGTCGCTGGGGTCGCTGTTTGCTTCCGCAGAGAATGACCGGCCGAACATTCTATTTGTCTATTGCGATGACCATGCGCAAGCGGCGATCGGCGCGTATGGCTCAACGATCAACCAGACACCCAGCATCGACCGGCTCGCCCGTGAAGGCATGGTGTTCGAAAACAGTTTTGTCACCAACTCGATCTGTGCGCCGGCCCGAGCGGTGATTCTCACGGGCAGGTTCAGCCATCTCAACGGCGTGATGACCAATGCCGAGACGTTTGACCCATCGCAGCAGACTTTTGTCAAGCTGCTCAGGCAGGCGGGCTATCAAACTGCCGTCATCGGCAAGTGGCACCTCAAGAGCGACCCGGAAGGATTCGACTACTACGCCGTGCTCGAAGGACAGGGCCCCTACTACAACCCCCGCCTGCACACATCACGGGGCGACATCTCATGCATGGGATACACGACTGACATCATCACAGACCAGGCCATCAAGTGGCTCGATGAGGCGAGCACAAGCGATCGGCCGTTCCTGCTGATGTACCAGCACAAGGCGCCCCATCGCAACTGGATGCCGGAGCCGGATCACTTCGATCTCTACGAAGACGTTGAGATCCCTGCGCCCGCGACGTTGTTTGACGACTACGCCAACCGTGCGCCCGGCGCAGCGGCGCAGGAGATGACCATCGCCCGGCACATGATGGGCATGTACGACCTCAAACTGTCCCGACAGTTTCCGGGGTTTGCACCCGCGTGGGAGAAGAACTACCTCAACGGCCTGACCGAAGGGCAACGGGCCGCGTGGGAGGCTGGATACGCCCAGCGCAACGACGAGTTTGAAAGGCGCTACGACGCCGGAGAGTTGACGGGTGATGCGCTGACGCTGTTCAAGTATCAGCGCTACATCAAGGATTATCTGCGAGTCATCGCGTCGGTCGATGAGAACCTCGGCCGCGTGCTCGCATATCTCGACGAGCACGGACTGGCCGACAACACGGTCGTGATTTACTCCTCCGATCAGGGGTTTTATCTCGGCGAGCACGGGTGGTATGACAAGCGGTGGATGTATGAGCAGTCGCTGCGCACCCCTTTGATCATCCGCTGGCCCGGACAGGTCGAGCCGGGCTTACGCTCGTCGGCACTGGTGCAAAACCTCGACATGGCCCCGACATTTCTCGATATGGCCGGGCTCGACGTACCGGGCGACATGCAGGGCAAGTCGCTCGTCCCTCTGCTCAGGCGCACCGCCGACGAGCACGAGTTCCGCGATGCGATCTATTACCACTACTACGAGTACCCCCGGCCGCACCGCGTGCCGGCCCACTATGGCGTGCGCACACACCGATACAAGCTCATCTACTACCCCATGTACGACGCATGGGAGCTGTTTGATCTCGAGCGCGACCCGGACGAACTGCAGAGCGTCTACGACGATCCGGCCTACGCGGACGTAGCTGCTTCTCTCAAGAAGCGTCTGCACGACCTGCAGGTCGAGTACGGCGACTTGCAGCCGAACGCCTCGGCCTTGGAGGTCCTCCAGCAGAATCGGCTCGCAGAAGCAGCCCGCACGCCCACGGCTCTGGTCCATGTGCAAGGCGGCGATGCCGACATCGATCCTTCCAACAAGCCCCTGACCGTGGGCGCCCGCACGCGCGTTCCCGAATCAGGCGGAGTCGTCGTCGCGCACGGCGGCGGCTCGTTCGGTTATGCCCTCTTTTTCGACGGACAGACACCCTGCTTTGCCGTGCGCGATGCGGGAGAAGTGTTCATCACACGCGGCCTGCCCCTGGAATCGGGCACAGCGGTGCACATCGTCGGCGTGCTCAATCGAAAGGCCGAAGTGGAGCTGTGGGTCAATGGCCAAAAAATCGCAGCCGGACCGGCGCGGTTCATCACACGCAAGCCGGCCGAGGGGCTGGACGTTGGCAAAGACAGCGGCTCCAGTGTCGGACCATATGAAGGCGATCAGCAGCTTGCAGCACCGATTCACGACCTGCGCATCTATTGGGGCACGCTGAGCAAAGACGATCTGCGCCGGTGGGCCGGGACACACCGACCCTGACCCGGGACTCGCCCGGGCTTGGCATTCGAAAATATGCTTTCGGGACTCAGATTACTCAGCGGATTCTTCGGCCGATTCGCCCTCGGCGGAGCTTTCGGCTGCGGCCTGCTCCTCAGCCTTCTTCTTCGCCTGGAACTGCTCTTCGGCTGCCTTTGCCTGATCGAGCGCCGCCTTTGCCTGATTCGCAGCAGCAGCCGCCGCATCGACATCGGCCTGAGAGACTGCCTGTTTCACAGCGCTGAGCGCATCGGAAGCTTGCTTCTGAAAGCTCGAAAGATCCGCTCCGGCGCTTTCCATCAGTGTGCCAAGCGCCGCAACGGCATCTTCTGCAGTCTTGAGCGATACCTTGGCCGTCACACGCGCACGATCATCGGCGCGACGCTTTTCCCAGGTTGCCTTGCGCTTCGGCGGCAACAGATCAAGTTTGCCCAAGATGTCCTCCACCGTCTCGGTGGGCTGAGCGCCCACGCTGAGCCAGTGCTTGACACGCTCGGCGTTGATTTCGATCTGCTTTGCCTCGTCCTTTTCGATCGGATTGAACCACCCGAGATTCTCAATGACCTTCCCGTCGCGACGATTGCGCTGGTTAATGGCACAAATGCGATAGAAAGGACGGTGCGTGCGCCCGAAGCGCTGCAAGCGGAGACGGACCATGAGTCCTCCTCAGATATGCGACAGAAACCCCCGCGGGAATCTCTGACGCCGGCCACGCTGGGGGCTTATGCCCGCAGCCGATCGAGTACCGGTCCGCGACCGCCGCGGGAGCCTCGATCACCGAGAACAGGATTGTTGGCCCGCCGGGCAGGCCGGTCCACCAGCCGTATCTCGCCCAAATCCACTGTCAGAACCCGCCGAGTTTCAAAAAAGGCGCCGCTGATCGAAGGGACGAGTCGCAGCTCGGACCTGAGCGAATGACCCAGGCCGTCCACTGATGCTGCATGTGCAAGGCGCACGCTGCGGTCTTGCGAATCCGTTCGCCTAGAATCGCAAACAATGGCCGGGGGTGTGGGTACGCGCAGTCCGCGCGTTCAGGCTCTGGTCGGGACGCTTCGGGGGAGGCCGAATCAGGATTTGCCATGACATTGATCGACACTGAGATTCATCCAGCCGTGGGCGAGTGGGAAATGCCCGATTTTTCCAAGCCTCTGCCCAGCCGCGACGGCGAACGCATCATCCAGTTTCGCGAGGCACTGCGCGAAGCGATGAGCGAGGAGATGCGCCGCGACAAGCGGGTCTTGCTGCTCGGGGAGGAAGTCGCCGAGTATCAAGGCGCCTACAAGGTCAGCCAGGGCATGCTCGAGGAGTTCGGGCCCAAGCGCGTCATTGATACCCCGATTTCGGAAAACGGCTTTGCCGGCATGGCCATCGGCGCGGCAATGATGGGGCTGCGCCCGATCGTCGAGTTCATGAGCTGGTCGTTCAGCCTGGTCGCGGCCGACCAGATCCTCAACAACGCGCCCAAAATGCTCTACATGTCGGGCGGACAGTTCGGATGTCCGGTTGTCTTTCGCGGCAACGACGGCGCCGGCGGCCAGCTCGGCTCGACGCACTCCTGGACCGTCGAAGGCATGTATTCCAACGTGCCCGGGCTGAAAATGGTCATCCCGAGCAACCCCTACGACGCCAAGGGCTTGCTCAAGACGGCCATCCGCGACCCGGACCCGGTGTTCTTTCTCGAGAGCGAACGCATGCTCGGAAACAGAGCGCACGTGCCCGAAGAAGAGTACTACATCCCCTTCGGCCAGGCCTGGCGGGCACGCGAAGGAAACGACGTGACGCTGGTCAGCTTCGGGCGACCGGTGAACTTCTGCCTCGATGCGGCTGAGGAGCTGAGCAAGGAAGGCATCGAGTGCGATGTACTCGACATGCGGACCATTCGCCCGCTCGACATCGACTCCATCGCAGCGAGCCTGGCACGGACGAACCGGGTCGTCGTCGTGGATCAGTGCTGGCCGTTCGGCTCGGTCGCAAGCGAAGTGATTGCCCAGATCTGCGAACACGCATTTGACTTTCTGGACCATGAGCCGGTGCGTGTGAACACGCGCGACGTACCGACGCCCTATGCCAGGGAGCTGGAGGCGGAATATCTTCCGAACCCCGCGCGGATTGCCGAGGCGGTACGGCGTGTCGTCGCAAGCACGAGATAGCAGGTGACGTCAAACATGGGTTCCCGGAGCGCATTGGGTGCGAAACTGCCATGGGTCGACTTGGTGACGATCTTGGCCACAAGAACGAATCAGCCCGCCGCGGCTCTCAGCCCGACGTCAGCATGTTCAGTACGCAAGAATATTCGACGCGAATGATTCATCGGCTCACCCGCTTTGCGGATCGGCAGGGCAAACGTGGCAAGCCGACTCTTTGGGATGAATGACCCGCCTTCTCAGCTCAAGAAGATGCACGATGCGATACTCTTCCAAACTTGAGTGTGCCTGAACCCGCGGCCGACGGAACCAGACTCCGTGGCCATCCGCAATCTGGAGATCTGTGATGCCCATCGAAATCACCATGCCCCGCCTGTCCGACACCATGGAAAAAGGCACCGTCGTCTCCTGGCACGTCAAGGAAGGTGATACCGTCTCCTCCGGCGATGTCATTGCCGACATTGAAACCGACAAGGCGACCATGGAGCTTCAAACCTTTGACGACGGCACCGTAGCCAAGCGCACCGTGGAAGAAGGCGCCCAGGTCGCTGTGGGCACGACCATCATGATCCTCGCGGGCAAGGGTGAAAGCGTGGAAGAAGCAGCCAAGGCCGAGCTTGCCCACGCAGGTACAGAATCTCATGCCGCCGGCGGCCGTGTGCAGGCGGCCGAGGAAAAAGATGATGGTGTCGTGCGCGCCATCGAGGGCGTCGGCTTTGCCAAACGCGTCGTCGATGCGGCCGAACACGGCGTCTCCAGCACCGGAGGACGCGTGCACGCCAGCCCGCTGGCCCGCAAGATCGCGGCCGAACAAGGCGTCGATCTCGGGGCACTCGCGGGCACCGGCCCCGGCGGCCGAATCGTCCGCAAGGATGTCGAGCGCGCCATCGAGATGGGCGCCGTTGCGGGCACATCGCAAGCGCATGCGCCTGCGCCGCTGCCGGCGATCGGTGCTGCGCTTGAAGACAAGCTCGTGCCCCTGACCGGGATGCGCGAGACCATCGCGCGCCGGCTGGTCGAAAGCAAGACCAGCATCCCCCACTACCAGGTCACTGTTTCGGCACGAGTCGATGCGCTGCTTGACCTGCGCGAACAGCTCAACAGCCAGCTCGAATCGCAGGGCATCAAGCTCAGCGTCAATGACTTCCTCGTGCGGGCCTGCGCGCTGGCGATGCACCAGCACCCGTTCGTCAACAGCTCGTGGGTTGATTCGGGCCCGGCCATTCAGCTCCACCAGCGCGTCAACATCGGCGTCGCCATTGCGCTGCCGGAAGAACGCGGCGGCGGGCTGGTCGTCGCAACGCTGCGCGACGCCGATCGAGCCGGGTTGCGCCAGATCTCAAGCGAAACACGCCGCCTTGCAAAGAAGGCGCGCGAGAAGGGGCTCACCATCGAGGAAATGGCCGACGCCACCTTCACAATCTCCAATCTTGGCATGTTCGGCGTCGATCACTTCACCGCGATTATCAACCCGCCCAATGTCGCAATTCTGGCCGTGGGCCGCGCCATCGAAAAGCCGTTCATCGAGTACGACGATGACGGCCAGCCCGCGCTGGTCGTCGGACACGAACTGTCGATGACCATGTCGAGCGATCATCGCGTGGTCGACGGCGCCATGGCCGCTGCCTACCTCAACACGGTCAAGCAACTGCTCGAAAGCCCGGCGTCACTGCTCGTCTGACCTGCCCCAAGAAAAGAGACCGGCATGATGCCGGTCCCCGAACTGTGAACAGACGCTCGCGGGCTTACCGCTGATCGATCGGCACATAGGGCGCATTGTGCGGCCCGATGTATTCGGCCTTGGGGCGATAGAGCCGATTGTCCGCCAGCTGCTCGATGATGTGCCCGCTCCAGCCGCCAAGGCGCGACATGGCAAACATCGGCGTAAACAGGTCAAGCTTGAGCCCGATGCAGTGGTACGTCGTCGCGCTGTAGAAATCGACGTTGGGATAGATCCCCTTGGCCCCCACCTCGCGCTCCATGACCTCCTCGATTCTTCTGCTCTTGATATAGAGCTCCTCGTTGCCCGTATCGCTGGCCAACTGCTTGGCCAGAGACTTGAGCGCCGTCGCCCGCGGGTCGCGCGTCTTGTAGACGCGGTGCCCGAAGCCCATGACCTTTTCCTTGCGCTCGAGTTTGCCGAGGATGTAATCCTCAACCGCATCGACCGACGGAATCTCGTTGAGCATCTTCATGACGCCTTCGTTCGCTCCCCCGTGCAGCGGGCCGCGCAGCGATCCGATCGCACCGGTGATCGCCGAATACACATCGGACAGTGTCGAGATGATCACCCGGGCTGTGAATGTCGAGTTGTTCAACCCGTGATCGGCGTGCAGAATCATGCAGATGTCAAACGCCCGGGCCATCGTCGGCGTCGGCTTCTCTCCATTGAGCATGTACAGGAAGTTTTCTGCAAAGCTGAGCGATGGGTCCGGCGGGACAACCTCCAGCCCGCGACGCATGCGGTCAAACTCGGCCACAATCGTCGGCGTATAGCCCAGAATGTTCAACGCCTTCTCCCGCGCCGCCTCCACCAAGTTGGCGTTCGGGTCCGGATCATACATCCCAAGCGCGCTGATCTGTGTCCGCAGCACGTGCATGGGCTGTGCCGTCCGGGGCAATGAGCGAATCCGCTCGGGCATGCCCTCGGGCAACTTGTACCGGCTGCGCAGATCACTGGTGAACTTGTCCAGCTCGGCCTGCGTCGGAAGACGCTTGTTCCACAACAGAAACACCGTCTCCTCAAACGTGCTCTTTTCGCTCAGTTCTCCAATGGGAATGCCCACATACTCGAGAATGCCCTTCTGGCCGTCGATAAACGACATCTCCGTCTGGGCGGCAATGATCCCCTCGAGTCCCTTGACATACGTGCTCATGCTCTGGTCCTTGTTTTCCGGGATGGGTCCCGACATCACTCCGGCAGGTTGCATCTGGCGCCTCCGAACCCCCGGGCTGTAACTGAATCATAGAACACACAAAACCCTCACTCCACCGCACCGCACACTCATCCGTCTACCATCCGCCGTGCTCATCCCTCTCGGCACAGAACAGCCCCCCCGACGCTCTCCCGTCGTCACCACCACGATTCTGGTGCTCACCGTCTCCATGCACCTGCTCATGCAGATCCTCAGCGTCGCCAGCCCTGAGACTGCGTCGACCATCCTCTCCACGCTCCATGTCGCCCCCGGTGCCGACTTTCGCTGGTGGGGGCTTTTCACCTGTACCCTCCTCCACGCCGGCTGGATTCATCTTGCTGGCAACATGTTCTTTCTCTGGACATTTGGACCCGGAACTGAAGACCGATACGGACGCATTGGGTTCCTTGTCTTCTACCTGGCCGGCGCAGCAGCTTCCAGTGGAGCACATGCCCTTTTCGAGAGCGTTCCCGCGATTGGTGCCTCGGGCGCGATCGCCGCGGTCACCGGAGCGTTTCTTGTGCTCTATCCATTTGCCCGCGTCCGATGCCTGTGGCTCTTCGGGCTCATCATCATCACCCCGCCCGCGTGGTGGCTCATCGGGCTCGGCGTGCTCTGGAATCTTTTTGCCCACGGCTTTGGCGCCGACCGGGGCGTGGCACACATCGCCCATCTGGCTGGGTACGCATTCGGCGCAACCCTGACGATGGTCTTGCTCTGGTGTCACGCTTTCCCGCGCCAACCCTACGACTTGTTCACTTTCTTTCGCCAGGCTCATCGACGTCGCCAGCTTCGCGCTTTGGCCAGTGAAGCCGAGAAGATCAAGGTCACACGCCCCGAGCGAGCCGCAACTCATCCAGTCGATGATGAGATCGACGCGCTTGCCGAAGCTCGCGCGCGCGTCTCGACTTTCATTGCAGAGCGCAGGCTTGCCGAAGCTGCCGATGCCTATGCCGAGTTTGCAGCCAGCTTTGCGCATCGACCCGAATCGCTCACACTCAGCCGCAATGCACAATATGAGCTGGCAACGTATCTGTTCACCGAGGCCCGCTACGCCGAAGCCGCCCAGGCATTTGCTCGATTCCTCGACCTCTATTCGACTGACCGGGAGGCCGATCAGATCCGCATGTTGCTTGCCCGGACCTATCTCAATCGGCTTGATCGACCGGATGACGCCCGTCGGTTGCTTGCCTATCTGGCCGAACATTGTGAAGACGACGATCTGCGCCAAAGCGCAGCCGAAGAGCTCGAGCGCATCTCCGGCTCGGTTTCCAAGGAGTAAGAGATGGCAAGGACCCGGATCAAGATTTGTGGCCTGCGCGACGTTGACGCCCTGGCAGCCGCCGTCGAATCCGGGGCCGACGCCGTGGGATTCATGCTCGTGCCCGAGTCACCGCGATACATCGAGCCCGAAGCCGCCACCGAGCTGATGTACATGCTGCCGCCGTTTGTGACGCCCGTCGGCGTAGTCCGCAATCTCACCGTCGACCAGTTCTGTGAGATCGAGCAGCGATTTCCTGCGCCGATCATGCAGCTCCACGGCACCGAGCCGGAGAAGACCGTCATCTCCTGCGGCCCGGGGATCATCAAGGCCATCACCTACAACCCCGAAACCATCGACACCGACCTGGCACGCTGGAATCAACTCGAAGAAGTCGACGCCATCCTCATCGACGGATCAGCCGGAGGCGAGGGCGTGGCGTTCGACTGGAGCGCCCTTGTGCCAAAGCTCGAACATGTCGAAAAACCAATCATCCTGGCCGGCGGACTCACCAGCGAAAATGTGGCAGAGGC
The DNA here is from genome assembly GCA_003697045.1 of Planctomycetota bacterium. Taxonomy (GTDB): domain Bacteria; phylum Planctomycetota; class Phycisphaerae; order Phycisphaerales; family UBA1924; genus J022. The sequence goes on from RFGK01000018.1 coordinate 12,896, forward strand.
GATCCGCACCATCCGCCCCTATGCCGTGGACGTATCCAGCGGCGTCGAATCCTCGCCGGGCGTCAAGGACCCCGCCAGAATCGAAGCATTCTGCAGAGCAGTCGCAACGGCCGATGCACGCTGAATCACCCGCCCGCTCGACGGCAAAGCCATGCGCACGGACCCGGGGCACGTGATTCGTGCAAAGCACCATCGGATACGCCCCGAGGTGCGCTGCGCCGGTGCCCCCATGTGTGAGATCAGTGGCGTCCGGTGCTGCCGAACCCATTATCACCGCGGGCCGTCTCATCGAGCCGATCGACTTCCACCACCTGCGCGCACGCCACCGGGGCGATCACGAGCTGGGCCACCCGTTCCCCGTGGTGCACGGTGTAAGGCTCGCGTCCGAGATTGATCAGCGCCACGAACACTTCACCCCGGTAGTCCGCGTCGATGGTGCCCGGAGCGTTGGGCACGGTCAGGCCGAATCTGGTTGCCAGCCCTGACCGCGGCCGCACCTGCCCCTCGTAGCCTTGAGGGATCGCAAGCGCGATCCCGATCGGAATCTTGACAATCGCACCCGGGTCGATGGTCACCTGCTCATCCTGATGCTCGTGCCGGGGCAGGCAGGCAGCAAGATCAAGCCCGGCAGCCAGCGGCGAATGTGCCTTGGGCACCTGGGCACGCGGGTCGAGCCTGGTCAAACAAAGCGTGGGACGATCGCACATGGGCCGATGCTAGGTCGCGTACCTGGAAGACTCGCCCGTGCGACTTGACCCATCAGAAAACCCCCGCATTGGGACGAGGGCTTTGAAAACTCCGTGTCGGCAACGACCGGTCTGTCAGGAAACCGACGGCGCGGGCCGTTCGAGGCTCCCCAGCATCGCCAAGTCTTCGTCGCTCAGTTCGTCCTGAAGTTGATCGAGGACGCGGTTGAACGCATCGATGAGCCTCTGCGTGCTGGCGATGGCATTGTCCATCGAGCTGGACCCCGTCACCTTCTTGAGGAAATCGGTCTGATTGAGTTTGGCCAGATTCTGTTCCGAGCGCAACTTGGCAGCTCGCAGCGCTTCGAGCAGTTGCAGCGCCCTGTCGCGCTGGGTTTGAGTCTCGACCAACATCTTCGATTTCTGCGTCATGGGCATCGGCTCAACCTCCGCCCTGTTGGGTCGGCCCGACGGGCGGGGTCGTGCAGGCTGACGGTGTCTCTCACGGCCAAAGCGCCATTCTCGCGCCCCTACGGACGGAATCAAGTTCACCAGACCACACCACCGGAATCACCCAAGGCGAGCTCTGGGTCTCATATCCGTAAACCACGCTCCCACAAGCACTCCGGTTATTGGAAACTCTGTCCATCCTCTCGTGGATAACTCGTGAACAGAGGTGGATAACCCGCCTACGCCGCCACGCGTCGCACCGCGAGCTGGGGGACAAACCGCTCGATCGCACTGACGACCCGCGCCCCGGACCCCTCCCGACGGGCCCGGTCAAGATGCTCAACCATCGCGGCCAATCGCGCCGGTTCCGGCGCCCGCGCCTCACGCAGCGCCATGATCCCCGGGTGCGACGTCGGACGCAACGACTCGGCGTCATAGGACAACTGCTCGTGCAGCTTCTCTCCCGGACGCATGCCCGTCAGCACGATCGGCATCTCGTCCCAACGCCCCGTCGCCCCGTCCGATAGCACCGGCTCAAGCCCATGTGCGCGCACAAACCGCTTGGCAAGCTCCAGGATGGACACCGGCTCACCCATGTCCAGGACAAAGACCTCCGCGTGCGACGGCTGCGAGAGGCTCGCTGCGTGCACGACAAGTCCCGCTGCTTCGGGAATCGTCATGAAATACCGCGTCATGCGCGCATCGGTGACAGTGACCGGCCCCCCATCGGCGATCTGGCTTGCCCAGATCGGAAGCACGCTGCACGCCGAGCCCAGCACGTTGCCGAATCGCACCATGCTCATCTGCGTCTGCGACGTGCCGCCGAGCCCCTGCACGTACATCTCCGCCAGTCGCTTGGTCGCGCCCATCACACTGGTGGGATTGACCGCCTTGTCCGACGAGATCAGCACAAACCGCCCCACCCCGCATGACACCGCAGCGTCTGCGATCGAGCACGTGCCGAAGAAGTTGTTGGTCAGCGCATGGGCCGGGTGGTCTTCCATGAGAGGCACATGCTTGTGCGCCGCCGCGTGGAAGATCAGGTCCGGCTGCGTCTGCTCGACCAGTGCCCGCGTTGCCTGCCGATCGACCACATCGTGCAGGACCGCCCGTCGCGCCACGCCGCTGTGGAGCGAACCCAGGATGCGGTCGATCTCAAACACCGCGTTTTCGGACCGATCGGCCAGGATCAGCAGCGCCGGATCGAAGCTGGCGCACAATCGCGCGATTTCCGAGCCGATCGACCCCCCGGCCCCGGTGATGAGCACCCGCGACCCGGTCAGCAGGCGCCCCAGTTGCTCACGATCGAGGGGGTGAGGCTTGCGCCCCACCAGGCTTGCCAGGTCCACCGCTTGCGCGCCTTTCCCGCTCAAAGGCAACGGCTCACGGGCGAGCAGTTCCTCAAGCGGGGGAATCACGCGCGTGCGCACGCCACAGCGCGCAAGCACGCGCCGTGCCTGCCGTTCGTGCGATGCCATGGCGCCCGAAAGCGAGATGATCGCCATGGCTGGCTTGTGGGCCCGGCAGACTGATTCGAGCTCGTCGAGACTCCCAAGATGCAGCGTCTTCATCGGCTCGGCGGGCACGTCGCCGTCCTCGACAAAAACCGCCCCAATCAGGGTGGGCGTTTGGGGCAACAGGTTCAGTTGACGCCGAAGCATTTCCACTGTGGCGCGGGTGCCGATGAGCAGACAGCGATCGTTTGAACCGGGCCTCACGTTCGCCCTATCGGTCGCTCGGCACGATAAGCCTCACGATCGGAGCAGCTGCCACATCCATGCGCAGAAACCGGAGTTCCGCAGGCTGCCCGGGGAGAGCAGACGTGGAAAGCGCAGACGCGCGGGCGTTATGCACACTCGCCGGGCGTGACGTGGTCATTGGTCGTCACCGCCGGTTCGACGAACTCCTCGTCGAAGTCATAGACGCCCTGGAAGTCTTCGAATACATCGTCCTCGGTCTTGCGCATCAGCCCTGAATCAACCAGCGCAAAGACAATGCGTCCGAAGTCTTCGGTCGAGTGAATGTTCCAACGGCGGAGCACGGTGCGGGCGAGCATGCCGTATCGACGCAGGGCATAATCGCGCAGCCCGAGGCAAAGCTCCTGGCCGGAGACATGGAGCGAATCGTCTTCGATCCCCTGGGCGTTGCGCACCCGATCCTCTCCGTGGATGCTCGCCACGGTGTGGGCAAGTCCATCGGAGATGAAGCGGTAGGCTTCGGGCGCATAGCCCCCGGCCTTTTCCAAGATCGACTTGAGATCCACCTGATGTTCAGACACGTCCACCCTCCATCGGGGGATAACAATCTCTGTTGAGACTGTATCGGCTGTTTGGTCGCTTGCCCAGTGAATTCCCGCGGTCAGATTCAAGATTGCGCACGAAAGCGGCGGCTGATCCATGGACTTTCCCGAACCACCCAGCGCAAAGGGCGATCGGCCCAGGTCCCCGCGTTCGCGATGCCGATCCTCGGCGTCTGCCCCACTTCCAGGTCCGATACCTTCTTCCCACGCTCCAGCCACAGCACATCACTGGAACACAGGTCTACGCGGTTGAGACCGCGATCGATGGACATGGCCTGACAAAGCTTGGCCGGGCCGTTGCACAAGTCTTGCAGGCGGACCAGTTTGCCCCTGCTTGCGCTGCGAAACTCGAGCATGCGCTCGATGCCCTCCAGAGGTTCGATGGCCCGCAGGAGCACAGCATGGGGCACATTCTCGGCTGCGGCCGACACATTCATGCAGTAGTGCATGCCGTAGGTGAAGTAGACGTAGCTCGTGCCCGGACGCATGAACATGGGCTCGGTGCGCTCGGTGCGTCGGCCGCCGAAGGAATGAGCAGCCTGATCTTCGGGCCCGAGATAGGCCTCGGTCTCAACGATCATGCCCGAAAGCACCGTCCCGTCGTCGAGCCGACGGCAGAGCCGGCAGCCGAGCAGCGCGCGGGCAACTTCGTCCGCAGGCCGGGACAGGAATGATCGAGCCATCGGCATTGCTCAGGATATCCGTCGCTCAGAACGAATACGGATCGAAGATTTGTGGCCGGCGGCGGGGGGTTTCGGGAACCGGCTCGCGCATCGCTGCCCGTGCCGCATCCGCAAGCGCCTGCATCAGACGCTCGTGAAAGGGCAGCGCATGCACGTGCTCGAGCAGGTCATCGACGCGCCACGCAGCCGGCTCGGATGGATCAACCGTGCTGATGCCCACATCACCCAGCTTCTCGTAGGCTTCGACAAACCATTCGATCGGAACCGTGCCCTTGAACTCGTCCTTGCTCACGCTTGATTCGACCCGCTCGATCGGTTCGGGGGGCAAGACCTTGGTGCGCACGCTGATTTCGGAGACGGCCACGATCGGCCAGTGCCCGTCGCGCGTCAACGGCTCGCGCGCCATCGCCACGACGGGCACGCCACGGCGCAGCCCGAGCTCCCACAAGGTCCGAGCATCAAGCCCAATCAACGGCGGACGAACCAGATAACACCCCGGCTCGAGCGGGTCCGGCACATCGACCGGATCGCCCACCATGCGCACAATGCCGACGTCACAGGCCTGCTCGCGGATCTGCCGCCTTGCCTCCTGAAGCGGCAGGCAAATGCGCGCCATGCGCTCGAAATCATCCGCCCGGCGTGCCTTGGCAAGCGCACGCGAGCACAGAGATTCGGCTTCAAAGTACCGCGTGTGCTGCAGTGCCTCGCACGCACGTTCCATCAGTGAGTCGACCGGGTTGACACGCACGGCGTCACTCATGGCTCGCATCGGATCGTCAGGGTTGTGCTGCTGCATCGGCCATGGCGCGCAGGAACTCCTCCCAGCGTCCCACCTCCGCCTCCAATCCACCTTCGAGCACGTCGGCAAGCGCGGTGAAGTCCTGTATCTCCAGCGAACGCTTGACTTCCGTCAGATGTTCCATGAGCGTCGAAATGAACCCGGTGCCCGGCTCGGACTGCCCGGAACGACTGGGCACTTGCACAGATTCGACATCAATGAGCCCCAGGGTCGAGCCCTTGTCGACAACGTCGCGGAGAATCGCCCAGGATTGCAGTGCTCGCTGCAGCGGTTCGAAGGCTTCTTCGATATGCCCGGTGTGAAAGAGCTTCACGGCCTCGACCTGGTCAACGCGAATCTGACCGAGCAGATCAACCGCATCAAGCAGCGTCGTGCGGATGAACGGGCCGGGAGCGGTTGAGACCAGCCGCAGCTCGGAAATGCCCGCATCGTCGGCAGGAGGCTGATCGAGCATCCCCTGATCGATGGGGTGTCCATCGGCGTGAACTTCGATGACGAGCCTTCCGGCGGCCTCGGCTGCAACACGCCCCGCCTCGAGCGCATCGGCCACGCTGTCCGGACGGGCCGCCAGCAACTTGTCGTCCAGATATACCTGCATGCGGACAGTCTACCCAAACTGCGCTCGAGATTTTGCAAAGTGTCGGCAAAGCCATCAAAGCGGGGCTGGCGCCAAGGCGGGCAGGAGCACACGAACCAGGATGTAAAACCCGATCCCCAGACCAAAAAGCCCGATGATGAGCTGGGCGGTGAACAGGAACACCTGCGGCCAGAACTTGCGCATGTCCACGGTGCGGACCGACTTGTAACCCACAGCAAGAAAAAAGGACATGGGGATGAGCAGCAGGTACCAGTGTCGATCAAGCGGGATCGGATCGAGAAACGGGCGATAGGCGAGGAGAAGAAGACTCATCGCGGCTCCCTCGATGCGCTTGAAGGGCCGGGGAAAAACGCGTCCAGAACAATGATGAAGTTGAGCATGCCGGCGATCGCAGCTGAGAGCATACCCAGCTCATTCATCATGCCGATGGACTTGGTGCTGGGCGGGCCCTGCCCGGGACCGGCCGGAGCGATGTAGGCAATCGTGCGCTCCATCTGCCCGGCCGGCGTGTTGAGGCGAAGGTCGATCGTCTTTCGAGTCTCGCCGGGATACAGCGCCCGGGGCGTCAGGCGTTCAAGGTCCGCAGCCTGCATTTCGCCCGCGGCGATGATGTTGGGGTCGAGGGGGTAGGCCTTGAGCGCGTGCTGGTGGTACGCATCGACACCAAAGGCGAGCGGCCCGACCATGGCCTGGGCGAGAAACCACCACTTGTCCTCCTTGCGGTCGATGACGTCGATGCCTCCGACGAACATGCCTGAGAAGAACAGCCCGAGCACTCCCACCGCAGCCAGGACCGCCCGGCGGGTCTGGCGGAGGTATAAATGCCCCGCACCCGGAAAGACGACTGCCAGGATCCCGGCGGTGAGATTCAGGTTGTCATCGGGCTTGGTGGACATTGGGCCCCTTGCGGAGGACATGAAGGTCGGGCGAGAGTGTACGCTCAGCTCCGGGCAATGTGTGGATTGCGAGGTGAAACTCGTTTGACAGGGGCGGAGAGCAAGGTACCGTACCGGCCGAGCCGAGACACCCGACCCGGGCGTGAGTTGGACCCACGGCCGGCACAGGGACAAGGGGCTTGGGAAGACTTGAACAGGAGGCGATTTCGATGGCGACGACGCTGCTGGATGACCGGATGATCGACGAGAGTACAACGTGGGCTGAAAGCTGCGAATCGCTCGGCGTGCTGGTCGCTCCGATGGGAGCCTTTGACGACTCGGACGACGACGATTCGTTCGATGATGACGACGACGAGATCTTTGAGGATGAAGACGACGACGAGGTCTATGACGACGACGATTTCGACGACGATGACTACGACGACGACTACGAGGAGGATCTGGACGACGAAGAAGACGAAGACCTCTGAGCCGCGGGCCTGTGCGTGATCAGGCCGGGCTCGCTTTGGGAGCTCGCCATGTCCACACGCCCGTCTTCATCGAAGTCCGATACCCCCCCTGATACCGGCGAGGTCGTCGACCGTCGCGTCGGTCTGGACCGCCGAAAGGCTGCGAAAACATCACAGACCGGGCTGGAACGCAGACGCGGGCCCGGGCGGAGGCGCTCGGACTTTACCAGGTCGGCAGAAGAAGGCGAAATGAACAAGGAGCAGTTCCTGTTCCTCGTCGCCATCGACGCATTCAAACGGGCCAATGCCAAGCAGTTTCCGACCTGGACAGATGTGCTCGAGGTGATACGGCTGCTGGGGTATCGCAAGACGATGCCCAGTGAGCTGAATCTGCCCAATGCCGAGGATTGGCGCGAGTCTCCCAACGCCCCTGCCAATGTCCGGCCGGACCGATGGGAAGAGCGATCGCGGCGCGAAGAACAACTCGACGCCCTGGATGAGTTTGAGCGGGAGTTCGACCAGGCGGCCTGACGGTCTCTCATCCCCCCGCGGGTGCAGCCGGGCCGGCGGCGGATTGGCGCCGGGGCCGGCAACGTCCGGTTTTTCCGGGCGTTATGATGAGCCCAGCGTCAAATGCTGACGAACCTGCATTCTCGTACCATGATGCGGGAACACTTGCGACAGCAATGGTGTTGTCGAGAATGACGGAAGGGGCCCCGCTTGGAGCGGACCGAGTTCGAGCGACTCGCACTGGAGCACCTCGACGCGGTGTACCGGATGGCGTTTCACCTGACTCGTCGAGCCGACGAGGCTCAGGATTTGGTTCAGGAGGTCTACGTTCGGGCATTTCGCCCCAAAACGATCGAACGGTTCGAGGAATCGGCCGGTTCGGGAGGCATGCGGTCGTGGTTGTTTGCGATTTGCCACAACCTGTTTTACACCAAGCTGAAGAAGGACGCCCGGCGTCCGACCGCGGTCGACGAGTTCTACGGCGAGTCTTTGACCGAGCGGCCGCCGGACGACCCGCCGCCGGTGTACGACACGGCCGGGCTCGACTGGGATCACGTCGACGAGACGCTCAAAGCCGCCATCGCCGACCTCAAGCCCGAATACCGGGAAGTTCTGCTCATGTGGGGTGTCGAGGGACTCAAGTACCGAGAGATTGCAGCCATCCTGGAGGTTCCCATCGGGACGATCATGAGTCGGCTGCACCGGGCTCGAAAGCTGCTTTCAGACCAACTGACTTCCAACGCTCAGGCGGCCGAACGCCTCGGGCTCAGCTCGGAACAGGAGGACAGCGGATCTGCCGGTGAGAAGCAATGAGTGATTCGTCGCGCGACAACCCGCAATCGCTGCCTGCAGCGGCGCTGATCCGGCTCGTTGCCGACGGCGAGCTGACCGCCGATCAACAGCCCGCGTTTGAGCATATGGACAGCGACGAGACTGCCGGTCGGGTCCGGTTTGAGCGCCGGCTCCGCAGTGCGGTCGCCGATGCGATGCGCGACGTTGCCGTCCCCACCGGTCTGGCCGATCGGGTCATGCGCGCAGTCGAAGCGGAAGATCGACTGGAAGCAGGCTTGTCCGCGCGTGCCGAGCAGACTCGTGAGCGTTCGTTCTGGCTCGGTCGCCGGCTTTTTGGAGCGGTGGCTGCGGTTCTGGTCTTTGCAATCGGAGGGCTGTTGATCGTGCAGGCAGCCTCGGTCTCACGCCTCCCGCTCGATTCGAGCCAACTGGCGTATCGCCAGGAGCTTGCCAGTTTCGTTGCTCGTGAGCACAATCGATGCTGTCAGGACGAACATGCAGCCCGGCAGAAGCTCCGGATCACAGATGAAGGTCAGGCTGCCGAAAAACTCACCGAGCGCCTCGGACGGCCGATCAAGCTTCCGTTCGGCCCCGGTGAGCACGTTCAAGTTCGGTTCGAGGGTGCCGGGCCTTGTGGCATCCCCGGAAAGGGGCCTTCCGCACACCTGATGTACGATCCGGCGGTCGGGCCCAAGGTCAGCATCTTCATCAAGGCCGATTCCGGCGAGCTTCCGTTCGAACCGGGCAGGACGTATCTGCTCGATTCCAGGAAATGTGGGCTTGCCGGCACCCGTGTGCTCGCATGGGTCGAACAAGGCGTCGTGTATTACGCCGTGTTCGAGGAAGGCCCCGGGTGTGAACAGATCTTCGAGGAGCTGGGTCTCAAGACCCCCTCGGCCAGATTCTGACCACCCCTTTGCGCACAACCGTGGACGTTCGGCAACGTGGGAACCGATCTTCGCAGGTGCCGATCGAGTACGATCTGCAGGAGGATGCTCATGCGCAACGGTGTCATTTGCTGGTTGGGGTTGCTCGCCGCCGTCTGGACAAACGCCCACGCTCAAGACGCACTGGGCGACGGCCGTGGGCTCGAAAACAACCTCTCGACCCAGACGCGGCTGAACTTTCAGCGTCCGAGCCTTGCCAACGAAGTGCGGTTTCGCAATGCCATCGCAACGGGGAACGCGCCCGGCGGAGTGAGCTTTCGTGGCGACGTCGGATACCTGGCGCCCAGCGATTTTCGGGGAGAACTCGGCTCGGATGATCTCTTTGCCTTCCGACGCGATGCGCTGTACTCCGGCTTGGCGGGGATGGGTATTCGGGGAACCGAAGCTCTGCAGTTTCAGTTTTCCATGACCACGGGCGCGCTGCCACCCCGCAATCTGGTGGGTTCCTTGACCTATGGACGCGGGCCGAACGCGGGGGTGACGACAGGTCGCCTGCCGAGTGGGCTTGATCCGGCGCCGGTGATTCAGCGGGCTCCCGAGCAGGTGGAACCGGACACGACGATGATGTGGTCGCTGCGAGCGCCGTCGGCCTATGAGACCAATCGGGCGTACCTGCCGGTGCTGTTGTTGTCGAGTGAGCCTCGCGCGGAAGATCAGATCGGGCTGACCGCCTCGGAGCTCCGCGGGGTGCGACGAACCGACCTGGTCGACGAGCCACCTGCCGGCCGGATCGACACGGCGATGCCGGTCGAACCGATCGAGACGAGCTTTACCAAGCTGATGGAGCGGCTGGAGCAGCAGGCCGAACAGTTGCCAAAGCCTCCAGCAAGCGAAGAAGAAGCGGACACACGCCCGGAGTGGATGAAGCGTCTGGAAGAGCTGCGACAGGACCTGGTCCAGCCCACTCCCGACAACACACCGGGACAGGGGGATCAACCATCGAGCGATGAGCCACAGAATCCTGACGAGCTGCTGCATCTTCGGACCAATCCCGAGACGCTCGGGTTGTTGAAGCGTGCTGGGGGTTCGGTTGATTCGTTCGTGCCGCCGGATGCGACGGGCGTGTATGCCGAGCACATGCGCGTCGGACAGCAGTTCATGGCGGCCGAGCGGTACTTTGACGCGGAGGAGCGCTTTGCCCACGCGCTGACGATCCGACCCGGCGATGTCGATGCACAGGTGGGGCGCATCCACGCCCAGATCGGCGCGGGGATGTTTCTTTCGGCCGCCGTGAACCTGCGCTCTCTGCTCCTTGCGCATCCGGAGGTTGCATCGATGACGTATGACGCGGCGGTGCTTCCAAGCGCCGAGCGCACCGATGAGGTCCTCGCTCGCTTCCGCGCCAATCTGGCGGACGCTGCGCGGGAGAACGCGAGTTTGCCCCAGCTTCGCCTGGCGCGGGCGTGCGGTTTGTTGATGGCATATCTCGGGCGTCAGCGTGGTGACGCGGCGCTGATCACGGAGGGACTGGCAGCGGCACGGGCAGCAGTAGAACGAGCGTACCGCGAGGCACCCAATCAGGAAGATGCGCGCGAGTCGCGGCTGTTTGATCTGATCGAGCAGGTGTGGGTGGAGAAGACTCCCGAATGACCGGGACGGGGGTTTCCAAGCCGTCCCTCTCGCTGACCGCGTTCCTGACCGACGGTGCGTTGGCGCGGCTGTGTGGGGAACTGGAAGCGCTGGTGGGCCAGCCGATCAGCCTGCGCGATGAGTGCGGACATCGCATCGAACCGGCCGACGGCTCACGGGCGTGGCGCGTCGTCGAAGACGATCTGCCCAAGCCGGACGACACAAGCTTTCCATTGGTCGTCGACGGGCAGACCATCGGATCGATCACGCTCGGGAGAGGCGAGCGCCCCCTTGAAGCCGACGCTGCGGATCGACTTGCACGGGCTCTTCGTCTGATCGCTGCAACGGCATCGGAGTTGTGCACGGACGTACTCGAGCTGAGGCACCGAGTCGTAGCGCTGGAAGTGCTGTACCGGCTCAGCTCACTGCTGACTTCGGGCGCGAGCCTGCAGGAAGTGCTCGAGGTGACGCTCGACGCGGCACTGGAAGCGCTGGAGCTTGATGCCGGCTCGATCATGCTCCTGCCGAAGGATGCCGATGGACTTCCCTCAGGAGACGACGAGGCCGAGCTGCAACTGGTCGCCAGCCGCGGACTGAGCGCAGACTGGTTGCACAGCCCGCTTCCGCTGAGCCACGATCGGGTGTTTGACCGTCGAATCAAGCAGGGCGAGGTTGTGGCGGTGTCAAACCTTGCGGACGCACCGGAGGTGCTGCTCCCGGAGCGATGCGCCGCGGAAGGAGTGGCGAGCTTTCTGGGCGCCGGGGTTGTGTTTCAGGATCGACTGGAAGGGCTCATTCGTCTGTACGGCAGGAGCCCGCGCACATTCAGCGAACAGGACCGCACTCTGGTGCGCTCGCTCGGGCAGCAGGCCGGGGCTGCGATCAACCAGGCTCGCCTGCTCGAGATGCAGGCAGAAGAACGGCGCATCCAGCGACAGCTGGCACTGGCAACGGATATCCAGATGCGGATGCTCCCTCGCCGCATCCCCGACGTTCCGATGCTGGATATTGCAGCGCGCTGTGAGCCGTGCTACGAGCTGGGGGGAGATTTCTACGACTTGATTCAGCTCGGCCGCAGCGTGGGGGTGGTCATCGGCGATGTGGTGGGCAAGGGGATCGGTGCGGCGTTGCTGATGGCGGCGGTGCGCTCGAGCCTGCGCGCGTACGTTGACGATGTGTACGACCTGGACGAGGTGCTCTCTCGCGTCAACAACGCGACGTGTCGCGACACCAAGACGCATGAGTTTGCGACCATCTGGTACGGCGTGATCGATCCTGATGCGCGCACGCTGACATACGGCTCGGCCGGACACGACCCGCCCCTGCTTGCCCGACGGGGGCGCGAAGGGCTTGAGATCCTCGACCTGCGGACGAGAGGGCTCGTGGTCGGCGTGTTGGAAAACCAGCAATACGAGAGGCGCACGGTGAGGCTGCATCGTGGCGATGTGCTCGTCGCGTACACCGACGGGCTGACCGACGTGACCGACTTTGATGGCAAGCGTTTTGGACGGGCACGCCTGCGCGCATCGCTTTCGCACATGATCGAGACACACCCCGAAGCGACCGCGGAACAAATCCTCGATCACCTGATCTGGGATACGCGTCGATACGCCGGCCTTGCGCCGCAGCGCGACGATGAAACGCTGGTGGTGGTCCGCGTGCGGGGATAAGCACCCGAGCCGACCGGCGATGAACGCCGGCGCAGCGTCCCTGCGGGCACACTTGCACAAATGAGAAAGGGCCGAACGCGTCTGCGTCCGGCCCACGGTGTTTTTAGTTGAGGGGTGTGGTGATTACCAGCCGCCGCGGTTGCCGCCGCCGCCGCCACCGCGTCCGCCGCGGAACCCACCGCCACGTCCGCCGCCGAATCCACCACCGCCGCGGTTTTCGCGCGGACGTGCTTCGTTGACGGTGAGATCACGCCCATCGACATTTTGCCCGTTGAGGGCTTCGATGGCCGCGCGGCCCTGTGACTCTTCGGTCATCTCCACGAACCCGAACCCGCGGGGGCGTCCGGTGTCACGATCCATGACCAGGTTTGCTGAGGAAACCTCACCGTGCTCTTCAAAGAGTTCACGGAGCCTGGCCTCGGATGTGTCGTACGAGAGATTCCCAACGTAAAGCTTCAACATGATTCTGATGCCTTCTACTCTGCCCGAAACTCTGAAACCGCTGCTTGGACTCGGGCAAAGCGAAAGCGTCGGACGCACAAGCCCGTCCCATCCGCTGGTGGTCGGGCCAGACCTGCGTGCGATCAAGCGTAGCCCGCCCGGCCGCACTTGTCGCTTGCTGACGAAAAAAGACTTGAAGCGATGATCCAGCCCGGACCAGGCGCCGTGTGCGACGGTGGTTTCCAGAGGATGCGATTCGGACGGCATGGGCTTGACGCTCCCGGAGCATTGAGGGCGAGTTCGATCAGGCGACTACCGCATCCTAAAGTCCTTTGAACAAGAAAGCGAGGGTTGTCATGCAGCTCAACAGCCGTTCCTACGCACACACCGGGGGACTGGTCCCGCTCCTTGGGAGCACGATTGACGAGCATTTCCGCGCTGTGGCCGAGCGATTTGCAAGCCGCGAAGCCATCGTCTCGGTGATGCAAGACCAAAGGCTGACGTATGCACAGCTCGATCGCGCGGTGCAGCGTGTGGCGCGTGCGCTGATGGGCATCGGCGTTGCACGCGGCGATCGGGTGGGGATCTGGGCGACCGACAATCTTGAGTGGGTGTTGCTGCAACTGGCAACGGCGCGGATCGGTGCCGTGCTGGTAAACATCAATCCGGCGTATCGCATTGAGGAGCTGCGGCACGCGATGCGACTGGCACAGGTCAACTGTGTGTTCTTGATGCCGAGCTTCCGGTCATCGAGATACGTCGAGATGTTGAGGGAGTTGGTGCCCGAGGCCGAAGGGGTTGAGCCGCTGCAGATGCACGCACACCTGCTCCCTCATCTGCGCCGGGTGGTGGTGTACGACCCGATGCATCTCGAGCGGCGCGAACGTTGGGTGCGTGGGTTCATGACCTGGGCTGAGTTTCTTGATGCGGCCGAGAGCGTGAACGATGCGCTGCTGGATCGGCGTGCGGCGCTGCTGGATGCGGATGATCCTGTGAACATTCAGTTCACATCGGGCACGACGGGATTTCCCAAGGCAGTCGTGCTGAGCCACCACAACATTCTCAACAACGCGTACTTCACCGGCGAAGCGATGGGATTTACGGAGCAGGACCGACTGTGCGTGCCCCTGCCTTTTTACCACTGCTTCGGCATGGTAGTGTCCAATCTGCTGTGTCTTGCGCGCGGGGCGTGCATTGTCATACCGAGCGATCACTTTGAGCCAGGCGCTGCGCTGCGGGCGATTCAGGACGAGCGATGCACGGCCGTGCACGGCGTGCCGACGATGTTCCTGGCCGAGCTGGACCATCCAGAGTTTGAGACGTTCGATCTCTCGAGCTTGCGGACCGGGATCATGGCGGGTGCTCCGTGCCCTCCCGAGCTGATGCGGCGGGTGATGGAGGAGATGGGGTGCCGTGAGATCCTCATTGGTTATGGACAGACCGAGTGCAGCCCGATCGCAACGCTGACCGATCCGGATGACTCGATCGAACGCCGCACGCAAACGGTGGGCAAACCGATTGCCCACCAGCAGTGCAAGATTGTGGATCCGGATTCGGGCCGCATTCAGCCCAGGGGCGTACCCGGCGAGGTGTGCTTCCGCGGCTGGCATGTGATGCGGGGCTATTACGCCCAGCCGGAAGAGACTGCAAAGGCGATCGACGAAGCCCGGTGGCTGCATTCGGGCGACCTCGGCGTGATGGACGAAGACGGGTATATCCGCATCACGGGACGCCTCAAGGACATGATCATCCGCGGGGGTGAGAACATTTACCCGGCCGAGATCGAAGCGTTCTTCTACGAACATCCGGACGTGGAGGAAATCGCCGTGTTCGGCGTGCCGGACGAACGCATGGGAGAGGAGGTCGGCGCCTGGGTGCGATTGCGAGCCGGAGCGGCTGCGGATGTCGAGGCGCTGACGAGCTGGGCCAGGGGCCGCATGGCACACTTCAAGGTGCCCAAGCTGATCTGGTTTGTTGATCGCTTCCCCATGACCGTGACAGGGAAGATTCAGAAGAACCGGATTCGTGATGCGGTGCAGCGCTGGCGCGACGCCGGCGG
>RFGK01000127.1 GCA_003697045.1 Planctomycetota bacterium
CGGCGACGACGACTTCGTCGAAGTAGGGACTGGCTGCAAACTCGGCAGCCGAGTCCAGCCGGAGCTTTCCGCTCTTCTTTCGGGTGCCGTGACAGTCGATGCACTCGGCCTGGAAGATGGGGAGAATGTCGCGCTCGAAGCTGACCAGCGAAGAAGCGTTCTGGTTGGTATTGACAATGGGTTCGGGCAGAGCGGAGGATTGCAGCGGTTCGAGCAGATATCCCTTGCCATAGACCAGCTCGCCCCCGAAATGACCAGCCAGTCCGACGGCAGCGGCACCGAGGAACAAACACAGCATGTAGAGACGCCGAAGCGCTCGTGCTTCGGGCGAGCGTGCCAGCACGCCGAGGAAAAAGGCGAGCACCGCGGCTGACGATCCACCAATGGCGATCCAACGATGCAGCTCGACATCGGTGTCACCAGCCAGTTCGTTGACGTCGGCGTTGAGCCAACCGCTGGCCCCCGCTGCTGCGGCTCCCAGCACGGCCAGGATGAGACACCCGATGGCTGTCGGGGACGGCTGGGTGCGACGGGCCAGGACGCGGATCAACTCAAACAAGGCAGCTGCTGCAAGCAGAGCGATGGGAAAGTGAACGAGGATGGGGTGTGCTCGCCCGGCCACATCAAGCCAGGCATTAGCATCGGCTGCCCACGCGACCGACGCCGTCAGGCTTACCAAAACCGCGCATACGGCTGCCCTTTGTCTGGTTCTCGGACGATGAAGAACATTCAACTCGATGTCGGTGCCGCTTTGCACCGTCGTGTACGCACTTTCCATACGTCTCTCCATCGCGGCGCTCTCATTGAGCATCGGAGTTTGGGCTCGGCGGCATATGTCCCAGGAAATGGGGAGCATCGGACCGCGCGCTGATTCCGGCAATACCGACTTCAATCGGAGCATCCCCCTGATTGTCTCGAACAACTGCGTCAGGTGTCGTCGGCCCAGGCAGACCGGACGCGAGGCCGGGCCTCTTATTGCGCAGTCAAACGTGGGCACGGATCTCTTGCGAGCTGATCGCGTCAAACGCGGTCGCTTGCTCACGCATCAATCTCCACGCTCACCGGCGCGTGGTCTGAGATGGCAAGCCCGGCCTGGCGATCGATCCACGCCTTGCCGGCGATGCGTCCGGCCGGGCGGTTGCCTGCGACGTAATCGATTCGCCAGCCGCGATCGAGCTCGCGTGCCCGGCCGCGGTTGGACCACCACGAGTATGGGCCATCGACATCGCCGGCCTGCTCGCGGACGAAATCGTGCCAGCCCTGATCGAGGAAGCTGCTCATCCATGCGCGTTCGTGGGGTAGAAAGCCGGAGGTTGTCTGGTTGCTCTTCCAGTGGTAAATGTCGCGTTTGGTGTGCGCGATGTTGAAGTCTCCTCCGAGCACGGTTGGGATGGGTGAGCGGGCGAATCGGCGTGTCCATGGCAGCATTGCCTCGAGCCAACGGTCTTTGACAGCCTGTCGGTGATCTCCTGATGAGCCGCTGGGAAGGTAGACACTGCCCACGCGCACCGAGCCGATGCGTGCGAGCAGCAGGCGTCCTTCGGGATCGCGTCCATTGAGTCCGATGGATTCGATTCTGATGGGCTTCTTGGACCAGATGGCCACGCCTGAGTAGCCGCGTCGCTCGGCCGGGTGCCACCACACGTGCCATCCCGGCGGTTGGGCGATGTCTGGATCGAGTTGCTCGGGCTGTGCGCGGATTTCCTGCAGAAGGAGCACGTCGGGGCTGATGCGTTGGATCTGTTCGAGGATTCCCTTGCGGGCAGCTGCCCGCAGGCCGTTGACGTTCCACGTTGTGATGCGCATCGAGCGAGTGTATGGCATCGATTCGCGAGGATGGGTATTGGCGTGACGCACGCGACCGCCGTGACTTGAAGCCGAAGGGGGTCTCTTTCGGCACGTTCGACTGGGGCCGCGTGCAAGGCGTCGGCCGATCGTGTGCGTCATCTGCCCTACACTTGCTCCCCTATGGCCGATTCGACGAGCCCAGTAAAGCTCCTCGCCCGCGTCTTCTCCGCCCAGGAATCCGGGCTCACGCTGGTCATCGTGCTGATGATGATCGTGCTGACGCTTTTCGGGGGCACCAAGCTCAAGCTCAACCGCGTGGATGTCGGAGCCGATGAGACGATCACGCTGTACGATCACGCGGGACACGCGCACGAGGCCGGGGCGTTGGCCGACCGTGACATCGCCCGGGCCGTGGTGACCGCACCCGACGGAACCGAAAGAGTCTTCACCGGCGAGCTGGGCTATCGCGAGGCTCGCGGCCAGCGATTCCTCGTCGTCAAACGCGAGGTCAACAAGTTCCTCGAGCTTGAGAACATCATCCTCGTGATGACAAGCGCGAGCTTCATAGCGGTCATGGCTGTGGGCATGACGGCCGTGATCATCCTCGCGGGGATTGATCTGTCGGTTGGGTCGATCTATGCGATCGCGGCGATCGTCGGAGCCATTGCACTGCACGAGCTGGGCACCGAGGCCGGAGTCGTCAGCTCCGTCGGGCTGGGGCTCGCGGTGACGCTGGTCGTGGGCGGATTGTGCGGGCTGGCCAACGGGGTGATGATCGTCGGGCTGCGTGTGCACCCGTTTGTCATCACGCTCGGGATGATGGCGGCGCTGCGCGGGCTGACGATCATCATCCCGCAGAAAATCTACAGCGAACAGTCGATCGGTGCGTTCAGCCCGGCGTTTACGTCCGGCTTTTTCAAGAAGGAGTACGCCGGGGTGTATCCGGTGCCGACGATCATCATGCTGCTCGTCGCTCTTGCCGGGTGGTTTGTGCTCAGCCGGACCGTGCTCGGGCGACGTGTGTTTGCGATCGGAGGCAACGAAACGGCCGCCCGGTATGCGGGCATTCCTGTGGGGCGCGTCAAGATCATCGTCTACACGGTCATGGGCGTCCTGGCAGGGCTGAGCGCGTGCATCTATCTCGGCTATTACGGCTCGGCAGAGACCAGCGCCGGAACGGCCTATGAGCTGAAGGTCATTGCGGCGGCGGTCATCGGGGGCGCCTCGCTGATGGGCGGTCGCGGCTCGGCGATGGGAGCGGTGCTCGGCGCGATCGTCATTCAGCTCATCGACAACGCCATGATTATCTTTGAAATCGATCAGAGCTGGAATCAGGTAGTCATGGGAGCGGCAATCATCGTGGCGGTCGTCATCGACCAAGCCAAGCGGCGCATCGCATCGGGCTGAACCAGTCCGGGCAAGTTCCTATCATCAGCGTCTCAAGCGGGGTTGCCCCCCGGTCTTTCCGGCAAGCACAACGGAGCAACAGCATGAAAATGACAAAGATGATCGGCACCTCGATCGTGCTCGCGGCAGCCGTCTTCATGGGCGCGTGCTCAAAATCGACAGACGGGAATCCCGAAAAGGCCAGTGGCGAGCCGGCCGGCAAGCAGAAGTACGTCATCGGACTGATCGCCAAGAGCCAGAATAACCCGGTGTTTCAGGCGGCCCGCGTCGGCGCAATCGAAGCGGCCCGCGATCTTTCCGAAAAATACGGCATCGAGGTCGAGGTGCGCTGGCAAACTCCGGCAAGCGAAGATGCCCAGCAGCAGGCCCAGTATGTCGAACAGCTCACGGCTGCGGGAGTCGATGGAATTGCGATCTCCTGCATCGACGCCA
The DNA here is from genome assembly GCA_003697045.1 of Planctomycetota bacterium. Taxonomy (GTDB): domain Bacteria; phylum Planctomycetota; class Phycisphaerae; order Phycisphaerales; family UBA1924; genus J022. The sequence continues at coordinate 3,628 of RFGK01000127.1, forward strand.
ACTTGCTCAACGGGGCCTTGGCAGATGCGGTCGACAGCGGCGTGACAGTCATGACGTTTGACTCCGATGCGCCTGATTCGGGCCGCATGGCCTATTACGGCGTGGACGACAAGGCGGCGGGAGCCGCCGTGATGAAGGCGCTTGCCGAGCAACTCAATGGTGAAGGCGTGGTGGCCGTGCTCGCCGGCAATCAGGCTGCGACGAATCTGCAAAACCGTGTGGCCGGGGTGCGGGCCGAAGCGGAAAAGTATGAGGGCATCACGATCCTGGATGTCTACTACCACCCCGAGACGGCCAACGACGCCGCAGCCAAGATGCAGCAAGTGCAGAATGCCAATCCGCAGATCACCGGCTGGGCGCTGGTCGGTGGTTGGCCTCTGTATACCGACAACGCGCTCGACGGGATCTACGAAACGGCCAAGGTTGTCTCGCTGGATCCGCTGCCCTTGCCGCTGGAGTATCTCAAGAAGGGGCAGGTGCAGGTTCTGATCGGCCAGCCCTATTACGGGTGGGGGTACGAATCGGTGCGATACATCGTCGAGAAGCTGCACAACAACGTTGACCCGCCCAGCGAGTACATCTACGCCGATTTCGACATTGTGACGGCTGAGAACGTCGATGAGTTCGCCGCCAACTGGGACAAGTGGCTCGGCAAGGAAGGCGGGTAATCGTCAGCCAGAAGCCGTGGGAATGGAAGCGGGCCGGGGGCATGAAGCCCGGTGCTGAGCTTCAGCTCGTGCATGCACATGATGGACGCGTCGATCGACAACACGCTCTTGGTGTGCGAGCACATCTCCAAGCGCTTCGGCATCACGCAGGCGCTCGATGATGTTTCCGTTTCGTTTGCAGCCGGCGAAGTACATGCGCTCATGGGAGAGAATGGCGCGGGCAAGAGCACGCTGGGCAAGGTCATCTCCGGGCTGCACAAGCAGGACGCCGGTCGGGTCATCATCGCCGGTCGCGAGCTCAAGGCCGGCTCGATCGAGGATGCGTTCAACGCGGGCATCCGCATTGTGCACCAGGAGCTTGCGCAGTGTCCGAATCTGAGCGTTGCCGAGAATCTGTGCCTGCATGATCTGCCGCGCGGGGCGCTGGGGATGGTGGATCGAGCACGCATGGCCGAACGTGCTGCCCGGCTTGTTCATCGCATCGAGCCATCGATTGACGTCACTGCCGAGCTGGGCTCGCTGAGTCCGGGCCATCGGCAGATTTGTCAGATTGCAGCCTCGCTTGACGACCAGATCCGCCCGGGTGCCGAGAGGGCGCGCGTGATCGTCTTCGATGAGCCGACCAGCTCGCTGTCCATCTCCGAGACTGAACGCCTGCTCGATGTTGTTCGCAGGTTGGCCTGCGACGGGCTGACGATCATTTACGTTTCGCATCGAATGAGCGAGATTTTTGCGTGCTGCGATCGCGTGACGGTTTTGCGCGATGGGAAATATGTTGCCACTTCGCTTGTCAAGGACATGACAGAGCCTGATCTCGTTGAACAGATGATCGGGCGGCGCATTGCCACCCCGACGGCCCGCCTTCGCACACCCGGCGGAGAAGCAGCGGCACTGCGCGGGCTGGGAGGCGCGAAGCACAAAATCGAAGAATCCGCTGCTCCGAAACTCGAAGTGAGAGGCATGAGCAGCCCGGGCAAACTCGAGGATGTTTCGTTTGCCGTTCGCCCGGGTGAAGTGCTTGGGATCGGAGGCCTCGTCGGCTCAGGACGGTCCGAGCTGCTCGACGCGATCTTTGCGCTTGACCCCCATGCGCGGGGCGAGGTGCTGATCGATGGCACGCCGGTGGACCGGTCTTCGCCGCGATCACTGATCGCTGCGGGGGTCGGGTATGTTCCCGAAGATCGACGATTGCAGGGGCTGTTCTTTGATCTGTCCGTCTCGGAGAACATCGTGGCGCCCTACATGGACCGACTGGCCCATGCGCTGGGGCTGCGTGACCTGCGAGAAGAGCGACGCGTGGTTACTGACCGGATCCGCGAGTTCCAGGTCAAGGCTGCCTCTCTGGATTCGCTTCCCAACGAGCTTTCGGGGGGCAACCAGCAAAAGTTGCTCATTGCGAGGTGGATGCACGCGGATTCGGCTGTGCTTTTGCTTGATGAGCCCACCCGCGGCATTGACGTGGGCACCAAGGCGGAGATTTACAAGCTGATCCACAAGGCTGCCGATCGTGGCGCTGCGATTGTGCTGGTCTCCAGCGAGATGCCGGAGCTGCTGGCGATGTCGGACCGGATCATCGTGATGGCCGACGGGCGATGCCAGGGAGAACTGTGCGGGGATGAGATGACGCAGGTGAACATTCTGACCCTGGCCACGCGCGAAGCCCAGCCCGCATAACAACGCCGGCACGCTGTTTCCCCCCACCGTTGCAGGCTGCCGAGGCTCACCTGCCTCGCATGTGCTCATCGAAGCGGTCGATCCGCCGGCGCATCTGAGAGAGATCAAACCTTGGGGGCAGCGCGTCTGCAAGTGCGGTGGCTGCCAGTTGAACCGCCCGTGCGACCACTCTCGACGGGGGTTCCACCCCGCCGCACCAGTGCTCGTAGTCGTGGTGACTCAATGAGACTTGATGGGTGGTTTCCGGCCGGCAATGCCCGGAGACGTGGACCTGGTACACCCATCCTCGCGGCGACTCGGTCTCCGGTCCGAGGGTGACAGTGATCGTGTTGTCAGGCTCGACCTCCGACATGTTGTCAGTCTACCCTATGGCATCGTGACGTTTCTCCTGGAAACCATCAAGCTGGGGCTGGCGAATCTTCGGCTGCAGATGCTGCGAAGCATTCTGACGGCGCTCGGGATCATCTTCGGCGTTGCAGCCGTGATTACCATGGTGGCCATCGGCGAGGGCTCCACCCAGGAAGCGCTGCGCCAGATCGAGGCCCTGGGCGCGCGAAACATCATCGTGCGAAGCCAACCTCCCCCTGAGTCGCAGAGCCAGCAGGGCGGCCAGCAGCGGGGCTTCGTCAATCGCTACGGGATCACCTTCGCGGATTACGAGGTGATCCAGGCCAACTTTGTTGAAGCCGATCACATCGTTCCGCTCAAGGAGATCGGCAGCGAAGTCCTGCGGGGTGAGCTTCGGCAAGTGAGCCAGACGTTTGGGACAACCCCCGACCTGCTCGATGTGGCACGGCTTCGCGTGGCGCGGGGTCGCTATCTGTCCCAGTCCGATCTTGATCAACGTGCCGTTGTGTGCGTCATCGGGCACGAGGTGGCCAAGGAGCTGTTCAGGCTTGAGGACCCGCTCGGCCGCACGCTGCGCGTGGACAACACGGCGTTTACCGTCGTCGGCGTGCTGGCGCCGGTCGGGCTTTCAGGCGGCGCGGGCTCGGCGTTGGTCGGACGAGACCTGAACCTCGACATTCACGTGCCGATCACAACGGCCAGCGCCATCTTCGGCGACCTGGTCATACGCCGTTCCAGCGGCTCCTTTCAGGGCAATGAGGTTCAAATCAGCGAGATTTACATTCAGTGTCCGACTCGCGAGCGTGTCGTCTCCGACGCCAAGCGTCTGGAACGCATCATGGACGTGCGCCACCCCGGGCTGACCGATATCGGCATGATCGTGCCTTACGAGCTTCTGGAAAGCGCGCGTCGGCGTGCGATGATGGGACAGATCGTCTCGGGCGCGGTGGCGGCAATCGCACTGCTCGTCGGCGGCATCGGGATCATGAACATCATGCTCGCCAACGTCACCGAGCGAACCCGCGAGATCGGCATCCGCCGGGCGCTTGGCGCAACACGCAGGCACATCATCAGCCAGTTCCTCGTCGAAACCAGCGTGCTGAGTTGTATCGGAGGGCTGGTCGGGGTAGGTCTCGGCGTCGGGCTGAGTATTGCGCTGGACCGGCTCGTGCCGATGCTGCCCGAGGCGCCGGTCATCGGCAAGCTCATCCCGCCCGATGCCTCGCTCCCAACCCTTGTCACTGGATGGTCGATCGTGGTCGCGTTCGTCGTTGCCGCACTGACCGGTCTGGTCTTTGGCATCTATCCCGCTCGAAAGGCCGCCCTGCAAGACCCCATCGTCGCGCTGCGCCACGACTGAGCAAAACGATATTCCCACGCGGATAGACCGACGCGCACGCCGTCCGCTCGGGCAACCCGACCCTCATCAAACGATCGCGTGCCGACTGCCGGTTCATTCAGCAGTGCGCGTGCGTTGCCTTGCATCAGATGCGGTGAAGCAATACGCTCTTGCGATTGGCGCCCGGCGAATCTCGGACCCTTCAGCTCCGCCACTACGTCACACTGCCGTAGACTGCGTTCTCGCCCAGTTCCTCGGCGATCCGGAGTAACTGGTTGTACTTGGCGTTGCGATCACTCCGGCACGGAGCACCCGTCTTGATCTGCCCGCAGTTGGTCGCGACTGCAATGTCGGCGATCGCGGCATCTTCCGTCTCGCCCGAGCGGTGACTGAGCACACACGAATACCGATTGCGCATGGCGTAGCTGACCGTATCGAAGGTCTCACTGAGCGTTCCAATCTGGTTGACCTTGACCAGGACGGCGTTGGCGCACCCCTCCGACACCCCGCGTTCCACAAACCTCCCGTTCGTCACGAACAGGTCATCGCCGACGAGCTGGACCTTGTCACCCAGACGCCTTGTCAGCCTGGCCCAGCCTTCCCAGTCATTCTCGGCCAGGCCGTCCTCAATCGAACGGATCGGGTACCTGTTGACCCAGTCGGCCCAGAGGTCAATCAGATCGTCCGTGGAAAGAACTTCCTGGGAGCTGCTGAAAAACTTGTAGCCGTTTTTTCCATCCTTCGCGGCTTCGTTCCACAACTCGCTCGTCGCCGGATCCAGGGCGACGAAGATCTGCTCACCCCAGGAGTACCCGGCCTTGTCGACGGCCTCTTCGATGACCTTGAGCGCCTCTTCGTTGTCGGAAAGGTTGGGAGCAAACCCGCCCTCGTCACCGACAGCCGTGGACATTCCACGCTTCTTGAGCACGCCCTTGAGCGTGTGATAGATTTCAACGCCAGCCCGCAGTGCTTGACCGAAATCGTCAAAGCCCCAGGGCTGAATCATGAACTCCTGGAAGTCGACGGTGTTGTCTGCGTGCTTTCCGCCGTTGAGGATGTTGAGCATGGGGACGGGAAGGACCTTGGCGCCCGTCCCCCCCAGATAGCGATACAGAGGAAGTCCCGAAGCCTCGGCTGCAGCCTGCGCAACCGCCATGGACACACCCAGGATCGCGTTGGCGCCAAGCTCTCCCTTGTTTGCCGTGCCATCAAGCTCCAGCATCGTGGCGTCAATCATCTCCTGGTCGCGAGCGTCGAGCCCCTCGATGGCAGGCGCGATCCGCTCCATGACGTTGGTCACGGCTTGGGACACCCCCTTGCCCATCCAGATCTTGTCTCCGTCACGAAGTTCCACAGCCTCGTTCTCGCCGGTCGATGCCCCGCTGGGTACGGCCGCCCGGCCGATCGCGCCGCCGGAAAGGGCCACTTCAACCTCCACGGTTGGGTTGCCCCTGGAATCGAGGATCTGACGAGCAAGCACGATTTCTATGTCAAAGGCCATGCGTCGGTCTCCAGTGAGAAAATCAGGCGTGACGCCCCGATCGGGCGTGTGCTGCGTGGCAGTACGAATCGAACGGACCGGGAGGCAGACCCGGGGGCTTGCCCGGAGCCGTTGGAGGGATTACCGGAAGTTGTCGACGAAAGGATAGGTCAGTCAAGGCGAGAAACCGGCAACATCGCGGGCTCAAAGCGGGTATGGTTTTAGAGATGGATGACTCACGTGCGCAGCAGGATGCCAACGGTCGCGTCACCCACCTTCGCAAACGTCTGTGCGAGCAGGGGCGCGTTGTAGTTTCACTCGTCGAAGCGGCCTTCAAGGCCTTTTATGACCGCGATGCTGCCGATGCAGCCGGGGTTTCTGCCGAAGATGACCGGGTCGACCGCGCAGATGTCGAGATCGAAAAGGAATGCGTCGCCCTGCTGACCAGCGCTGCCCACGGCGATTACCGACTCGACCAGGATCAGGTTCGCAGCGTGCTCACCGTCGTGAAGATCAACAATGAGCTCGAGCGTGTGGCAGATGTGGGCGCAGAGATCGCCGACTTGGTGGGCAAGCTTGCCGATCCGGACACGCGATTCCCTGAGACGACTGAGGTCATGACCAACAGCGTCCTGGGCGTGGCTCGCGATACCGTCGGGGCGATTGAGAAATCCGACCCCGACTTGGCCCGCGTCGTCTTGCAGAGTGAGCACGTCGTGCTCGCATTCAAGGGCGAGATTCTGCGCAAGGCCGAGCGCCGCGTGGCCGAGGGCTCCATGTCCGTCGATTCGGCATTCGATCTGCACGAGCTGGTCTCTCATTGCATCCTGATTGCCGATCACTGTTCCAATATCGCCGAGCAGGTCATCTATGAGCGCACAGGCATGATCGTGCGCCACATGGAAGAACGCTGGGTCGAGCGACCGGCCAGCGACAGCTAGGCGAATCCGTTCCATGCGCTATCGAATAGATTACAGCGGGGAGCGGTCCAACCCCGGGCCGTAGTCGACGCCTACATCGGCGAGAATGCGCTCGATTGCGCTTGCCTGGTCGATCGACCACACGGGCGAGGGCAGTGGGCTGCACTCACCTCGAACAGCTGCGGCAAAGCGGGCGAACTGGTTGACGAACTTGTCGCCGCCCCGCTCGATCACGATCGTCTCGTGTCCCGCTCCGCGCGGGTGTGATTCGCTTCGCGTCACCTGCAACTCGGCGCGATCCGGGTCGGGCGCCCAAGGCCAGTCGGTCGACACTTCCCCGAACTCGCCGATCAGACGCACACAGCGCTGCCCGACGTGGTCGATGCCACATACGAGTCGAAAGGACACCTGCCCGCTCCGGCCCTCGACTTCGACGCGTTCATCGACGCCGAGGGTTTCGCCCGCCAGCGGCTCGGCGACTGTGCCCGTGACGGACACCTGTTCGATTGACTTTCCCAAGACCGTGCGGATGAAGCTGACCGGATAGCACCCAAGATCGAGCACAGCCCCACCGGCCAAGTTGTGGCTGTAGCGTGTTGCTTCGCGATGGACCGCCTTCATGTCACTCTCGAAGAACGCTTCGATGCGGCGGATTTGTCCGATTGGGGTTGCCCCATCGCGCACCATGGCTGCAAGCACGTCAATCTGCCGATGGTGCAAATACATGAATCCTTCCACGAGCAGCCGTTCGGCCTTGCGAGCGGCTCCAAACAGCCGCTCTGCATCATCCCGCCTCCAGCACAGAGGCTTTTCACACAATACGTGGTACCCGGCTTCGAGCAGCCTCAATGACGAGGCCGGATGATGGCGATTGGGCAATGTGCAGTAGATTGCGTGATCGTGCCGTCGACTTTCGTTTGCGAAAGTTGTTTGCCCTGTCAACAACTCCTGATATGTGCAAGCGTGCTCGATCCCGTGCCGCTCGGCAAACCACCGTGCCCGATCCAGATTGCGCGATGCGACCCCCACCACGCGACAGTTCTCGGCCGAGCCAATCAGAGGCGTCACCTTGTCGGCGATCAGCCCCGTTCCCATCACGATCCAGCACAGTTCGGACATGTCGCATTGTTTCC
>RFGK01000128.1 GCA_003697045.1 Planctomycetota bacterium
CTGACGATCGAGATGCTTGAGCCGCGGGTTGATGAGCAGAGCCTCAAGGCTGCCAAGGACCCCCTGACAAAGGGCGAGAGTCTTCAGGACGGCGGGCGCATGGCGCTGGTCATCATCGACCCCAACGCCGTCGAACGCAGCGGTGAGAACAACGAGTTCGGCGGCTTTCAGATCTTCACACGCCCCAAGCTGGACGACCGCGTGGTCGATCTGATTCGTGATCAGGTGCGCAGCGCCATTCGCACGACACGCATCACGGCTGCCGGTTACTCACCCGATGAGTTTGATGCGCTCAACTCTGTCGTCCAGCGCCGCACGCAGGAGGTGACTGCCACAGGGGAAGAACGCGGCGCCCTGGGCGAACTCAACATGCTCTTGCAGTTTGCGTTCATGTTTCTGATGATGATGTCGGTGTTTGTGAGCGGGCAGTATCTGCTGACGACGACGATTGAGGAGAAATCGAGCCGCGTCGTCGAGCTGCTGCTTTCCTCTGCTTCGCCGATGAGTCTGATGGCAGGCAAGATTTTCGGTCAAATGGGCGTCGGGCTGTTTCTCATCATGGTGTACGGGTCGCTCGGGTTTGTTGGCTTGCTGATCGCCTCGATGGTGGACATCATCTCGCCGATGATGATCGTCTGGTTTTTCTGCTTTTATTCTGTGGCTTACACGATCATCGCGTCGCTGATGGCAGCGGTCGGAAGCGCCGTCAACGACCTGCGCGAAGCGCAATCGCTGATGACACCGGTGATGATGATCATCATGCTGCCTTATATCCTGTGGTTGCCGATCTCGCGCGATCCGAACTCGACTTTTGCCACAATCGCAAGCTTCATCCCGGGTGTCAATCCATTCGTTCTGATTCTCCGGCTGACTTCCACGGAGCCGCCGCCGACGTGGCAGGTGGCGGTCGGTCTGATCATCGGCATCGCTTCGGCATACGCAGCGGTGTGGGTGGCGGCGAAAGTTTTCCGCGTTGGACTGCTGATGTTTGGCAAGCCCCCCAGCTATGCGACGCTGTGGCGCTGGATCCGCATGGCCTGACACGATGGATCGACACGATCTCTACGAACTCTGCGTGCAATCGCCCAAGCACCTTGTCCCGCTGCTGATCGCCATTCATGGCGGCAAACCAACAGTGCTGGGCGAGGACTTTGCCGGCACGGCCGCCCTGTCTTGCCAGTGGGTGAAAGACATCGCGGGGGGACGGGCCGTTGCGATCGACCTCGACGCAGAAGCGCTCACCCGGCACGGCGAACACGAGCGGATCACACGCCTTGTCGCCGACGTTCGCACGGCCGACGAACCGGTCGACGTGCTGTTTGTCGGCAACTTTTCCATCGGGTATCTGCATTCGCGTGCCGAGCTGGTTTCTTATCTCAAGCGGGTGCGTTCGCGGCTCAATGCCGGCGGCGTGTTCGTCTGCGACACCTACGGCGGCGAAAGCGCTTTTCTGACCGGACACGTCCATCGATACCACAGCCTTGCCGACGGACGCCGCGTGCGATATACGTGGGAGCAGCGATCGGCCGACCCCTTGACGGGCCGGGTGATTGATGTCCTGCACTTCCGCGTCGAAAGAGGCGGGATCATCGAAGATGAGCTGCGGGATGCATTCGTGTATGACTGGCGTCTGTGGAGCGTGCCCGAGCTGCGTGATGCTCTGACAGATGCAGGGTTTGCACAGACGCACGTGTATCAGAAGTTGCCCGATGCCGAGGATGAGGACGGACAGGTCTACATCGAACCGGTGCGAGACGGGGAGGAGCTGGAAGATAGTTTCATCGTACTGGTTGCGGCCCGGGGATGATGCGACACTTCCGAACTGATTAATCCTGCTTCACAGAGCCAGGCCGTTGTTGCCCACCCAGTCTCAGGAAAGTATCGGTTCGCCAGATGTTGAAGCCAGTTCCCGGTACAGGCTGGAAAGCCGTCTCGTGATCGGTCCGATGGTGCCGTCGCCGATGGTTCGCCCATCGATTGTGCCCACCCATGCGAGTTCGCCCATGGTTCCCGTTGTGAAGCACTCGCGGGCGCGATAGACCTCGGTCATGGAGATGTCGCGCACCTCACACGGGATGTTGTGCGCTCGACACAGCTCGAGCACTGTGGCGCGCGTCACTCCTTCGGGACATGCCACCGTCCGGCTGGTCAGGACGAGCGGCTCACCCTCACCCGAGACGATGAATACATGCGTGGCGTTCGTTTCGGCAAGAAACCCCTGGCGATCGAGCATGATGGCGTCGTCCGCGCCGGCTGCATTGGCTTCAATCTTGGCCAGGATCGACTGGATCAGATTGCAATGATGGATCTTTGGATCGAGGCAATCCGGCGGAAAGCGACGGACACTCGACGTGATCAGGCTGAGCCCGTGCGATCCCACCGCCGTGTCGTACACCGGGGCCTTGTGCTCGGCCAACACGATGAGTGTGGGACCGGACTGATTCAGCCGCGGGTCCATGCCGCTGGTGATCTTGACGCCGCGGGTAAGCGTCAGGCGGATGTGTACGCCGTCGCGCATGTTGTTGGCTTCGAGGGTGCGCCGGATCTGCTCGGTGATCTCGGCATGCGTGGGAATCTGTGCAAATGCCAGCGCCAGTGCGCTCGACCGCAGCCGATCGAGATGCTCGGTCAGCTTGAAGATGCGCCCGTTGTAGAGTCGCAGCCCTTCCCAGACGGCATCGCCGCCCTGCACGGCCGAGTCGAACGGACTGATCCCTGCCTTGTCGCGGTGAATCAGCTCGCCGTTGATGTTGACCAGAATATCGCGGTTTTTCTCGTTGAATGTCTGAAGCATGGTCAGTTCTCTTCGGTGCACGGATTCTGCGGGGACGAGCTGTGCCCGGCGGCGTCGGCCTCGACAACGAGCCGGTGTTGTGCCAGCGTGTGGTAGAGTTCCCGGCATTCTTCGAGCACGCCGGCAAGGTGCGACGGCACCTGTTCGTTCTTGGGCCTGTACGGCGCAAAGGTCGTGGACTTGTAGACATTCGCGTACCAGTGCGGCGCCCAGACGCCATCGGTCTGGCGCGGGCCCGGTTCCCAGTGCAGCATGGCTTCGTCAAACGCGACCCCGACGCGTCGGCAGAGCTGGTCGAGCATGCCGCGCGGGTTTTCGAGCACATCGCGCGCGTCGATGACCAGCGGCTTCTCACCCGTGCGGGCACGGATCCACTCCCACAGTTCGACCTGCTGCGGCAGGCCCAGATCGGCCGGCGTCGGGTCGGCGATCACCTTGATAAAGCTCGTGATCATCTCCGCCGGCTCGCGGATCAGAAACACGTTGCGCAGCTGCAGGATCCACTTGCGCCCCACGTCGGCGGTCAGATGATGGCACATGTGCTTTTGATACCACACCGACTTTCCCTGCGGGATGGGACCCACGAGCGAGCGCGTGACCAGCTTCCAGTCCCACTCGTGCTGTTCGATGATCTCATCGCGCGCGGGATGGTCAAGCCCGGTCACTTTCAGATAATGCGCATAGAGCGGCTCATCCGAGACGAAACAGTCCGCCCGGCTTTCCCACGAACGCATCAGTGCCGTGGAGATGTTGCGCGGGCCGGACCACATGCCGATGTATGTCCCGCTCATGAAAGGCCCCAGAATCGTGCCCAGTTTTTCCAGGCAAAGCCGTTGATTTCTTCGTCGCTCCAGCCGCGATCGCGCAGCGCCTCGGCCAGTTTGACCAGGTCGCGCGGACGGTCGATCCCGCGCGGCAGGTCATTGGCGGTGATGCCGCCGTCCATGTCCGAGCCCAGCGCCACGCCGCGCCTGTGCCCCATGATCTCGCAGACGTGTTCGACGTGCCGCACGGCATCTTCAACCGACGGCCGATCGGTCGGATCGTTGCGATCCAGCCCCGTGCGGATGAACTGCCGGACCAGATTCAGCCCGACGATGCCGCCGCGCTTTCCGATCTGGCGGATCGTCTCGTCGGAGAGGTGTCGCTCATCGTTTTCGTCGAGCAGCGCCCGGCAGTTTGAGTGGCTTGCGATCACGGCTCCGTCGCTCATCTCCAGCAGTTGATCGGTTGCCTTCTGCGAGAGGTGTGAGAGATCGTGCACGACGCCCAGCTCATCCATGCGTTCGACCAGCTCGCGTCCCAACGGCGTCAGCCCGGCGCCCGGCGTGGCGTTGCCTCCGGCGTAGCGCGACTTGACCGCCCAGGTCAGCCCGATGGCGATCACGCCGTCTTCGACCCACGTGACGAGCTGTTCGGGCGATTCGATCGGGTCGGC
>RFGK01000129.1 GCA_003697045.1 Planctomycetota bacterium
AAATAGCTCACAGTCACGCCGCCCGCATTGGCAAGAATGGCCGGGATAATCTCGACGCCCTTGCCGACAAGGACGCGATCGCCGCCGGGCGTTGATGGTGCGTTGGCAGCCTCGGCCATGACCTTGCAATCAAGCCACTCGGCACGCTGCGGAGTGATCATCTGCTCCAGCGCACCGGGAATGAACACATCCACCTTGGTGCGATAAAACTCCTCCTCGGTGATCTCGGTCGCCTTGGGATATCCCTTGATGCAACGGTGTTCGTCGTTGTACCGGGCCAGGTCGAAACAGTCGATCCCGTTGTCGTCGCGCAGGAACCCCGTATGGTCCGCCACAGCGATGATGGTGGCGCCCATGTCCTGAAGGATTCGTCCGCCCCACGAGTTGACATTCCCAAAGCCGAGCAGGCTCACACGCATGCCCTGGATGGGAATCCCGATGCCGGGGAGCATTTCTGCCAACACGTCGGCAACACCCTGGCCGGTGGCCTTTTCACGCCCGAGCGAGCCGCCGAACTCCACGGGCTTGCCGGTCACGACGCGCAGCCCGTCGTTGGCGTCCTTGCCTTCCTTGGACATCATGTAGGTGTCGGCGAACCAGGCCATGATCTGCGCGTTCGTGCCGACATCGGGCGCGGGAATGTCGTAGTCGGGACCGATCTCGTTGCTGATCGCCGAGCAGTAGCGTCGGGTCAGTCGTTCGAGTTCACCAGGCGAAAGCTCCCGCGGGTTGCACTTGAGCCCGCCCTTCCCGCCGCCGAACGGGATGCGCACGAGCGCACACTTCATCGTCATCAACAAGGCCAGGGACTTGACGTCATCGAGGTGCACGTCGGGGTGGTAACGGATCCCCCCCTTGTATGGGCCCAGGGCGTTGTTGTGCTGAATGCGATAGCCCTTGAACAGGCGATGGTGTCCATCATCCATGCGGACTGGAAAATGGACCATGATCTCGTTCTTGGGCTGTGCGAGGATGATCTGCACGCGGTGCTTGAGCGAGATCGTATCTGCAGCGTGGAGCATGGTCTCCACGGTCTGCAAGTAGAGGTTGTCGGGGTCCGTTGGAAAGCCCAGCTCGTCAAAGACTGCGCTTCGGCCATGGTTCTTGGCCTCGTCGACGCGGCTGTCGGTCGCTGTGGTGGTCATGCCTATGGTTCCTGCGTGAAGAAGAACAGCGGTGGGCGGCGCGTGATTCAACGGCGGTTCGATCCGGTCCGATCACCCACGACTCGGACGACCCACATGGATCGAAACGTCACATCTGTCCATCGAACCCCTTCCATGGGTCAGCTCCGATCATTCGTCGATCGGTATCTGTATTCTTCGCCCCCTCCCCCCTCTGACTCCAGAGCCGCGCGCGGGTTTTTCCCGGTCCGGGTGGAGATTCTCGCATGATCGTGTATCTCGTTTCGGACCTGATCTGGGAAACACGCATCCGCTCGGCCGCCCAGGCTGTGGGCGTCGAGGCGATGCGCGTGCGCCAGGCCGATGAACTGCACAAACTCTTCAACGAAAATGAAGTCGAGCTTTTTCTTGTGGATCTCGAAGCCGAGGGCGCGCTCGAAGCCGTCAGTACGGCCGCAGAGCAGGCCGAAGATACGCGAATTGTGGCCTGGGCCCCTCATGTGGCAGCAACCATGCTCGAACAGGCCCGGGCCGCGGGCGCCGGCGACGTTCTGGCAAGAGGAGCATTTGCACGCCAACTCGCCTCGCTGGTCGAATCGGTCGGCTCACGCGGGTGATCAGCCGCGCCTGCATCGGCAAGAAAGCGCGATGCCGGGGGGTGTCCGCAGCCGAATCGTGTTCTATCCTTCTGTCCATTTGGTCATGGGAGGCCGACCCGCTCGGCGTATGCTCGCCGTCGGGCCCGAGATGAACGCAGTAATCGCCCATTTGGGCCCGTTCCGACATTTCTGTCGGTCGGCACCGCGGGCGTCGGCAGACTTGCCCACTCGGCCGGGCCAGTCGGACGCATGCGGCAAGGGAATCGACATTCATGGTTGACGAAACACTGATCGCCTCACTCGGGCTGTCCGATGACGATGCGCAGACGCTTCTCCAGGAGGCGTTCGGCAGCGAGACCGACATGGACGCGCTGCTCGGAGAGCAGGTCGCAGATCTCCAACCGGGCAAGCTGATCAAGGGACGCGTCATCGGGTTCAGCGGCGACGACGTCGTCGTCGATGTCGGACTCAAGAGCGAAGGGCTCATCCCGCGCGAGGAGTTCAGCAACATGCCCGACCTCAAGGTCGGAGACACCGTCGATGTCCTGCTCGAATCGGTCGAGGGTGAAGGCGGACTCATCCAGCTCTCGAAGCGCAAGGCCGATCGCCAGATCGCATGGCAGCACATCGTCGACACAACCAAGGAAGGCGATGACGTCGAGGGCACCGTCATCCGCAAAATCAAGGGCGGACTGCTTGTCGACATCGGCGTGCCGGTCTTCCTGCCCGCAAGCCAGGTGGACGTCCGCCGACCGCATGACATCGGCGAGTTCATCGGGCGCAAAGTTCGGGCCCGCATTCTCAAGATCGACACGGAGCGACGCAACATCGTCATCAGCCGCCGCAAACTCATCGAAGAAGAACGCGACGAAGCCAAGCAGCGCCTGCTTTCCACGCTCAAAGAAGGACAGATCGTCACCGGCACAGTCAAGAACATTGCCGACTTCGGCGCGTTCATCGACCTCGGCGGAATCGACGGCCTGCTGCACATCACCGACATGTCCTGGGGACGCATCAACCACCCCAGCGAAATGCTCGAAGTCGACCAGAAGGTCGAAGTCAAGGTCCTCAACATCGATCGCGAGAAGGAAAAGATCGCCCTCGGGCTCAAGCAGAAGGAAGAAAGCCCATGGGAGCAGATCGAGGCCCGCTACCCCGTGGGCTCGCGCGTCACCGGCGAAGTCGTCAACATCATGTCGTATGGTGCGTTCGTACGCCTCGAAGACGGCATCGAAGGCCTCGTCCACATCTCCGAAATGAGCTGGACACGACGCATCAACCACCCCTCCGAGGTCGTCAATCCCGGCGACAAGATCGAGGTCGTCGTCCTCGACATCGACAAGAACAAGCAGGAAATCAGCCTCGGAATGAAGCAGGTTGACGTGAACCCGTGGGAGCTCGTCAGCGAGAAGTATCCCCCGGGCACAATCATCGAAGGACAGGTTCGCAATCTCGCAAACTATGGCGCCTTCATCGAGATCGAACCGGGCATCGACGGCCTCCTGCACATCTCCGACATGTCGTGGACCAAGAAAGTCACACACCCCAGCGAACTCTACAAGAAAGGTGACGTGGTCCGCTGCGTCGTGCTCGAAGTCGAGCAGGACAAGCAACGCGTCAGCCTCGGTGTCAAGCAACTCACCGAAGACCCATGGCTCCACGCAATTCCCGACGCCTACAAGCCCGGCATGGTCGTCCGCGGCAAGGTCACCAAAATCACCAACTTCGGCGTCTTCGTCGAGCTCGAAGACGACCTGGAAGGTCTGCTGCACATCTCAGAGCTCGCCGACCACAAGGTCGAGAACCCGCAGGATGTCGTCAAGAGCGGCGAGGAGATCGATGTCAAGATCCTCCGCGTCGATACGGCAGACCGCAAAATCGGCTTGAGCCTCAAGCGCGCCCAGTGGGGCGACTCAACCGGCGCCGATGGCGAGAGCGGAGATTTTGCCGGACGCGGCGGCATGGACGTCCCAAGCCGCGGCGGCATGGACGATCACGACGCCATGGGCACCGACAAGATCAAGTTCTAAATCGCACAACCCATCCAAATACCAACCGCCCCGGTCCAATCGGGGCGGTTTTTTGTTGCCGATACCCAAACCTTGGCCCCTCGCGACCGGATAATCTGCCGCACACAGCGCATCTTGCGAAATCAAGCAGTCGCGCCATGCCGCCGGGCAGCAGCCGCGACGGGTTCGACTAGCACATCGCGATGAACGAAAGCAGAGCGAGAAGTGCCACGCGACGGCCAACCTGTGAAACGGTAAAGAGGTTCTTCATGTCTGGCTCCGGATCTTCGTTTCCGAGAGATGTTCAACACACGTGCCAGGGCGCACTTCCTGCGCACCGTACCGGCCTTGCAAGCCCGAAATCAAGGTTTGCCAACATTCCCGGACCCGGACGGCGGAAGTGCATGTTGCTTGTGGGCAACGCGATGTGCCTGATCGCAACAGCAGCGAACTGTCCCGCTGCCCAAGGCTCCACAGCTTCGGCCCAGACCAGTCCCGAAACCCCCGCACGACAGGCCGATCTCCCCGACGCACAGACGAGCCTTGACGCAGCCACGACCCTGGTCCGGTGGGTCCGCAAATGGTCCGTCGGCGACGATGAGCCGAGTGGCCTGAGCGGCGCTTCGGTCACCCTTCGCCTCGACGGCCGGGTTATCGGACACGGCGCAACAATCGAAAGCCCCGAAAAAGCGCTGTCCGCTGCCGCTCGCCGCGCCATGCTGCGAGCGCTTCCCAACCTGCCCGACAACTGGCACGCCCGGGCAGACGATGCGCGACAGAGAATCACCGTCAGCGTCGAGTTGGCCGGCCCGCTCGCCCCACTTGATGCCCACTCCGATGCCGAACTGGCGCTCGGCATTTCGCCGGGGCTCGAAGGCGTCGCGGTCCGAATCGGCAATCGCGTTGCAGCCAGGTATCCCCTTCAAATGGTCTCGGCCCGTGAACCCGCATCCACAGCCGTCCGCTCGCTCGTCTCCGAGCTTTCCGGGGATGCGACGCGCGCCCTGGCCGAAATCGACGAGCTCCGCTCGCTCGGGTACACGTTCTACCGCTTTCGAACCGTCCAACTGGCCCAGATCGATCCACGCGCAGCACCCGTATTTCTGCATCGCGGCGGGCGCGTGATCGACACCAGCGAACTCACCATGCCCCGCCTGCGCGTCATGGCCGACGGAATGGCTTCAAATCTCATCGCACGCCTGTGGCCGGGCGTCGAGCCGTTCGGGCTCATGGGAACGATGGACCCCGTCACCGGGCGAGCGGAGACCCGGGCCGAGCATCCAGCCGCCCAGGCGCTCGTCGTCAGTGCCCTGGCGCGTTATGTCGCAACGCCCGGGATGGACGCCGAGACGGTCCGCAAGGCCCGCCAGACCATCCATCAGGTGCTCGACGAGCTCGCCGAGGTCGCCGACGGCGAATACGAGCCGTGGGCCGACGCGAGCACCTCCGCAGCCGTCATCGTCGCGCTGACCGACGCCGGCCAGCTCGTCCCGGAGGATGAACAGGTCCACCGGATGCGTGAACGCTGCGTGCAGACCGTATTGATGGGCTTCGACCCACAAGAACAGTCATTTCCGCCTTCGCTCGACCCGAGCGGATGGGGCATTGTTTCGCTGGCGCTGGTGCGCCTGTCAAGGCAGGACGCGGCGCTGGTCAGCCGTGAACATGCCGAGGCGGCCGTCCGCACCACGTTTCGACAGACCGACCCGCGCAATCTCGTCTCGCAGTTTCCATGGCTCGGCTGGGCCGAGATCGAGCTGGCCGGCGCCGATCAGCCGATCAAGGCGCGCGTCGCGCTGCTCGAAGCACGCCGACTGATCGACGAGCATCAGCTCGATCCCTCGACGCTTGCCCCGGCCGATCGTGATCTCGCCGGCGCAATCGTCTACACCCGGGCCGCCACGCCACTTCCAACCTGGAACTCGATTCGTCCGCTCCCGCTCCTGGCCGACATGCTCGCCGACCCGCGGCTGACCTCCGGTTCACTCGGCGAAGGAGAAGTCGCACGCGAGTTTGCCCACCTGCTGGGCCTTGTCCGCTTTACCCATCAGCTTTGTGCCGGCCCGGCCGAGGGACACATGTTTGCGCGACCGGACCTTGCCATGTGGGGTGTGCGCATGGCGTTGTGGGATCCGAGAATGCCTCTGGAATCGACAGCCCTGGGCCTGCAGGGCGTCTGTCGCACTCTGGACGCTGTAAACGCTGTTTCTGCACGAAAAACGCAGATTCCCAAGCACGCAAACCCGCAGGATTAGACCGTTTGGAACCGGCCGTGCGCCTATGATTTCGCGTCGGGGAGGACTGGCTCCAATCGGCTTGTATCCCCGGTGCGGAGTTCGTGCATGAGCGACGGTGAGCTGACCCAGGACCAGGCAGCCGACGGGCCGCCTGGAGACATCCCCGACGAGCCGGCCTCGACCGGCGGAAGTGACGACTCCGGCCGCATCGTTGACCACGACATCGAGCGCGAGCTGCGCGATTCCTACCTGCTCTATGCGATGAGTACGATCATGGATCGCGCCCTGCCCGACGTCCGCGACGGGCTCAAGCCCAGCCAGCGGCGCATCCTCGTCGCAATGAACGACCTCAAACTGCGCCCGGGCAAGAAGCACCTCAAGTGTGCCAAAATCGCCGGCGACACCTCCGGCAACTACCACCCCCACGGCGAAAGCGTCATCTATCCCACGCTCGTCGGCATGGCACAGAAATGGAAGATGCGCGTCCCCCTCATCGACCCGCAGGGAAACTTCGGCTCCATCGACGGCGACCCCCCCGCTGCCATGCGATACACCGAAGCACGCATGCATCACGCCGCCGTCGAAATGATGGCCGACCTCGATCTCTCCGCCGTCGACCGACAGCCAAACTACGACGACCGCCTCACCGAACCGGTCGTGCTCCCGGGCAAGTTTCCGAATCTGCTCATCAACGGCGGCATGGGCATCGCCGTCGGCATGGCCACCAGCCTGCCACCTCACAACCCCACCGAAATCTTCGACGCAATCGTCCGCGTGATCGAAAACCCCGAGATCACTCTGCTCGATCTCATGCGAGACGAATTCGATGAAGACGGCACGATCGTGCGACACGGGATCAAGGGCCCTGACTTTCCCACCGGTGGGATCATCCTCGGCCGCGCAGGCATCGTCCATGCCTACGAGAGCGGACGCGGGCGCGTCACCGTCCGCGGCACATGCCACATCGAAGAACTCTCAACCAGCCGCGAACAGCTCGTCATCGACCAGATCCCCTTCGGGCTCATGCAAAACACGCTCGTCGAGGAGATCGTCAACGCCGTCAAGGATGAACGACTCAAGGACGTCTCGGACGTACGCAACGAGTCCGGACGCAACGCCCAGACACGCATCGTTCTCGAACTCAAGCGCGGCGCCGACGCCCGCGTAGTCGAAAACCAGCTCTACCAGCACACGCAGTTGCAGCAGACCTTCAGCATCATCAACGTCGCGCTGGTCAACCGTCAGCCGCGGACGCTGGGGCTGCGACAGCTCATCGACTGCTACATCGACCATCGCGTCGACGTAATTCGCCGTCGCACCGCCCACCTCCTGCGCGAAGCCAAGAAAAAGGCCCACGTGCTCGAAGGCATGATCTACGCCGTCGTCGACATCGACGAGATCATCGCACTGATCAAGTCAAGCCAGACGCGCGAAGAAGCGATCCACAAGCTCATGGCTCGTCGCTATCGCATCCCGCCGGAACACCCGGCAAACCAGGCCCTTCCGAGTCGGTTCATCGAGCGCGTGCGCCTTGCCGAGTCCGCCGGCGGCGTGCGCCTCACCCGCCTTCAGGCCGAGACCATCGGGTCGATGCGCCTCATCCAGCTCGTCGGACTCGAAATCGAACGCCTCGTTCGCGAATACAACGAGCTCACCGAGGAGATCGAGGGATATGAGCTCATCCTCGCCGAGCACCAGCGCGTGCTTGACATCATCAAGGAAGACTGCGAGGAGATGAAGCAGCGTTTCGGATCGGAGCGGCTCACCCGGATCGAAGACGCCGCCGGCGACATCTCCATCGAATCTCTCATCCAGGTCGAAGACATGGCTGTGACCATCAGCCACCTCGGATACGCCAAGCGCGTGCCCGCCTCGACCTACCAGGCTCAGGGGCGCGGGGGCAAGGGCATCCGCGCCACCGACAGCCGCGACGGCGACTTTGTCGAGCATCTGTTCGTCGCCAGCACGCACGACGATCTGCTGTGCTTTACCGACACCGGCCGCGTCTTCAAGCTCAAGGTCTATGAGCTGCCCGAGCTGAGCCGCACCAGTCGCGGCCGACCCATCGTCAACTTCATCGAACTGCGCGAAGGCGAGCGCACCTGCGCCTACCTCGCTGTCAAGAACTTCGAAGCCGGCAGCCACTACCTCACCTTCATCACACGCGGCGGCATCGTCAAACGCACACCCCTCAAGGCCTATGCCAACGTCAATCGCTCCGGACTCATCGCCGTGGGACTCAAAGACGGCGACGCCCTGCTCGATGTCCTGCTCACCACCGGCACCGACGATTTGATCCTCGTCACGGCCCAGGGCATGGCCATCCGATTCAACGAAAGCGATGTCCGCGACATGGGTCGCTCCGCCGCCGGTGTCAAGGGCATTGATCTCGGCAGCGGCAACGAAGTAATCGGGGCCGTGCGCGTCCCGATGATCGAAGACGACGACGGCGACCTGCAAACTTCACCCGAAGCAATCGAACGCAACCGTTGCCTCCTCACAATTACCGAGCGCGGGTATGGCAAACGCACACCCGTCGATGCCTATCGCGTACAGCCCGAAAACGGAAAACCCCGAAGCCAGAGCCGCGGAGGCAAGGGACGCACCGACATCCGCATCACCGAAAAAAACGGACGCGCTGTGGCAGCCATCAGCGTCGAACAGGGCGACGACGTCGTTGTCATTACACGCAACGGACAACTCGTGCGAACCAGCGCTGATTCCATACGCGAGACCGGACGCGGTGCTCAGGGAGTGCGGGTCGTGTCGCTCCGCGACGGCGACGCCGTCGTGGCGGCCGCCCGGGTCATCGAAACCGAAGATTCCGACGACGAATAGCCCCGATCTGGTACACTACCTGCGCGATGAGCACCGACTGGTCTGACAAGATCATCCTCTCAAACCTCACCGACGAACCGGCCCTGTCCGACGAGTTGGCAAGCCTGGCCGATCGCCTCTCCTCCACCGAACGCAGTGACATGCCCCACGTCGTGCTCGACTTCTCCGCCGTCACCTACATCAACAGCTCCAACATCGCCCAACTGCTCAAGCTTCGCAATCTGCTCAAAGCCGCCGGGCGCGAGCTTCGCATCTGTGGCGTCACCGATGAAGTCTGGTCGGTCCTGCTCGTCACCGGGCTCGATCGCGTCTTCAAGTTCGAGCCTGATACGCTCACCGCTCTGGCCGGGCTCCAGATGATCGACGAGCAGGAATAGCTCAACCGACCGAAAGACAGACGGTCCAAAACACCACGCGGCAGTCACACGTACCCCCGCTCCGCACGCGCTCAACGTCCGCGATGCACCCCCAGAAACCCGCCGCAAGGCATCCTCACACCCGATCAATCCACCGCAGCATCGGCACTCGGCGCGGCGCTTGGCGGCGCCACCGCCCCCGCTTCGCCCGATGCGCTCAGCAACGGCTGAATCGCAAAGACGAGCACCACCACCGATGCAGCCGAGATGACCGCAGCAACCGGGCGCGAGACGACACGCGCCGGTTCGACCGCAAGCACATCGGCTTCGGCCGGACGTTCCAGATAAGGCGTAACGACCAGACGCAGGTAGTAACACGCCGCGATCGCCGAGTTGACGCCGAGCACGATGATGATCGCGATCTCGCCCGCATTCACCGCCGTATAGAACAACCCCAGCTTGCCCATGAAGCCCAGCAGCGGCGGCATGCCCAGCAGGCTCAACGCACAGAGCACCATCGACCACCCAAGCACCGGGTGCGTCTGACACAGCCCGCGAATATCGTCGAGATCATCGGCCTCGGACCCATCCGGCCGACGCAACGCCGCCAGCACCGCAAACGCGCCCACGTTCATAAACCCGTAGCACAACAGGTAAAACAAAACCGCAGCCAGCCCATTGGTCGAAAATGCCCCCGGCGTATCACCCGGCCCGGCAATAACCCCCACCAGCATGTACCCCGAGTGCGCAATCGACGAATACGCCAGAATGCGCTTGACCGACCGCTGACGCAGCGCAAGCGTGTTGCCCACGGTCATCGTCAGAGCCGCCGTGATCCAGAGCAGGAGCCTCACCGCCTCGGGAAGATTCTCCCCATGCGGGCCATACTCCCATCCGATTGCAGCACACAACGTCATGATGGCCACAAAACCCGCCGTCTTCGGCACAAACGCCAGAAATGCCGACACCGACGAAGCCGCCCCCTGGTACACGTCCGGCGTGTAGAAGTGCATCGGCACCGCCGCAATCTTGAAAAACACCCCGATCAGTGAAATCAGCATGCCCAGCGTCAGGATCGGATTCATCCCGTTGGCCCGCACCGAAGCGGCAATGTCGGAAAAATGCGTCGCGCCGGTCCCGCCATAGATGAGTGCAAAGCCGTACAGAAAGAATGCCGCGCCCAACGCCCCGAGGAAAAAGTACTTGACCCCGGCTTCCTGGCTGCGCGTCCCGCGCGTCGAGATCGTCACCATGATGTACGTCGGCAGACTCGTCAGCTCGAGCGCGAGAAACAGCCAGATCAGACTCTCCGCACTCGTGCACAGCATCAGGCCCGTCAGGCTGAACAGAAAGAACGAATAAAACTCCGCACGGTTCGAACGCAACGCATTGAACGTCGTCCGCCCCGCGAGAATGTCCGCCTCGTACTCGCGGTCAACCGTGCCGGCCAGCAACATCAAAAGCACCAGCCCCACCATCGCAACCAACAGCTTGGTGAAGGGCATCAGATTCGGAAGCAGCGCCGACGGATCACCCGGCGCATTGATCGCAAGCCCGCCCGCCACCAGCAACGCCACCGCCGACACCCACGCGCACAAACGCCGCGTCTCCTTCGATGGGCTCAGCCCAAGCACCATCACCACGCACGTCGCAACAAACAGCGAAAGCTCCGGCCACAAATACGTGAGTCTCTCGATCACGGAGCGACCTCCCCGACTTGCAGGTCGGCCTCGGCATGTTCAGTCGTGTGCGGCACGTCCACGGGCTCAAACTCGATCGACCGCACCGCGACATTCACCGGCGCTTCAATCGCGCCAAGCAACGGCTGCGGGAAAAGCCCGAAAATCAGACACCCCGCCGCCAGCGGCAACAACGCCGCGATCTCCCGCGCACTCAAGTCCACCGGAAGACCCGTGTGAGCATCATCGTGCCCGGCCGGCTCGACCAGCTCCCCCCACACCACCTTGCCCACCATAATCAACAAATACATCGCCGCAACAACCATCCCCACGCCCGCAACCGCGGCATACCACGGCCCAAGCGCACCCGCAGTGGCGCCGGGATGCCCCGCCGCCACAAGCTCCGATGACGACTGAAACGCGCCGATCAGACACAGAAACTCGCTGACAAATCCGTTCAACCCCGGCAGCCCCACCGACGCAAGCACAAAGAACACCATGAAGCTCGACCACACCGGCATCTTCGACGCCAGGCCCTGCACCTGACCCATGTCGCGCGTGTGATACCGCTCGTACATGAATCCGATCATCAGGAACAATGCGCCCGTGCTCAACCCGTGGCTGAGCATGTACATCACCGAGCCCGAAAGCCCCGTCGTATTCACCGCAAGCAAGCCCAGCACGCAAAAGCCCAGGTGACTCACCGATGAATACGCCACCAGCTTCTTCACGTCCGTCTGCACCCAGCAGATCAAGCCGGCATAAATGATGCCGATGATCGCCAGAACCGCAAGAAACGGTGCATGTTCGACCATCGCCATCGGTACAAACCCGAGCACGAAGCGATAGATGCCATACGTCCCCAGTTTCAGCAGCACTCCCGCCAGAATCACCGACCCGGCCGTCGGAGCCTCCGTGTGCGCCAGCGGCAGCCACGTGTGCAGCGGGAACAACGGAACCTTGACCGCAAAGCCCGCAAGCATCGCCGCCAAAACCAAGCCCTGCTCCGTCGGGCTCATCAATCGCGCCGCCGCCGCCAGCTCCCCGATATCCAGCGTCCACCGCCCGTAATGCCCCGAAGCCGACCATGCGACATACACAAGCCCGGCAAGTGCAATCAACGAACCCGTAAACGTATACAGAAAGAACTTGATCGACGCAATCTTCCGGTTCGTCGAGCCGAACACACCGATCAGCACGAACATCGGCAACAGCGTGAACTCAAAGCACATGTAGAAGAACACGAGATCGCGGGCTGCAAAAACCCCGATCATCGCCGTCTGCATCACCAGCAGCCACGAATAAAACAGCCTGGGACGATCGGTAATCGCCGTCCACGAGCCGAGCACGCACACCGGACCCAGCAGCGCCGTCAACGCAATGAGCAACAGCGCCACCGAATCGATCCCCACCGAAAGCGAAAGACCGAGTTGCGGCGCCCATTCGACCGATGCGGCAAACTGAAACTCGGCCGCACGACTGTAATCAAACAGAAACAACAGCCCGAGCACCGGCACCGCCGAAAGCAACATGCCCACCAGCGCCGTCCCGCGAGCCCGCTCGGCCGGCATGAACGCCACAAGAAGCGCAAAGACAACCGGCAACGCCAGCGAAACAGGAATGAGCACGCTGTTCATCGCGTCTCCTCCTTCGCCTCAAAACTGTCCATGCCGATCACCTTCATCATCCCGACCTGCTCGCGAGAATGAGAACCACCACGACAAACAGCGCCAGTCCCCCAGCCATGCTGGCTGCGTAGCTCTGAAGCACCCCGTTTTGACCGCGACGAAGGCGGCCGCCCAGCGCCGACGGAATCCACCCCGCCGTGTTGACCAGCCCGTCGACCAGCAGCATGTCCACATACCGGAAGATCTGGCTGAGCACCCACAACGGCTTGCGAAACAGAAAATCGTACAGCTCGTCCACGTACCACTTGTGCTCGGCCCAGCGCTGCACAGGTCCAAGCGCATTCTTGAAAGCCTCGGCCGCCGGCGCCTCGCCCGCACTGGTCCGACCACGCAAATGCAACGCATACGCCACCAGAATCCCCGCGATCCCCACCACCGCCGAGATGTAATACATCACCGCGTGCGGATTGAATCCTGCCAGCCACACCGAACCGTGATGCCCGGCTTCGGCGTGCGCTTCATAGTGCGCGGTCGAGCCGTGGATCATCTCCCCGACCCACCCGCCGTGATTGAGCGCCACCAGCGGAATGGCAACAAAGCTGAGCACCGCCAGAATCACCAGCACCGAGTTGATCGCCCACCCCGGCGCATGCGGATGAAAATGCTCCGCTCCGTGCCCGTCATCGTGAAGCTCATCGCCCGGGTGATACTCCTGCGGGCCGACAAACACGCGGAAAAACACGCGAAACGTGTAGTACGCCGTCAGACCCGCGGTGATGAGCAACAGCCACCCCACCGGCCCCATGCCCGGGCGGACAAACGCCTCGGCCATGATCATGTCCTTCGACCAGAACCCGCTCGTAATCACCGGGAATCCCGCCAGATTCAGACACCCTACCAGCATCGTGATCGACACGATGCCCCAGCCCTTCATGCGCCACAGCCCGGAGAGCTTGCGCAGATCCAGCTGGCCGGCAAACCCGTGCATGACCGCACCGCAGCAAAGAAACAGCAGCGCCTTGAAAAACGCGTGCGTGAACACGTGGGCCGCCGCGCCGACACTGGTCAAAACCCCAAGCCCGGCAAACATGTACCCAAGCTGCGAGACCGTCGAATAGGCCATGATCCGCTTGATGTCGAACTGCGCCATGCCGATCGTCGCGCTGAAGAACGCGGTCAATCCGCCGATCCACGCCACCGTCGGCAGCGCGTATTCTGACACCTGAAACACCGGATACGTGCGCGCAATCAGGAACACACCCGCCGTCACCATCGTCGCCGCGTGGATCAGCGCCGACACCGGCGTCGGACCCTCCATCGCATCAGGCAGCCACACATACAGCGGCAACTGCGCACTCTTGCCAAACGCACCGACCATCAACAGCATCGGAATCACCTGGGCCGCCAACGGAATGTGCGAAAAATCCCCGTGCGAGGCGTGCTCGAGATACCCGGCCAACTTGTCTGAAGCAAACAGCTCGGCGTACTCAATCGTGCCAAAGTGCACGAACGTCAGATACACACCGAGCGCCAGACCGAGATCGCCGATGCGGTTGACGATAAACGCCTTCTTCCCCGCCGCAACGGCCGAGGGCTTCTTGTAGTAATACCCGATCAACAGGTACGAACACAGCCCGACGCCTTCCCATCCCAGGTAGAGCATCAACATGTTCGCGCCCATCACCAGACAGGCCATCGAGAACACGAACAGGTTGAACGCCACGAAGAATCGACAATACCCGGGCCCGACATCGTGACTCATGTATTCACTGGCATACAGCCCGATCAGCGTGGCCAGCCCCGTGACAAACAGCATCCACAGAATCGTCAGCCGATCGATGTAGAACCCGAAGATCGCGTTGAACTGCTGCCCTTGCGCGTCGCCCCACGAGATGTGGAACCAGTCCCACGCCTTGGCAACCGCAGCCCCCTCGCCATGATTGAGCAGCATCGCCACCGCAACCACAAATGACGCGCCCAGACACCCCACCGTCACCCACGCGGGAAGCTTCGACCGCACACCCGCAATCGCCATCAGCGTGCACAGAATCACGCCGAGCATCGGAAGCGCCGGGATGAGCATCACCCACCACGGCGCCACGCCAACCGGCGCGTCGGCTGCGAAGGTGAGGATCACATCGCCCGTCATCAAATCCACTCCATGCGCGTGAGCGCGCCTAGCCCTTCAGCTCCGCCCATTCTTCCGAACTGAGCGACTCCCGCCGGCGGAACAGCAGGACGACCAGAGCCAATGCCATGGCCGCCTCTGCCGCCGCCACCGTCAGCACGAAAATCACAAATGTCTGCCCATCAAGATTCAGGTGATACCGACTGAACGCGATCAGCGCCAGCCCCGCCGCCTGAAACATCAGCTCCGTGCACAAGAACATGATGATCAGGTTGCGGCGTGTGATAAACCCCACAAGCCCCAGCACGAACATCGCAGCCGACAACACCAGATAGTGCGCCAGCGTCACCGACGCCATCGGCTCGGGATACCCCGCCTGGCACAACACCAACTCAAGCATCCCCGACCTCCTGGCCGAGCGTGCGGGCCTGCCTGGCCTTGGCTGCTTCCTCCAGATCCACCTGACGCCGCGCAAGCACCACCGCCCCCAGCATCGCCATCAGCAAGATGACCCCCGCGATCTCGATCGTCATCGGGTGCTCGGCCAGCAGGTTGAACCCAAGCTCCTCGACATTGCTCGGCTCAAGCCCAACAGGCAAGGGCACCACCGAACCATCCCCCAGCCGCACACCGCCCTGCTCGATGACCGCCACGCCGTGCTCGGTCGCAACAGATGCCTCTTTCCCGATCACGCCGCTGCGGCGAAGCTCACGCTCAACCTTGCCGGGCATCTGCGCCAATATCGCCTGAGAGTCACCCGACCCCGACGGCACAGGAAGCTCACCCGCCCCACGAAACAGCATCGCCGTCAACGCGGCCAGAATGATAAACCCGACCGCCGAACTCCAGATCGGCTCGCGCGCCTCCGTGTCGTAGGTATACAGACTCTCCTCGTCCTCCTCGGTCGGCGCCTGCGTGGCAAGCATGATGACGAACAGATACGTAATGATGATTGCCCCGGCGTAGATGATGATCAGGGCAAACGCCATAAACTCCGCCGACAGCAAGACATACAGCCCGCTCGACGCGATGATCGTCAATATGAAGTAAAGCGCCGAATACACCGGACGCGGGTGCGTCACCATGCGCAAACCCGCCCCAAGTGCAAGCAAGGCAAACACATAGAAGAACAAGCTCGGAAGCAGGCTGGAATCCTCCGCAGCCAGGAACAACGCCAGCACTCCGGCCCCAAACCCCGCCGCAGCCACCAGACCACCGAGCAGCGCAATCCCCGGCTTGTGCCTGGGAAGCGCCATCGCAACACCGATTGCCCCCAGGGCACAGGCAACGTACATCAGAATCGGTTGGGCAAGCTCGTTCACGCGGCGCGTCCCGGCCAATAGTCCGACAAGGGGTCAAACCCCCTCGAGCCTCCCCCTCCTGTCCAGCAACCAACTGCACAAAGGTGGGGCGTGAGGATAGTTCCAATCCCCGTTCGCTTCAACCAACTTCACACCCCGCAGCTCACCTTCCCCATTCTCCTAGCATGCACCGCATGCCTCACACCCAGCCGCCCCACGCCTCCTTCAAGGGACGCCTGCCCAATGTGCTGACCATCGCACGCGTCGGGCTCGCCCTGGGAGTCATCGCGCTGCTCTCCGGCCCGATCGACCCTCCCACCGATCCAGACGGGCTCACAACTCAACAAAACCTGCTCCTGCTGACCCTGAGCCTCTTCCTGCTCGCCGCCCTCACCGACGCCGCCGACGGATACCTCGCCCGCAAATGGAATGTCGTCTCCCTGTTCGGACGCGTCATCGACCCGTTCGCAGACAAGATCCTCATCCTCGGCACCTTCATCTGCCTCGCAGGCCCAACCTTCGCCGATCCCCGCGGCGGCATCGCCACCGGCGTCCACCCCTGGATGGTCGTCCTCATCCTCGCCCGCGAACTGCTCGTCACCACCCTCCGAGGCGTCTACGAATCCCAAGGCGTCGACTTCTCCGCCACACGATCAGGCAAACTCAAGATGATCTTCCAGTCCCTCGCCATCCCCGCCGTGCTCGCAATCCTCGCACTGGACCCCGCCGAACCCGGCTCGCCAACACGCCACGCCATCGACCTGATCGTCTGGGCAACACTCCTCGTCACCATCTGGTCCGGCCTGCCCTATGTTCTCCGGGCATGGAGAGCGCCCAACAGCGGAGAAAAGCCATGATCCGACGACCGGGCGTCAGCTGGGACTTTCTGACCACCTTCGGGCTTGGATACATGCGCCCCGCATCAGGCACGTGGGGGGCCATGCCGCCCGTTCTCCTCGCGGCACTCATGCTCGCAATCGGGTTCGGCCCGGCCGATGCCCCGTGGATCTACTTCGGCGTGCTCCTTGTCATTCTCATCCTCTTCGCAGCCGTCTGCGTGGCTCGCGGCGACGAGGCCGAAGCCCGCTGGGGGCACGACCCGTCCCAGGTCGTCGCCGACGAAACCGCCGGACAGTGCATTCCCCTGCTCATCATCCCCGATGCAGCACAAAACGACGCCCGCATCGCCGTCTTCCTCCTCCTGGCAGCGTTCTTCGCCTTTCGCTTCTTCGACATCACCAAGCTCGAACCGGCCCGTTCGCTTCAAAACCTCCGCTCCGGATGGGGAATCATGCTCGACGACATCGCCGCGGGCGCCTACGCCGCCGTCGTCGTCTGGGTGCTCGGCCTGATCGTCACCTGAAAAAACCGCCCGTCCGGTCTGCCAAACTGATCACATCAGCCAACCCGTCACGCCGCACCGTCGATCAACTCCCAGAGCTCTTCCACATGGCGCTCGCTCGTCGCCGGTGCTCCGATCGCAACGCGCAGCACCAGTCGCTCCACCCCCTCGCTATCCGGCAGCCTCGTGTGCGAAACAAACGCCTTGCCCGATTGATTGATCCGCTCGAGCAAACGCTGCGTCGGCTCATCGCCACCCCGCAGGCGAAAGCACACCAGCCCCGTCACACGCGGCGACGCCAGCACAAACCGCTCATCCCCACGCAACCGATCCTCCAGACGCTTTGCCAGCGCGACGTGCCCGCGTATGTGCGCACGCAACCCCTCCACCCCGTAGTGCCGGATCACAAACCACAGTTTGAGCGCACGAAAGCTGCGCCCCAGCGGAATCTGCCAGTCGCGATAATCGATCACTTCTCCCGACTCGCTCGGCACGTTGCGCAAATACTCCGGCGTCACCGACAACGCATCGGTCAACGCCCCCCGGTCACGCGTCCACATCAAATCGCAGTCAAAGTTCGTCAACAACCACTTGTGCGGATTGAAACAGAATGAATCGGCACGCTCGATGCCCTCCAGCATCCAGCGATATTCCGGACAGACCAGCGCCGCCCCCGTATACGCAGCGTCCACATGCACCCAGGGCTCAATCTCCAGCCCTTCCAGCATGCGCCCGATCGCCTCCAACGGATCCACAGCCTCCGAACTCGTCGTGCCCAGGGTCGCGCACACAAACGTCGGCACCAGCCCGTCGCGCAAATCACGCTCGATCGCTCCCCGCAGGGCCAATGGATCCAGCCGGTGCGCCACATCGCACTCGAGCAGACGCACGCGCGCGCGATCTTCCGGCGTTGCAGCCAGGCCCGCAATCATCGCCGCCTTGATCACCGAACTGTGCGCATGCCGCGAGGCATACACGCACATCTGCGCCCCATCAACTCCTGCCCGCATCGCCCGCGCCCTCGCAGCGAGCAGCGCCACAAGCGTTGCTTCCGACGCCGTTCCCTGAATGCACCCCCCGCCCCGGCTTGACCGAAACGTGAACTGCTCGGGCAACCCGATCATCTCACCCACCCAGTCGAGCATGCGCATCTCAAGCTCGGTCGCAGCCGGACTCGTCGCCCACAGCATGCCGTTGACGTTCAACCCCGCCGAGACCAGCGACCCAAGCACGCCCGGCATCGAGCAGTTGCACGGAAAGTACCCGAAAAACCTCGGCGACTGCCAGTGCATCAGCCCCGGCACAATCAGCTCGTCCAAGTCCCTGATGATCCGCTCCCACTCGCCCGCATCGCCCGGCTGCTCGGGCGCCGATTCCGCGAGCCGGGTCAGCAAATCCCCCGGCCGGGCCCTGCTCGTCACAGCCCGGGTTTCCAGCGATGCGTGATAATCCGCAATCCAGTCGATCAGGCGGTGTCCAAGCTCGCGGAACCGCTCGGGCGAAAGATGAGGGGCCTCAGTCATGCCACTACGGTATCGCCCCCACGCCCCATACAACCCCGGCAGACCGTGCTCGCATCCCGCATCAACTCAGTCTCACAAGCGGCAAAAACCCCGCATGTCCGCAACAGCACTTGCATCGGCACAGGTTGATCGGGTAAAACGGATTCTGACGGAAGCTCCGGCTTCCACATGGTTCTGCCGGGCACGACTCAGAACGTGTCCCGCTTATTGTGCGGCTGTTCTGGCCGCCCATTGAAGTCCACCTCGTGCGTTCTGCCCGAGGCTTGTATGTGTGCGCTCGCACACGGATGGGAGAAGACCATGAAAGCTCGTTGGGGTCTGATTGCCACTTCGGCCGGTGCGCTCATTCTGTTCGTGCCACACGCACCTGCCCAGACGCTCTGGTTCACCAACGTCACCGATGACGTCGGCGCCACATTTACACCTACGCGAAGCCCGCGGTACGGTTTCATGGGAGCCGGAGGCCTGGCCGCAGATTTCAACAATGACGGATATGCGGACCTGTTCCTCCTCGGAGGACCCGGACGCCGCGACGCACTGTTCATCAACAACGGCCTCGATGCCGACGGAAACTTCTCCTTCACCGACGAGGCCGAAGCGTGGGGCCTGCCCGAGCCACATCACTCCTTCTCGTGCTCCGCTGCTGATTTCAACAATGACGGCCTGCTCGACCTGTTCATCACCAGCTACGGCCCCGGCAACGGCTCACCCTCGCCCGGCTACCACAAGCTCTATCGAAACAACGGACCCGACGCCGACGGAAACTGGTCCTTCACCGACATCGCCGCACAAAGCGGATGCAACCTCCTCGTCCCCGGATTGACCGATGGCACCGGATCAGCATGGGGAGACTACGACCTCGACGGCGACCTCGATCTGCTCGTCGCATGCTACCACCGCACCGCCTTCGGAAACCGCCTCTATCGCAATGATGGACCCGACGGCTTCGGCGGCGTCATCCTCACCGACGTCACCGACAACGTCGGAATCCGCTCCATGATGGCAGGATTCGTCCCCGGATTCGTCGACATGAATCACGACCGATACCCCGAGCTGCTCATGGTCGCCGACACCGGCACAAGCCACTACTTCGTCAACAACGGCGACGGAACCTTCTCCGACCAGACCCCCTCAGTCCAGGACCTCTCAGGAGCCAACGGCATGGGCTCGGCCGTCGGAGACCTCAACAGCGACGGGCTCCTCGACTGGTACGTCTCCGGAAGCTACTACGACTTCCTCAACGGGCCGGGTAATCTGCTCCTCATCCAGAACCCCGACGGCACCTTCAACAACATCGCCCCCGGCACCCCCGTCCAGGACGGCGGCTGGGGCTGGGGCGTGCTCATGGTCGACCTCAACCACGACCGCCTCATCGATCTCGTCGAGACCAACGGCTTCGGCGGCGAATACGGCAACGAACAGTCCTACCTCTACTTCAACCGTGGAAACCTCGTCTTCGAAGAAGTCGCCCTCGACGTCGGTTTCGTCCACACCGGAGAAGGACGAGGCCTGCTCAACGCCGACTTCGACAACGACGGCGACGAAGACCTCGTCGTCATCGCAACCGGTGAACCCGTCGCAGTCTACGAAAACCACCTGCTCGAACCCGGTCAGCCCGAGCCCGACAACGCCCACTGGCTGCGCATCGAAATCGACACCCGCGCACGCGACTCCCTCTCCCCCTTCGGCATGCACACCCTCATCACCCTCGTCACCGGCAATCAACACGAAATCCTCGTCATCGACGGCGGATTCAACCACTCCTCTCAGGGTGAAATCGGCGCACACGCCGGACTCGGCAACGTCAGCACCGTCGATTACGTGCGATTCCGCTTCTCCGACGGCTCATACTTGACCCTCGCAAACGTCAACGCCGACCAGATCCTCCGCGTCAACGCTCCTTTCAACCCCGCCGACTACGACAACTCCGGAACCCTCGACTTCCTCGACGTGATGGCATTCATCAACGGCTACATGAGCGACAGCCTCACCAGCGACCACAACGGCGACTGGACGCTCGACGTTTACGACCTGCTGGCATTCCTCAACGACTTCGTCTCCAACTGAACTGTGCCTCGAAAGGCACAGAGCGATGCGCTCGTGGACCTCACGCCGCGGGCCATCTTTTTTGTGCGCCATACCATGCCGCGATGAGCACACAACGCTCGCAGTTCGTCTGCATTCTCGAACCCGTGCGCGCCGGCACGCCCGAATCACCCACGCCGGAAGAAGCCGAACTCATTGCACGCCATTTCGACTACGACTGCCGCAAGCGTGATGAAGGTCTCCTCATCCTCGCCGGACGCTCGCTCAAAGCACCCTGGATCGGCATCTTCATCTTTGAAGCAGATTCACCCGATCACGCCAGGCACATCGTCGCCGACGATCCGGCCGTCCTTGCAGGTATTTTCACTGCTCGCGTGCAACCTTTCCGCGTCGCACTGACACGCACCTGACCGTTCCCGGGCGTGAGTCCTGCCAGCCAGGCCGTGCGCCATCAACACGACCCTCAACGCTCGCCTTCGGAAAAAAGCGCCTCGATCTGTTGTGCCCATGCGTTGATCGCGTCGCGTGCATCGTCCAGCTCGCTGAATGCGTCCAGCTCCGCACGATCGCCCTTTCGCATCTCCACCATCGCCCAGAGCTGACGACCCTCGGCGTCCACCAACTCCGCCTCGATCGCAGCCCCGCCGAGCCCGGCGCCAGACATCTTCGTCCCCGGATGCAGGTTCAACAACCACACACCCTTGCGGATGCGCGTCAGTGCCATGCGAAACCGGGCCGCCGTGCCGTCGCCCTGACCGACCACCTCCCGATGCGCGCCGATCGCAGCACGCATTGCTTCGTGCAGCTCCGCAGCGATTTGTCCTGCCTGCTCATCCGATACGTTTGACTTTGAATCGAGCCGAAGCTCGACCGGCTCGACATACACGCCCTGCACCTGATCGATCGCGTCGGATCCCGCGACGAACACTTTGCCACCATCAGCCCCATCGAGATGGGCATAGGTCGAGAGAAACCCCGTGCGCTTCGCTTCTGCCGAACACCCGGCGAGCACCGCGCACCCCGCCACCAGAATCACCCGGAACACTGTTCGCATGAGCCCAAGCCTGCCCGTTTCCATGGTTCGCATCTGTCACACCATATCGCCTGCGGGGAGCAAGCATACGCCGCCGACCGTCGACCCCTTCTCCCGCTCACCTGTCATCAACAAATCGAACCACGCCCCACCGCAGCGGCAGGTGCATGTCGATCAGCCCCATCGGCGACCACACCCAGTTGTGCTCCGCTCGTCCCTCAATCTTCCGATACCGCCCATCGACGATCCGCGTATCCCACTCGACGCGGGAAAAGTTCACCAGCCACTCGTCACCAGCACGCGGCGGACACCGCGCACCTTCATGCTGATCAAACGCCGCAAAGGGCATCGCAACCTCGACCGACCAGCCGCGATCCACATCGGACGGGTCGTTCAACGTCCCGTCCACATGCACGGCCGTCCGCAGCCCCCTGATGCACCAGTCGCTGTCGGCCGTGCCCCCCTCGCGGTAGGGCACCCGCAGCAGCAGGTCCCACACCGTATTGAGCGCATTGATCTCAAACTCGTAGTAGTTTCTTGCGTCGCAGCTCGGGTTGAGAAAAATCTCAAAATCATTGTCGTGAAAGATCACCGAGTTGCGCTCGGTCAGCGTCGCCCACACGTGCGGCTCTTCCAGCTCCGCCGCAACATACAGCCACGTTTCGTCCCACAGCATCTTCGCCCGCGTGCGAAACCGCGGCCTGGGCTTTGACTCACCCTCAATATCCACGAAATCATCAGTCCAAGGCGCCGCCGCCCAGAACGACTTGTCCACCCGCCCGTCGAGCTGCTCGAGCGCAAAGGGTGCACGCCGACAGTCATATCGCTTCGCAGCCGGGGCCGGTGGAAGATTCATCACGCGATACCATAGCGGCATGTCCGATCGACCCGCCGCGGTCTGCCAGTCCCTCAATCCCGAACACTGGACGGTCCGCGCCGTCGATCCCGGCCCCGACGCTCCCGACCAGGTCCGCAACGCCGTCTTTCGCTCAAGTCTGCCCGGATGCGTTCATCTCGATCTGATCCGCGCCGGCGTGATCGAACACCCAAACCACCGATTCGCAGAGCGCAACATGCGCTGGGTCGGCCGCACCGGGTGGATCCTCGCCGCCGAGTTTGCTGCTGACGAGCGCGTCTTCGCCCATGAGCGCACAGAGCTGGTCCTCCGCGAAGTTGATGGCATCGCCGACGTCAGGCTCAACGGACGCCGACTCGGTCGCACCGCCTCCAGCTTTCTGACACACCGTTTCGATCTGACCAACCAACTCACAAAAAGACGCAATCGCCTCGAACTGCATTTCGAGCCGACGCTCACATACATCCACCGCCAGCTCGACCTGCTCGGCGCACGCCCGTACAACGGCGACGAGCAGGGGTGGGACCCATTCCCCTGCCTCCGCGCACCGGCATGCATGTTCGGGTGGGACTGGCACCCACGCGTCCCCACAAGCGGGCTCGTCGAAGCCGCCATCGAGTCGTGGTCGTGCGCACGCCTGCGGGCGGTCCGGCCTCGCACCGATCAGCAACCCGACGGCTCGTGGATCTGCCACATCGACATCGAACTGGAATACACACGCCCATGCCCCCTGCATATCGCCGCCGTGCTGCGCGACAGTGAACGCGATATCGCCCTCGAATCGACCGACCTCCACCCCGACGCCCACACAGCACAACTCCAACTGCGCGCACACAACGTGAAGCCCTGGTTCCCCCGTGGCTGCGGCGAGCAAAAGCTCTACGACCTCCACCTCTGGATCCGCTGCCAAGACGGCACCACGCTGGACGACTGGATCGGACGCATCGGCTTTCGCACCGTGCGCCTCGATCAAACCGGCGGCGCGCACACATTCGTCATCAACGAGTGCCCGATCTTCTGCAAGGGTTCAAACTGGGTTCCAACCCGGGTCTTTCGGGCCGAAGCCTCGCCGGAGACAGTCCGAAGACAGGTCGAACAGGCAGCCCGGGCACACATGAACATGCTGCGCGTCTGGGGCGGCGGACGCTACGAACAGGACGAGTTCTACCACGCATGCGATGAGCTGGGCATCATGGTCTGGCAGGACTTCATGCTCGCCTGCGCCATGTACCCCGAACAGGGAGAACTGCCCGGACTGATCACACGCGAAGCCCATGAACAAATCTCAAGACTGTGCGCTCATCCATCGGTCGTGCTCTGGTGCGGAGGAAACGAAAACGTCTGGGCCCGACAAGCCTGGGGCTGGAGCGAGCGCCTCGGCGAACAGTCCTGGGGAGAACAATACATCACACACACATTTGCCCACGCCTGCGCACAGCTCGATCCGACACGCCCCTACCGAATCAACAGCCCCTCCTCAGGCCCCGGCGCAGGATCCATCCACGCCGATGCCAACTCTGCCGAACAGGGCGATCGACACACCTGGGACCGACAGTTCGATGGATACCGCGAGCTCATCACCCGCTTCACCAGTGAACTCGGACACCAGGCCCCGCCCGTGTGGCGCACGCTCGCCGATGCGATTGGACCTGAACAGATGCGTGTCGGGTCGGAAGCCATGGAGTTTCGCCAGCGCGCCACCGCCGGCAACGCCCCGATCTTCACACGCGCCATGGAGTCGGTCTTCGGACGCGAGCCACAGGACTTTGACGAGTGGCTGTACGCTGCGCACGTCTTGCAGGCCCGTGCGCTGGCCCTGGCAGGCGAGTGGCACCGCCTCCACTGGCCGCGATGCGCCGGGTTGCTCACCTGGCAGCTCAACGACTGCTGGGCAGGTCCAACCTGGTCCATCATCGACGCGGACGGACGGCTCAAACCGGCCTACTACGCGCTGCGGCGCGCCTTTGCCCCACAGCTGTGCGCGCTTCACCCCATTGATGGGGTCTTGCGCCTCGCCCTTGTCAATGACACGCCCGATGCGTTCGAAGGAACGATCACCCTTCGACGCATGGATTTCCAGGGCCGCCCGCTCGCCGAACAAGCACTGCCCATCGCCGTCGAGCCCCGCTCAAGTATCATCGCAGCCGATGCCATCGATCTGGTCGGAGAGCCCGACGACGAATCCTCCGAACTGCTCATCGCCGAAGGCTTCGGCCTGCGCAGCGTGTGGTTCTGGAGACCCGACAAGGACCTTGCCTATCCAAAGCCGATCTGCCGCGGAAAAGTCCAGCCGGCCGACGGCGGCTACCACCTGCACCTGCACGCCCAGACCCTCATCCGCGAGCTGATGATCGACGCATCACGCCTCGCGCCCGATGCCGAATCCGACGATCAACTCTTGACCATGCTCCCGGGCGAACGAAGGACCGTGCTTGTGCGCACGGACGCATCGTTGAATGAACACGACCTGCTGCGCCCGCCGGTGCTGCGCTGCGCAGGCGCATGACGCGACGCCCTGCTTTCCAGCAATGCTGATGTCGAGCATCGGATCACCGACCATTCGATCGCACGCACCGGCTCAACGGCGCCTGGCATAGCGATCCGCACGAAATGGCTCAGGGTCAAAGCTCGGCGGCTGTCCCGTCATCAGCTCGGCCAGCAGCCTGCCCGTACCCGGCGCCGTCTTGAGCCCGGTCATCTGGTGACCCGTCGCAAGCCAGAGATTCTCATAACCTCCTGCACGCCCAATCATGGGCATGCCATCAGGCGTACACGGGCGCAGCCCGCGCCAGAGCCGGACCTGCCTGGCCGGGTCGGCAATCGCCAGCATGCCCGCAGCCCCCTTCGCAATCGCACGCACCCGACGCATGTTCACCGACAAATCAAGCCCGACAATCTCCAGCGTGCCCGCAAGACGCAACACCTCATCGTGCGGGTTGATCCCGATCTTGCGCTCCGCAAGAAATATCGAACAGCCCGGATGCCGATCAAGCTTGGGGAGAAGAAACGAATAGCCCTTCGCACCAAGGATCGGCACACGCAGCGCAAAAGCGCGCCCGAGCTGGCCCGACCACGCCCCCGCCGCCAGCACGAACTGATCAGCTCGATACGTCCCACGCGTCGTCTGAACCGAATGCACCGTGCCGGCCCGGCGCTGCACATCCAGAACCTCGGCATCCTCGTAAAGCGTCACCCCGGCCGCCCGCGCATCCTCCGCAAGCGCAAGCACCGCCCGGTCGGGCTCACACTGCGCATCACGCGGATAGAAGATCGCCCCAACCTGTCGACCCTTGATCACAGGCTCGCGCGCACGCACCTGCTCAGCCGAGAGCACCTCATACGGCACTCCGAACGGCTCACACATCGCCGCAAGCCGCCGACCCTCATCAAAACCCGCCTGCGACTCGTAGACCGACAACATCCCCCGGCGGGCGTACCCGAATGAACGATCCGATCGCTCAGACAGCTCCTCCCAGGCATCCGTACTGAAGTTGCAAAGTTCGACCAGAGCACGCGTGTTGCGCTCAAAACGATCCCAGTCGCGGCCGGAAAGCGCAAAGCCCAGCAGCCAGCGCGCCAGCGACAGGCTCAGCCTCGGCTTGATGTAAAACGGACTCTCCCCGTCCAACAGCCACGGCAGCGCCCTTCTGACCTGCCCCGGTGCTGCCAGAGGCCGGGCAAGCGAGGGCGTCAACCAACCCGCATTGCCGAAACTGCACGCATGCCCGATGCGATCCCGTTCCAAAACCGCGACCGACGCACCACGTCGCGCCAGCTCGAGCGCACAGGCAACGCCAATGACTCCTCCCCCGATGATCGCAATGTCAAAACTGTTCTCGTCCACGACGTCCCGACGACCGAGCAAGAAGTGCGAGCCAGATCGTAGGAGCTCAGACCATGCCAACAGAATGCCCCGAACAGGGTAGTACCGGCCGGAAATTGACTTGACCGACGCATGCCGCACACCAGACCCGCAAAGGGGGCAAGCGTGTCGGCAAAGCCCGCGCGTCACCACTCAACTCGCGCACGCACAAGCACAACCGCACGCGGAGAATCCGTCGCGAGACCGTCGTCAATCTCCAAAAGTGGGGATGAATCTCCACCTTTCTCGAAGATTCGACGCGCGACGGTCAGAACCAGAACAGCGCCCCCTGGAATCACGTATCGGACGTCGGGGACTGCTCCAAAGTCCTGTTGTGCGCCCTTCCGACAGGCTGCGGCGCACCGTTCGGGATGTGCGAGCGTTTCCGACCGCTCAGACGAACGATCGATCCTGACGATCGATGCGCTTCGATTTGATGAATCCGGGGACGAGTTTACCGATAACAAGGATGAGTCCAACTCCCGGTGTCGACAAGGCGTCGGGTCGACCCTCAAGGAGGGCACAATCGTGAATCACGAGCAATCGGCTGCAAGTGACCTGCTGCACCTGATCGAGTCACGGCTTGATCGTCAGCGCTTCCAGGATCACCACTGGACGGGCAGCTTCTTCGACTACCTCAAGTTGTGCGACGAAAACCCCGGCGTGCTGCGAAACGCATACCAGCGCCTCTACGACGCCATCCTCTCTCGCGGG
Organism: Planctomycetota bacterium; assembly: GCA_003697045.1. Taxonomy (GTDB): domain Bacteria; phylum Planctomycetota; class Phycisphaerae; order Phycisphaerales; family UBA1924; genus J022. The sequence goes on from RFGK01000129.1 coordinate 27,276, forward strand.
TGGGAAAAATACAAACTCTTCAAACGCCCCTGCGTGCGTTACCACTTCTTCAGCGACCCCTTCGACAACGGCGCCGACGGAATCTTCGGACTCGACTTCGCCCTGATGCAACTGGTCGACTTCTTCCGCTCCGCAGCCGAAGGCTATGGCACAGACAAGCGCATCCTCCTGCTGCACGGCCCCGTCGGGTCAAGCAAGAGCACCATCGCAAGGCTGCTCAAGAAAGGCATCGAACACTACTCGCGCACGCCCGAAGGAGCGCTCTATTCATTCAGCTGGCTGCTCGACGCCAACTGCGAAGTCCGACCCGTGGAAGGATCGCCCCATGAAGCCGTCCGCACGCACGCCTTCCCCAGCCCGATGCACGAAGATCCCCTGATCCTGGTGCCACGCGATGCACGCGAGGCACTGCTCGATCGATTCAATGAAAAATATGCGCCCGAGCACCACGGCGGACGCCTGCGCATCTACGGCGAACCCGACCCGTTCAGCCGAAAAATCTTCGACGACCTGATGACCTTCTACGAAGGCGATTGGCGCAAGGTCATGGATCATGTCCAGGTGCGCCGCATCGTCCTCAGCGAAAAAGACCGCGTCGGCATCGGCACCTTCCAGCCCAAGGACGAAAAAAACCAGGACTCGACCGAGCTGACCGGCGACATCAACTACCGCAAGATCGCGCTGTACGGCTCCGACTCCGACCCACGCGCCTTCAACTTCGACGGCGAGCTCAATATCGCCAACCGCGGAATCTGCGAGTTCATCGAAGTGCTCAAGCTCGATGTCGCATTCCTCTATGACCTCCTCGGCGCCAGCCAGGAACACACCATCAAGCCCAAAAAGTTCGCACAAACATTCATCGACGAGGTCATCATCGGACACACCAACGAGCCCGAATACAAACGGCTTCAGTCCAACGAAATGATGGAGGCCTTCCGCGACCGCACCATCAAGATCGACATCCCCTACAACATCCGCCTCGACGACGAAATCAAGATCTATCAAAAAGACTTCGGACCCGACCGCATCCGCAACATCCACATCGCTCCACACACGCTTGAAGTCGCAGCCATGTGGGCCGTGCTGACGCGACTGACCGAACCCAAAAAGGCCGGCCTGACCCTCCTCCAGAAGCTCAAGCTCTACAACGGAAAAAGCATCCCCGGCTTTACCGAAGACTCCGTCAAGGAACTCAAGGAAGAAGCCCCACGCGAAGGCATGGAGGGCATCAGCCCCCGATTCATCCAGGACAAAATCTCCAACGCACTGGTCAGCCGCCAGGCCGTGGAAGAACAGACGATCAATCCATTCATGGTCCTCAACGAGCTGGAAAGCGGATTGAGCCACCACTCGCTCATCACCGACGAAGAGACCAAGAAGCGCTACCGCGAACTGCTCAGCGTGGTCAAGGAAGAGTACGAGGACATCATCAAGGGCGAAGTGCAGCGGGCGATCAGCGCCGATGAAGAAGCCATCAAACGCCTCTGCGCAAACTACATCGAAAACGTGCGGGCATACACCCAAAAGGAAAAGGTCGTCAACAAGTACACCGGCAAGGACGAAGAGCCCGACGAACGCCTGATGCGCTCCATCGAAGAAAAAATCGACATCCCCGACAGCCGCAAGGACGACTTCCGCCAGGAGATCATGAACTACATCGGGGCGCTCGCCCTCGACAACAAGAAGTTCGAATACAACACCAACGCAAGGCTCTACAAGGCGCTCGAACTCAAGCTCTTTGAAGATTCACGCGACACGATCAAGCTCAAGAACCTCGTCTCCAGCGTCGTCGACGATGAAACCCAGCAGAAGATCGATGTTGTCAAACAGCGCCTGATCAAAAACTTCGGCTACAACGAAGTCAGCGCCACCGACGTGCTCAACTACGTCGCCAGCATCTTCGCCCGCGGCGACAGCAAGAGCGCATAATCACCCGCTCCGCCGACCCAAAGCCTCCCGCACACCCCGGGAGGCTTTTTTCATGCACAAGAACACGCCGCCCCGAACCCGAATGCGTGCGCGTCAAGTGCAATCGACCCCGGCCGGACCTGCACACCGTTCGATGCTCACCGACTCGCGGAGCGCATCGACCCCGCTTCGATCCGCCCGTCATGGTGAAACTCGACCCACGCCGCCCCATCGACCGCCGTCGTCAGCCACGTGCGGCCTGCACGATGGTCCGCCCAGCGCGCATCCCCGGCTCGCCCCGAACCGGTCGACTGAATCACCACCGCCGGATCAACCGCTGCCAGAAAGCTCATCGACTCGGACCTGAAGCTCCCGTGATGCGGAATCTCCAAAACGTCGGCCCGAAGCGAGGCCGGATCTTCCAACAGCCTCTGCATCGCCGCTCCCTGAATATCACCGGTCAGGAGCAGCCGCCGCTCACCCGCCGCGGTCGCCACGCTCACCATGCACACCAGCGAGCGATCATTGCTTGCCAGCTCGTCCGTATGTTCGTCCGGCCAGATGAACCGAAGCTGCGCCTCTCCAAGCGCGATCTCATCGCCGCGACGAACGGGCACGACACGAACGCCCTGCTCGTCAAGAAAGTCGAGCAGCGCTCGCTCGGGTGCACCGGTCTGCTCGATGACATGAGGCGAAACGAACATGCGCGAAATGCCAAAGACCTCAACCGCATCGGGCATCGACACGTAGTGGTCAAGATTGGCGTGGGTGATGACCCCGCAGCCGGCATGTGCGACCCCAAGCGCATCAGCAGCCTTCTCAAGCGTGGGGCGCAGATCCATGCGCAAGGAGCCACAGTCCCAGATCATCGCCTCGTCGCCCGAACGGATGATGTGGCACGTGCCGTCGCCGACTGCCAGCGTGTCGATGCGAAGCATGACCCCACTGGCAAGACTCGGACGCAGACTGGGCCCGACCCAGATCCACGCCACAAGCACCCCGATCGCAGCAAGCTCGCGCCACGCCCGCAGACGTGCCCGCGCAACAAATCTGCCCAGCGTCACAATCATCGCCCCCGCCCACAGCCAGCTCGGAGGCGTCAGATCGAAAACAAGCACAGAAACCCCGGCCATGCCCTCAACCATCTGCACCGCCTGCTCGGCGAACCCCGCAAGCTGATCAAACACCCAATGACCCACATCGGGAACCACACTGCCCAGCGCCAGGCCGATGTATCCCGCCCCGAGCAATGCCACCACCGCCGGAGTGACCACAGCCGTGGCAATCGGACCGACAAACGACACAACCCCCGTGTGCGCCGCGACGATCGGAAACGAAAACGCCCAGCACAGCACACACACCACCAGATATGAACGCACCCATCCCATGAACCGAACTCCCGCCGGCCGGCGACGACGCACAAGCCCCCGGATGGGCGCGGGCGCGACCCACGGATGCCGACTGCTGCTCAGCCACAGAAGTAGCCCGGTGATGCCCACGCTGAGCTGGGCGCCAAGGCTGAACACGTCCATCGGCCGCCACACATACAGCCCAAGGGCAATCCACCCCAGCAGCGTGATGCGATCGTAATGCCTGCCCAGCGTTTCGCTGACGAGCAGCACAAGTACCAGCACGCCCGCGCGAACAATCGGCACCCGCGCCGGAACAAGCAGCAGCAGCACGACCACCAACCCGGCAACCATCGCAGCCTCAAGCGTCCCGTGCTCACCCGCCAGACGGAAAAGCATCACGCCCAGCAGACACAGGATGGCAAGATGAAACCCGGAGATTGCCAACAGATGGGCCGTGCCTGACTGGGCAAACACCGTGCGCGCATCGCGCAGCTCGGGCGAGGTCTGGCCGAGCAGCAACGCCGAGAGCACAGCCCGGCCGCGCGCATGCTCATCGCCGCGCTCGATCAAACTCAGCAAGTGCTCACGGACGTCGGCAAGCGTCCGGACCTGCCACGCCCGCAGATCAAAACGCGCGGGCCCCTCCACTTCGACCAGCCGTTCCGATGAGACAAACAGCGAACCGACGCTGCCGGTCATGTTGCTCCACCTTCGCGCGTCGGCCTGCCCCGGGTTCATCGCTCTGCGCACAGGCGTGTACCAGCCCTTGACTCTGATCCGATCACCCGGGCCGGGCAACGCCTGATCCTCCTCCGCTTTCACCGTGACGCGCAATCGCCCGCGGGCTTCACGCGCGCGACCGGACGCGACCAGGTGCGTCAGATCAAGATCAAAGTGGACGAGCGGCTCGGTTCGACGAAAGCGCGCCAGGTGATCAAGCCGGGGCGGCGACGGCTGCGGCCCTGACGTCACAAGCCCCCGCACCTCGACCAGCACACGCTGCTCGGCGCCGACGATATTCTGCACGCTGCCCTGCCCCATCGAGCCGGTGCGCAGCTCAAACCACGCAGCGCTGAGCAGCACGACACCCAGCAAAACACAAATCCTCGCCACTTCGCTCCTGACCACCGACGCGAACACGCCGACCCCAAGCGCCGCCACCATCCACTCGAACGCCGCAACACCGGAAAGTGCGCACGCGAGCATCGCCCCAGCAACAGCACAGCCAAGCAGCGACCACACCCGACGGCGCGCCTGCCGAGGAACCGGCTGCACGAGTTCCGGGTCAATCGCATCGAAAATCCCATCGTCCATGCGCCGCAAAGCCTACCGCGCCGCGCTGGCATCCATCGAACCCCACCGCTGCGCACGCAACGCTCAACCGTCGCCTGGACACCTCGGCGCTTGCCGGAGCCGGAGCACGGCCTGCCCACGCGCGCCGTGCGTTCGATGCTCACTTGTCCAAATGGGCCTTGTCTGGCTTACCCGCCGCCGGAGACGAGAATGTCGTCGAACTCTTCCATCAGATCGCGCGACGTGGGGTTGCCGTCCTCATCGGTAAGGCGGGAGTTTTCGTTGGCAAAGAAACTGAGTCCGAACTCGATGTGATCCCCCTCATGGGCAACAGTCGAGAACCCCTTGTCCTTGCTGCTCAGGTAGACGCCGTCAGGACCCGCCGAGTGCACGACGAACGCGCCGCGCCCACGCCCCGGAAAGATCGCTTCGATGCTCGCCTCCGACGGATTCTGCAGCACATCATCGAGCGACTGTCCGGCGGGCACGCGCGCAGCCGAAATGCTGCCCAGCAATGCCGACATCGTCAGCTTGCGCTCTTCCTCCCCGGCCCCCGGGCCGAGCAGGCTCGCGTGCACTCCCGGCTGCGGCGGCACCGTCTGGTCACGCCCCCCGCGACCGAGATTCGTGGACTGCAAAAACGCCGCATTGGAGTTCCAGTAAAACATCGCCGGCGTCGAGCCGGGCGCGTAGTTGATCTGCGCAAACTGATCCAGCGACGTGGCCTGCGAGACCGTGTACGTGTCGGCCGACCAGAACAACACCGGATTGCCGAACGCATCCACAATGTCGAGCAACTGCGGATCGGTCTCCGAGCTTGCGGCATGCCCTTCCACCCCCACCTGCTGGCCGGTGGAGCTGAGCTGCGCCTCGTAATACTCACGCGAAGGCGTGTAATACGCGCCCTTGTCCGCACCAATCAGCGCGGGATTGACGAATATCGTCTCCGATGCCACCGGGCCCACTTCGACGATGCCAGCCCCACCCGAATCCACAATCGCGTTCTCGCCCGCCAGATCCAGCATCGCATTTTCCATGCCGGACATGCCACGCGTCGCGTTGTCAACACTTCCCATCTCACGCTCGGAGAAGTACCCGGGATTGCGCCCATTGTGGTCGGCCTTGAACTTCGCAGCCGCAGCCGAGATGTCATTGAGCACCTGCTGCGTGGCCATCATCTTCCCCGTCGTGCGCACACTGCCCAACACCGGCAAAATGATCGAGATCACCAACGCAACGATCGCAATGACCGTCAACAGCTCGACCAGACTGAAAGCTCGATTCTGAACGTTCGTCCGCGGGGTCCGCATGATGGGCTCCTCGGTCCGACCCGAATGCATCCGACGCAATGTCCTCACCCCTCAAACAGGGCTGGACGCCGTCCAAAGTCGCACGAGACCAACACCGCAGCGCCCCACAGCGCCCGGCAGACGGCGCTTCACTATACGACCCAAGCCGCCGCGGGATGCTGCAAGTCTCCCCACGCCCGGGATTTCTTCACCCGCACCCCTGCTACCCTCAGCAGCGATGTCCGCCAAGCCTCCCAGTCAGGTCACCCGCAACGCCGTGTGCGAACACTGCGGGTATCACCTGACCGGCACGGCGATCGTGGATGGATTCACACAATGCCCCGAATGCGGAAAACTCAGCGCCCTGACCATCACTTCGCCCGATAACCATGCCCGTGAACGCTCACGCGGCTTCGGATTCATGCTCGCAGCCACGCTGTTCATCCTCGCAGTGGGCATACCCATCGCATTCATGATCCCGGGATGGGCAACCCTGATCCTGGTCTTCGCGCTCGGTGTGGCCGTTCTGGCAACCGCCCCCAGGCTCATCCGACGGGCACTCGACATGTAAACCCCATGCCGCGCACGCCAAGTGCAACAGGCACGCGCCCG
>RFGK01000130.1 GCA_003697045.1 Planctomycetota bacterium
CCGGCGCCCCGGACAATGCCCAGAGGCTCCGGCTCGATCAGGCCCCCATCATCGTGCGGCGGCTTGTAGATCGGATCGTCGGCCGAGACCCCACAAAACGGCGGCATCGGGTCCGTCATCTCGGACGCATCCGTGACACGAACGACAGGCTCGGGCCCGAGTACACCGGTGTACGGCCCGGTGCTGATCCACCACAGCCCGTTCTCGCGCGAGACAAACCCATGCACGCCGAAGCGTCCGACTCCGACAAACACAAGTGAATCATCGTCTTCACCCACGACAACACCCTTGAGCAGGACCAGATCGTTCGCGGGCAGCGGGTGGTCTGCCCGTGCCGTTGCTTCAACCACGATCGCGTCAGGTGCAAGGACCGAGAACCGTTCGAGGTCGAGCGTCACCTCGCCAGCCGTTCCGAGCGGAAAGCGTGTGAGAACAACGTGCTCACCGAAGTGGAGCCGGCTGAGGGACTGATGGTCGAGCAGTTGACCCGGACTCTGAGCTCCAGCCACGGTTGCCATTGCTGCCACAAAGCACTGCACTGCCTGCTTGAGATACTTCATCAAAGCCCCTCCAGAGTTCGAGCCGAAACAGGCGGCCCGTCTGATGCACAGTAGCGGAATCGCAGAATCATGCAAGGGCGCATCTGGGTAGTCACTGAGTGCGCCCGCTCGAATCCGCAGGCCGATAGAATGGGCCGATTCCTGCGAGAGGACCGGATGAACGCACCGCCCCGGGACCCGGATTTGCAGCCGCGTTTGCCTCGCAATGTCATCACGCTCGGGTGGGTGTCGTTCTTTTCCGACGTTTCTTCGGAGATGGCCTATCCGTTGCTGCCGCTTTTTGTCACGGGCGTGCTCGGTGCCGGTGCGCAGGCGCTTGGCTGGGCCGAAGGCGTCGCCACCGCGCTGGTGGCTGTGCTCACCGGGTTTGCGGGCTGGCAAAGCGATGGAAGGCGCAGCGGACAGGTCCGTCGCGTGCCGTGGATTCGCTGGGGCTACGGACTGCCCGTCATAGGCAAGCTGATCGTTGCCAGCGCCGTTGCCTGGCCGATGGTTTTGGTGGGGCGTGCGATCGATCGGATCGGCAAAGGGCTGCGAGGCTCGCCCCGCGATGCGCTTATTGCCGACTCGACCGATCCAGGACAGCGTGGGCGGGCGTTCGGCTTTCATCGAGCCATGGACACGGCTGGGGCATTCGTCGGCGTGCTGGCGACCGCAGCCCTGCTCGCCGCGTTTGGCGCAGGCTCGGGCTCCTCAAAGGTCGGCATCACACCGATTCTCTATATCGCAGCCGCGATGGCGCTGGCGTCGGTTGTGTGCACCCTGTTCGTCCGTGAAGTCCCCCCGGTGCCGGGCGACGGTGCGACTCCACCGGTGAGCAAAGATACACGAGCGGATGCGCAGACTGTCCCGCTGGACAGTTCGAGCCCTTCGCTCGGCGTGGCGTACTGGACGGGCATGGCGCCGGTCGTCATCTTCGCGCTTGCCAACAGCAGTGACACGTTTGTGCTGCTTCGAGCCTCACAGGCGGGGCTGTCGCCGATGCAGGTCGTGCTCTCCTATGCGCTTTTCAATCTCGTATACACGCTCTGCTCCTATCCGGCTGGTGTTCTGAGCGACCGGATCGGATATCGGCGCACTCTGAGCCTGGGCTGGGGCGTGTATGCGCTTTGCTACATGGGTTTTGCGTTGACGTCCGCCGCGGGAATATGGGCGCTGATGGCCCTCTACGGGGTGTACGCGGCGCTGACGGAGGGGGTTGCCAAGGCCTTGATCGCCAAGTTGGCGCCGCCCGGGCGTCGCGGGGCCGCGCTGGGAATCTTCAACATGAGCGTCGGGCTGGCGATGCTGGCAGCAAGCGTGATCGCGGGCGTGCTGTGGGACCACATTTCCCATAGCGCTCCGTTCTGGTTTGGTGCGGGGGTGAGCGTGATGGCCATGCTGGCCATGCCATTGTCGCGGACGATCGGATCAAGGCGAACGAGCTGACGACTCAGGCAAGACGAGGCCGAGCTCGGCGGCGATTTGCTCTCAAGGTTCGGGGCGCCCTGTTCGCACACGGTTCGTCTTGCATCCGAATCGCCGAGGGGGTAGGCTGTGAACGTGAAAGGGACTCTTGTGTCTTGTATTCTCGGGCCTTGAGGTCGTCTTTGCAAGCGGCCGGGAATACGGTGGAACGCGCGTCACTGAGGAGAGGGAACACATCATGAGGTACTTGCATCGTGTCGTGTCGGCCGCGGCGGTGGTCGCGGCCACGTCGGTAGTCTTGGCTCAAGGCGTTGCTGTGCCACCACCTGCCGACGAAGTTTTCAACATTCCGGCGCGGATCGATTTGCCGGTGTATCAGCTTGATGACATCGACTGGAATCGGGTTGCAGACCTGGAGCGTCAGGATGCGCTCCAGGGGTTGGGGCCGCGCTACGCCGTGCCGTATGAGGTTGACATCTCTCCCGCATCGCATGGCTCCTGGGTCCAGGCCAGCGAGAACACGATGGTCTGGCGACTGCGTGTGGCATGTGACAATGCCGTCTCGCTCAACTTCGGATTTGATCGGTATCACCTGCCCGAAGCGACGCGGCTTTTCATTTATGACACACACCCGGGCCGGGCGATCCGTCCGTTTACCGAGGACGACAACGCCGCCCATGGCGAGCTGTGGACGCCGCCGACGGTCGGCAACGACGTGATTCTCGAACTGACTGTTCCTGTCAAGGCAATGGATCGGCTGGACCTGCACCTGGGCGTGATCAACGCGGGATACAGGGGGTTTGAGGAGTTTTTCAACGACCGTTCCGGCTCGTGTAACGTCGATGTGGTGTGCCCGGAAGGAGACGGGTGGCGAGCGGAGATCGCCTCGGTTGCTGTGATCTCGACAGGTGGCAGCACTTTCTGCACCGGGTTCATGGTGAACAACACCGCCAACGATGAAACGCCGTACTTCATGACGGCAAACCACTGCGGGATCAACTCTGGCAACGCAGCCTCGCTCGTGGTCTTCTGGAACTATGAGACAAGCACATGCGGAGGAACGCCCGACGGCGTGCTTTCTGATTTCCAGACCGGCGCTTTCTATCGGGCCAGCAAGTCATCGAGCGACTTCACGCTCGTCGAGCTTGATTCACTTCCGCAGCCGGAATGGATGGTTGCCTATGCGGGCTTTGACGCGACGGGGGCCGACGCTGACTGGGCCTGCGCCATTCACCACCCGAGCACCGACGAGAAGCGCATCAGCTTTGAATGGCAGCCAACCACCACGACCAGCTACCTCGGCACGTCGGTTCCAGGAGACGGCACGCACGTGCGCGTCGCGGACTGGGACGTGGGCACGACCGAGCCCGGGTCTTCCGGCTCGCCGCTGTTCAACCAGGATCACCGGGTGATCGGTCAGCTTCACGGCGGGTATGCCGCGTGTGGAAATGACCTGTCCGACTGGTACGGCAAGTTCAGTGTCTCATGGAATGGATCATCATCCAGCAACCGCCTGCGCGACTGGCTGGACCCATTGAACAGCGGCGCGCTCACGGTCGATACGCTCTGGCCCGGTGCCTCGGGTATCACCGTCACTCCAGGCGACACGTTTGTTTCCGAGGGTCAGGCAGGTGGGCCGTTCACGCCTGCCTCGCGGGTGTACACGATCCGCAACATGGGCGATTTTGCCGTCAGTTACAACGTGACGACGCCGGACAACTGGCTTTCAATCAGCAACGCCTCGGGAACCATCCCCGCTGCAGGCACTGCCGACGTCACTGTCTCCATCAACGCCAACGCCAACAGCCTGCCCAACGGGGGCTACACCGGCGTCGTCTACTTCATCAACACAACCGACCACGACGGAGACACGGCACGCCCGGTTCAACTCTTCGTCGGCGTGCCCGAGCGCGTCTATCGGTGGAACATGAACTCCAACCCCGGCTGGTCTACGCAGGGGCAATGGGCATGGGGCGTTCCAACCGGTGGCGGAGGAGAGTTCGGAAACAGCGACCCGACTTCCGGTGCCACAGGAAGCCGCGTGTACGGGTACAACCTCAACGGCGACTACGCCAACAACATGCCCGAGTATCACCTGACCACGACGGCCATCGACTGCTCCAACCTGTCGCGGACAACACTCAAGTTCCAACGCTATCTGAACGTTGAGCAACCCGCCTATGACCACGCCTATATCAGGGTCTCCAACGATGGAACGACCTGGACAGAAGTCTGGACGAACTCGAGCGAGATCACCGACAACTCGTGGCGACAGGTCGAATACGACATCTCCGCCGTTGCCGATGGACAGCCGAGCGTCTATATCCGCTGGACGATGGGCACCACTGACAGTTCGTGGCGCTACTCAGGCTGGAACATCGATGACGTGGAGATCTGGGGCGTGGTGGCAACCGCCTGCGCTCCCGACTTGACCGGAGACGGAGTGCTCGACTTCTTCGATGTGCTCGCCTTCCTGGAAGCGTTTGACAACCAGGACCCCGTCGCCGACTTCTCGGCAGATGGTGTATTTGACTTCTTCGACGTGCTTGAGTTCCTCGACCAGTTCGCCAATGGGTGCCCGTGAGCCTCCGGCGCCCATGCAGCACGAGGTGACCATAAAACAGGGCCCGGACACGCGGGCCCTGTTTTTGTGCGCACCTTGGCCGCACGGAGTTTGACAGTCTCAGTGCGTACCGCTCGCTGCAAAGGTGCAGCACCGCTCATCTCATGACAAAAAACCCGCCCGGACGCTCAGCGCCCGGGCGAGGCACATGCAACATTTCCCGCGTGGCGGTCAGTTGTCGCCCTTGCGAGACTGGAGGAACACAAATCGCTGCGCACTTCCCGAACGCACCGTCAGCCGCACGCCTTGTTCGAGATCGTGCTTGCGCAGCTCGCGCATGAACTCGCGCACGGTCTTGACCGGCTCATCCTGCACGTGGGTGATGACATCACGCGTGCGCAGGCCGGCGCGGGCGGCAACACTGAATGGCTCGACCCCCGTCACGAGCACGCCATTGTCGATGTCGATGCCCAGCTGAGCAGCAATGCTCTCATTCAGGTTCCGAAGCTCCAGCCCAAGCTCATCACCGAACGAATCGTTTGCAGCCACCGGCGTTTCCTGCTTGAGCTCGCCAATCTTGACGCGCATCGTCCGCTCGCGACCATCGCGGAACACCACGATTTCAGCCGCTTCACCGGGCTTGGTGGAGGCAACCCGCAGGCGGAGCTGATCCATCGAGGCCACCGGCTCATCGTTGAATCGCGTGATGATGTCACCCACGCGCAGACCTGCCTTGTCCGCCGGGCTGTCTTCTTCGACCTGCGAGATGAGCACGCCATCGGTTCCGTCGAAGCCGAACGAGCGCGCCAGCCCGTCGTCAAGATCCTGGATCACCACGCCGAGCCAGCCGCGGGTGACGACGCCGTCATCGCGCAGGCTCTCCATGATCGAGCGGGCAAGGTTACTCGGGATGGCAAATCCGATGCCCATGTTTCCGCCGCTGCGCGTTGCGATGGCGGTGTTGACACCGATGACTCGCCCGTGAAGGTCGACCAGCGGGCCGCCCGAGTTGCCCGGGTTGATCGCCGCGTCGGTCTGAATGAAGTCCTCGTAGTCGGTGATGCCGATGCGTGACCGTCCCTTGGCGCTGACGATGCCGGCCGTGATGGTCGATTCAAGGCCAAACGGGTTGCCGACCGCTACGACCCACTGTCCGACGCGCACCTGATCCGAGTCGGCAAACTCGACAGGGGTAAGGTCTGTCGCATTGATCTTGAGCAAGGCCAGGTCGGTCGCGGGGTCTGTACCAATGATCTTGGCCTGGTATTCAGCATCCACGGAGTTTGGCCCGCCGAACTGCACCGTCACTTCGTCCGCCCCCTCAACAACGTGGTTGTTGGTGAGGATGTAGCCGTCTTCAGAGACCACGAATCCGGTGCCCTGCCCCTGACGGATGAAGCCCCCGGAGCGCGGAGGCGCCGGACTGCGAAACCGATCGAAGAAGTCATCGCCGAAGAACTCACGGAACGGGGAGTCGGGCCAGTCGAACGGGCTGATCTGCATGCCATTGGTCGATTGCACTCGTGTCACCGAGCGAACATTGACGACCGAAGGCGACACCACGCTTGCGGCATGTTCGAACGCAATTGAAAGATCGTCCGCCGTCGCAAGCGCTCGCTCAAGATCACCCGGACTGACGTCGACCTGAGCGCACACGCTCACCGGAGCGATGACCACGGAAAGCGCGAGGATCAAAGAAAGGAAAACAAGTCGAGGTCGAGCGACCATCATGTTGAAACCTCCTTTCAGCGGCTAGGTTGATGCAACTGCAGAAGCGTGCCTCGGCCCCTTCGAGCCGACGCACGCACTTGTTATGCCAGAGTTCAACTGGCCTGGACCTGGATCCGCCGCGGCCTGCGCTCGGCACGCTTGGGAAGCACCAACGTCAGTACGCCATTGGTGTAGGTCGCGGAGAGAGCCTCGCTGTCGATATCCTCTCCGAGCCGAACCTGGCGTCGGAAGTCACCCACGCCGTACTCGCCAAGCAGAGGCGTAATGTTGCCAGGGTAGCGATTCTCGACGCGGGCCTCGACGGTCAGGACCTGGTCGTTGACAGTCACGTCGATCGCCTCAGCGGTCGTGCCGGGCACGTCGAAGTGGATCTCGTACCGGTCGCCGAAGTCATAGAGATCGAGAGGCGGCCGATAGGTCAGATCACTGGTCTTGCCGTGCGAATCGCTGTTGATGACTGTGGTCACGTTCTCACGCTGCTCGATGTTGGAGCAGCACTCGTTGCCTTGATCGGGCATGATGACACTCCTCATTCGATCGAAAGAACCCTGACTCACTCAGACTCCGCCGCGCTTGTCACTTCGTGGCAGCGACTTCCTGCTCGCTTGACGCAGGCAGAACGTCGTGCGCCTCAGTCGGATTGAGCGCCTGAATCTTCACACGCCTCGGACGAGCTGCCTCGCAGACCGGCAGCGTCACTCGCAACACGCCGTTGACGAGCGTTGCCTGCACGTGGTCCGGGTCGATCTCAACCGGCAGGCGCAGCGAACGCTCGAAGCTGTTGACGCAACGCTCCAGCCGCAGAGGCGTGGCATGCTCAGGAGTCGAGCTGTGCCGCTGCCCGCGGATGGTCAGCACATCCTCGGTGGCGAAGACCTCAATGTCGTCCATCGTGAAGCCCGGGATCTCGGCCTCGGCGACGATGTTGTCCCCATCACGCCAGACGTTCATGCCCGGCCACGGACGAGACGACATCGGCGCACGCGACGTCATCGCGTCAAACAGCCGATCCACGTCGCGGACAAGTTCCCCGAAGGTCGAACTCCGGGCGAAAGTCGGGAATGTACTCGGGATGATGCTGAGCATGTGCTACCTCCTTACAAACCTTGTTCGCATGAAAGCAACTCACGCCCAATTCGGGCATCGGCATCACCGGCAAACCGCGTGCCGGGAATACTCGCCCCCGTGGACGCCAACCCTGCGCCCCGACCGAAAAACCGCGGTTTCGGCCTGCCATTTCGGCACCTGGTGATGCCCCTGGCGCAGCAGGTCCAACAAGCTCCCCTCGACCGGCAGTGCGCAGCCGCCCCATAGGGCCGAACGATCAAGAGCCCCACCCCCGCATCGGCTCACGATTGCCCCCTCTTGGACGGGACCGCACGCACGATCAGGTATCCCCAGCCCGCTACCTCTTGACAAGGGGGGGGGGGGTAAACTGGGTCGGAATCAGTTCGTTTGGTAGATTTTCGCAGTTCAGCGTCGGGGTACGATCATGAAAACAACGCAACTGGCCGCATCGCTTCTATTGACATGCACGGGCATCGGTCTCTCTCTTGCACAAACCGGAGGCGGCGGATGGGGGCCGAAATGTACGTGCATGAACTCTGCCTGCAATGGTGCAACCGTCAATTACAACGATTGCTCCTGTTGCTACAATTCGTCCACGTCGAGCTGGGAGTGCAAGAAATGCACGCTCAGCTTCGATTGTTTTGATCCGCCGGCCCCGTTCACGCGCTGTGTTGCAGGGCTCTAAATGAGGATCGGGCCTGCTGTCTGGTGATGATGCGAAAGTGGATGGCTACAACTCTCTGCCTGGTTGCCGGGGCCGTGACTCTGACCGTGGGACTCGCAAGAAGTCGCATCGTCCGTCTGCCATGGCAGCCCCATGACGAACTCAATATTCCGAAGGGGGCCTCGCGTGACTCTGTGCAACCGCTCTACGACGCCGTGCCCATGTGCCGAACGACGGTGCTTGCCGGGCAAGTGGAGTTGAGCGATTTGCTTGCCTCGGCACTGAAGCCGGATATGGACAGTGCCATGGACGAGCGCAACCCTGCGTACACGCGTGAGGCGTTGCAGGACATGGTCGAGCAGTTGAGCACGGTGATGTATCATCGTTGGTGGAGCTCGAACTTTGAAAGTTACCATGCAGCGATGGAATCCGCGGGCTATCGACTGCGCTCAACCGAGGGACTTGTCCATTGGGCAGCGGTGGACCCGGTCTACCCACAGTTGACCGGGCAGGCATGGGATCCGACCCTACCTCCAGAGCAAATCACGCGGGCGATCTGGGAAGCCCGCCCCCCCGGCAAGGGACTCGCTGCCAAACTCGCCGCGATCGCCGCGGACTCGTCCGGCATGCGGGTTGGTTTTGCCCGGCTCTGCCCGGGTGAAGATCAAATCTATCCACTCCCGCCCGGCCCGCTCGGACAGGCGGGATGGCTGGGCGATACCGTCGGCGCCTTCTCGCGCTTCTACGAACCGAAGTCCGGAAACAGGCTCCAGGATCTACTTCGTGCACATCGATGCGTAGAACTTGCAACCGTCGGCGTACTCATGCGGTTTGATCATGGACAGACCTATCCGTTCCTGTTCTGGTTCTGGTTTGACCCGGAAGAAAAACGGTGGATGCTCGACAAAGTTGGTGTCGGCAACCAAACACCCGATTTCGGCGGCATCTTTTTCTGAGCTGCACCATGCGTCGCGTGCTGACCATATCTGCCCGCCTCCTGTTGATTGGCGTGCTTCTGTGGGGAGGGCTTGTCAAGGTCTATGACCCCGATTCGTTCGGTTATGTCGTGTGGCGGGTATCTGGACGCGCTGTGGCTCCGAACGCTGCAATCATCGGCGGCGTCCTGCTTGCTGCAATCGAGATTGTGCTCTCCCTCTGGATGCTCACCAGGTTTCGGAGCGTTCAAGCGATCCGTGCAGCACTTGCACTGATTGCATTCTTCACGCTTGTGCTCTTGCGGCTGGCGTTCATGGACGAAGCTCCGGGCTGCGGCTGCCTGTCCATCCCCGGCCTGCGAGGATCACCCATCGAACACAGTGTCGGCATTGTGCGCAATATCGGGCTCATATGGATGGCCATCCTCCTGATTCAGATCGACCCGGTCGGTCACACCGGACAACGCATGGATCGCGCTCAGGCTTCCAGGCCCAACGGGTTCACGCTCGTTGAGTTGTTGATCTCCATATCGCTTCTTGCGATTCTCATCGGGCTGACGCTTCCGGCCTTGACCAACGTCAACCTGGAGGGCAAGCTCACCCGAATGAAGCTCATGCAGAGGCAGCTCTCTATTGCAACGTTCCAATATACAGAAGATCATGCCGCGACTTTTCCCTACTTTGCAACGCCAAGGGATCCTTACGGGCCAGTCGTCATAGGCGGCATCACCTTCACCGACGGCCCCCCATACTTCAAGAGACCCGTCAGCGACTGGGCAACGGCGCTGGTTCCGTCGTATATACCCAGCGCCTCGAGCATCGAGCACCCCAGCATGCGCGACATTCTGGCACGAGAAGGACACCCGAGTCTCGTCCGGGCACAGAGCGCCATCTCGGCCTCCGTGTTCGCCGATCCTGCATTTTTCACGAATGAGGCGCGGCACAGGCCCATGGAAGAAGCCCATTTCCGGGCAACAAGGACTTTCGAAGTGCGCTTTCCATCGGACAAGGGGCTCCTGACCACCTGGGGCGCTCCGGGGGCGCGTCCATATGCCGCGGTCTTTGAGACTGCGGGCTTTCCTATCACTTTCGCAGACGGCGCCACCATCGCGTGGCAGAGGGGCAGGATCACGTCGTTGCCTTCGGTTGATGTGCCGTGGCTTGGCAACATCCAGATTCATACCACTCCGAACGGCATCGCGGGTCGAGATCGTGCGCTCCCGACGCCGCATTGACGTACCCCTTTCATTGGGACGGTTCACATTTGCCCCACAGATTCAGGGAGTCTGCCCATCACGTTGCGACTCGCTTTCCAGGTTTGCACCGGCCTGACCGGGTGGCTTGCCGGATCTGTCCCGGGCGCAGCCGTCGGGCCGAGATCGACGCGTGGGGTACCCGACCTCGCATCCCCGTGGCCTCTCACCTGCCTACGCTGTTGCCATGCAGCTGGAAGCCCACCAACGAGTCATCGACGAGCTTGAGGCGCGGATCTTGACCATCCGCGACTCGCTTTGACTACGACGCCAAGATCAAGCGCCTGGCCGAGCTGGAAGCACGCATGGGCCAGGCAGACTTCTGGGACAATCAGGACCAGGCCAAGCAAACAGTCGCGGAACTCAAGACGATCAAGGCGCAAACCGGCCCGTTGAAGGAAGTGATCGCCGAGTTTGAGAACGCCAAGGTTGCCTATGAGATGTCGCGTGAGTCGGACGATGCCGACCTTCTCGAAGAGGCCGACGCCGCGCTTGCCAAACTGCTTGAGCGGATGGACAAGATCGAGCTTCAGTCGCTGCTGGGCGGCAAGCATGACCACCGCAACTGCTATTTCACCATCTCGGCCGGGGACGGAGGCACCGAGGCCAACGATTGGGCCGAGATGCTCTTTCGCATGTACCTCTACTACTTCGAGAGAATGGGCTGGCAGGTCGAGGAGATCAGCAAGACCTTCGGCACGGAAGTCGGCATCGACCACGTCACGCTCCACGTCAAGGGAGACTTTGCGTTCGGCTATCTCTCCTGCGAGCGGGGAACCCACCGGCTGGCGCGCGTCAGCCCGTTCAACGCCCAGGGCAAGCGTCAGACGAGCTTTGCCACGGTGGACGTCGTGCCCGAGTTTGAAGAGACTGAAGTTGAGATTCCGGAGAAAGATCTGGAGATCACGGCATTTGCTCGCTCATCGGGTCCGGGCGGGCAAAACGTCAACAAGGTGGCCAGCGCCATTCGTCTTGTGCACAAGCCCACCGGCATCATGGTCGTCAGCTCCACACACCGCGACCAGCTCCAGAACAAGCGGCAGGCATTGATGCTCTTGCAGGCCAAGCTCGAGCAACTGGCCGAGGAACAGCGCGAGAAGGAAATCGCAGAAGCCGCGGGCGGCAAACTCGAACACCGCGGCTGGGGCGCCCAGATCCGCAGCTACGTGCTCTACGACAACCGCGTCAAGGACCACCGCACGAATGTCGAAGCCAATCCCGTCGACGTGCTCGATCGCGGACAGCTCGACGTATTCATCGATGCGGAACTCAAGCGCAGACGGGCGGAAAAGGGCTGAGAGCCGTCCCGCTCACTCCATGATCGCTGCGGTCATGGCTCCGATTCAGGCGACGGAGGAAGTCCAGGCTCGTTCAGCAACCGTCTGAGCGCCTCGCGGTAGTGCTCCACAGCCTGGTCCTGCTGTCCGCGCAGCTCGTACAACAGCCCGAGGTAGTAGTGTGTCCGCGCCGGATCGGGATTGAGCACCAGCACTTCCTTGAGGATGCGTTCTGCCTCGTCGAGCTTCCACATGCGAAACAGCGCAATACCCTTGAGCAGTCGTGCTCGATGATGCCGCGGGTCTTCCGCGAGAATCGCGTCGACGATTTCCTCCGCCCGCTGGCCGTCACTCTTGAGCAGGTACAGATCCGCCAGATCAAGTTTCACATCGCGATTGTCCGGGTCATACTCGAGCGCAGCGGTAAGTTCCGCCTCGGCCGAATCGAGCAGACCCTTGTCGCGCAGCAGCCTGGCTGCTGCACGATGACGTGAAGCAAGGCTCTGCGGCGAGTGCTCTTGCGAGGTTCTCGCAGTCAGCGCTTCGGTGAGACCTTCGTCATCAAGGATGCCAAGCGCGTGCTTGACATAGCACTCAAGTTCGTGAGCATAATCAGGCCCGCGCGTCGAGATGACATGCATGAGCCGTCCCTCACGATCCACGACAATGGTCGTCGGAAAGACGATCATGCCGAGGCTTGCGTAAAGATCGCGCGCCGGATCGAGCCCGAGCGGCAACTCGATACCCTTGTCCTCCCGCAGCTTCTCGAAGTACGCGCGATGCACAATGTCAGCCGTCGCGTGAATGAAGCGAATCGGCTCGTCTGCATACTTGCGCGCAATATCCTGACTCTCGGCGGCTGCCAGTTCGCTGCTCTTCTGCTCGGCTGAAAGATACACCAGAACATATGCCTTGCCCTCAAGAGATTCGTTGCTGAAAACCTGGCCTGACAGAGTGGGCAGGCGAAACGCGGGGATCTTCTCACCACGCTTGACATTTCGAAGCTCGTCGCCGCGAACTTGCGAGACCAGCACCATGCTCGTGAGCAATCCAACCAGCATCGTCACAAGGACCCGTTTCATCGTTTGATCTCCCGCAGTGAGCGGCACACGCAGCGCCGCATCGCATTTGAATGGCTCCGTCAGCCCCCGGCTTTGCCCCCGTCTGTCGCGGGCTTGAGATTCTCACCCTTCCAGTCTTCTTCCTTGCGCCATTCCGGGTACACCAACGGCTTGTCTCGGTCGTATCTGAACGCCTGATGGCACCCGGCAGCACATCCTCCGCCGCGCTCGGTCGCCTCGAACTTGATCGGGAGCGGCCAGCCCTTTGGCCCGAACGGCACTACGTCGCGGATGTGATTGGCACGGTTCGACGCGTGCGTATCGTGGCACACGCGACATGACCTGCCCTTCCTGTCCTTGTGCACGTGCGTGTAGTGCAGATTCTGTGTTCCGTTCCGGAACCTCGTCACAGTACTGGTTTCCTCGAGCATCACCATCTGTCGATCGTGACAGTTGAAGCACAGGGCGTACTCATTCTCCGTAAACGGCAGGTAAAACGCATCCGGATATTCAGCCGTCAGCAGACGCTGATGTCCGCCGCCGTGAATCTCATGGCACGCCGTGCAATCATGCTGTGCCGTCGGGCCATGCAGGCTCGTGCCGCTTTCGATGATCGCTTTCATGTTGGCAAGCCTGGTTCCGTCGGGAAGCTCGATCTCCCTGTCATGGCACTCAAAGCACAGTGTCATCGTGTCCTCCTGCAACAGCCCGGGGTAGTCGCTCGCGTGCCCGGAGTGACAGTTGAGACACTTGCGTTCCGTGGTGACGGCTGCGTGAGCAGTCGTGGCTGTCTCGAGCCGATGCTCCATGTCCTTGTGACATTCGATGCACAGTGACTTCGGGTCCTGCCGAAGCGCCGCCGGATGATCCGTCGAATGAGGATCATGGCACAGCAGGCAATCACCCCTGGCGGGTTCGTGCACGTTGCGCAACGTCTCCAGCTCAATCCCGATGCTCACATGACACTGCAGGCACAACGCACGTCCTTCGGTCACCAGAAGCATGGGCTTGCTGGACGCATGCGGCTGGTGGCACGCACCACACGCCCCCGCAGCCGTCGGCCCGTGCACCACCACCCGGGCCTGCCCCACGCTGTCGTGGCAGCTTCGACACAAGTCCCGATACCCCGGCCCACGCAGCAGCGCCACGCCCGCACCCCCGTGCGGGTCATGGCATGATGTGCACTCGCCCTTCCTGACCGGCTCGTGAATGACCGTCGCATCTCCCATGTCAAGCGTGTGACAGAACAAGCACATCTGCTCGCGCGGGCGGGTGTCCTCGTAAGCATGCGCAGCAGGATCAATCAGAGTGTGACAGGCTTCGCACGCGTTGACATGAATCGGTGCATGCAAGACATCATGCTGCTTGATGCCCGCATGGCACTCGCTTGTGACGCATCCCTCACGAGGGATCGGTGTCGTCGGGGCTTTGACCGTTGCCTGCTCCTGAGCCGAGAGACGTGCCGCCATCAGCCCGCACCCGGTCATCACGGCCAGCACAAGAATCCGCATTCTGATCATGGCCCACCTCCCGGTGATTCCGCCGGCCTGCCCTGACCTCGCACATACGTAAGTGGCTCATGACAGCCCGGCGCACAGCTTCCCCCGTCGTCTTGCAGCTTGAAGTTCATCTCCATCATCCATTGCGATTCCTGGTATGCCACCTGCTCGGCGATGAGCCGCGGGCTTGCGCTCGCGTGCACCGCATGACACTGCCCACACGAGCGCCCCTGTCCACGCCCGGCCAGATGCACCCAGTGCAGATTCCGCTCGCCATGGCGAAACTGAGTCGCGGTCGTCGTAGTCGGCTCAAGCGCCAAAGCCTGGTCATGACACTGAAAGCACAGCGCATAGTTGCGTATGTCAAACGGGCCGTAGACCACCCGGGGCGCAAGCTGCTTGAGAAGCCTGTCGCGCGTTCCACCATGCACGCTGTGACACGCGCTGCACTGACTCTGCTCGACCGGCCCGTGCACAACCTCAGCCGCACCCATGCCCTTCATCGACCGGATGAGCGTGCCGTCACGTGCCTGCTGTTCCTTGTCGTGACACGCCATGCACACGAGCGCCTGCTGATCGCGCAGCATGTTCGGCACATCGCTTGCGTGCGGATTGTGACACGACACACAGCGTTTCCCGTCCATGACCGCACCGTGCGCCACGGCTGCCTCTTCCACCGTCGCCCGGATCTGCTCATGACATTCCAGACACCCGACACCAGCGTCGCGCGTCAGGAGTGATTCACGCGTTGTCGCATGCGCACTGTGACACGACTGGCAATCGCGCTCGATCCCCGCATGCGTATGACGCAGCGACTCGACACGTTCAACCAGATCCGCATGACACTGTCGGCAGTGGTCGCGCCCCGCGCCGCCGCGCAGCAATCCCGCATACTCTGACTCGTGCGGCTCGTGGCACGCAGCACATCGGCCCTGTTCATACGGCTCGTGCCGGACGAGACCAGTCGCCCGCGCATGGCACCGCCGACACGTTGTTTCGACATCCTCTCCAACAAGCAGTGCGGGCGCATCCGAGCGATGAGGCTCGTGACACGCCAGGCACCCCTCTTTGGTCATAGCCGCGTGCTGAATGGAGCCTTGCCCAAGCTCCTCGTGACACTTTCTGCAAAGCCCATCTCCTTCTGCAACGAGCGGATACGTGTGGCCGCCGGAGTCGGGCAGATGACAAGCTTCACACGCCGCCTGCTGCACCGGCTCATGGACACCGACGCCCAAGAACCCCGCGTGGCATTCGGCGGTCGTGCATCCTTGCTCAAATGAAACAACCTGCGTCGGTCTGGGCGCAGGCTGGACCGGTCCAGAGCGTGCCGGACGCTCCGACGGCTTGATGCCATCTTCAATTGCAAGCGCATTGAACACAAAGACCACACCGATCGTCCCGGCGACAGCACAAATCGCCACGACAAGACCGCCGAGCAACTTGCGCCGGCGCGCTGCCCGGCTCTCCGATGGTCGACTCATTGTACGTCGATGCGCCATCACGCCCCCAGAAGCCGAAGACCCCCGAGAATGATCAGTGAAATCAACGCCAACCCGATCCCGACGAGGATGATCGACACGATGACAAGCGCCGGGCCTCGCTCGGCCGGCGAAGTCGGCACACGCAGCGCCTCCAGACGCCCGGTTGCCACAAGCCGTTCATACTCGTCCGGACGCTCTTCCTTCAACTCCTCCTCCGACAGCGCACCTGTAAAGATCACGCGATCAACCGGAAACTTGCCCGGCCGCAGGTGTGCATTGAAAAAGTGAATCGTGAAAATGAACCCGATCGCCAGCAGTGCTTCGTATCCGTGCACGACCATCGCGACATTGAATATCCAGCCCGGCAGAAACAGTGACGCAATCTCCGGAAACCAGAGCAACAGGCCCGACCCCCCGATGATGATGGATCCGAAGATTTCCGCCCAGTAGTCAAACTTCTCCCAGTACGCCCAGCGATCGAATCGCGGCGTCTTGCCTCCGCGCACAAACCAGCGGATCATCGCCGCCGCATCAGTGACATCACGCCACTTCGGCATCATCGAGTTCGGACCGAACAGCCACTCCCACGCAGAGCCGGTGCGCCGGGCAAACGAGATGCCCAGATGCACGAAGTGAATGATGAAGTTGATAATCAGCATCGTCGCAAAGATGCGGTGCCAGACACCGGCCGCGACGACCCCGCCGAACAGATTGGCAAGAATGCCTGCCCATTTCTGTTCGCTGAAAATGAGCGGAATGCCCGTGGCTGTCAGGCCGAAAAACGTGATCATCACGAGCACGTGGTTGATGCGGTTCATCGTGGTGAACCGACGGATCGACGTAGGCCCGGGCGGGTGTTTTTTCGGCCCACGTCCACGAAGGCGCTCCCAGCTTGCCCTCGCAAACCACAAGATCGAATGCAGCCCAAAGAACCCCAGGGCCGCACTCATGACGATGATGAAGTAGATCCACACGGCGTGCAGGATTGGATATCGCTCGCCGTCGCGATAGTCGGCATGCGGATCAAATTTCACAAAGTTGGCATTGGCGCTGGGATGACACCCGGATTGTGCGCACGTCGCGATGATATTGTCCGGATGCACTCTTGAGCCCGGATCGCTGGCCGGAAGCACGTCGTGGAATCCATGACAATCGCTGCACCGCGCTGCGCGCAATGATCCGAGTTCGGTCACCTGCCCGTGGTAGCTTGCCCGGTATGTCTCGTAAAAAGACGCGGACTTTCCGCGATCGGGGCCTTCATACTCGTGACACCGCCCGCACTCGTTGATCACATCAAGCAGAAAGGCCGAGGTTGTCGCGTCCGAGATTCCGTGCGCCGAGTGGCAATCGGTACAGACCGGCCCGCGCAGATCACCCTGGGCCAGAAGCTGCCCGTGGATACTCGTTGCGTAGACCTCGTTGACCCCTTCGTGGCACATCCCGCACGAATCGGGTATCCGGGTGCGGTGCATCGGCGACCGCTCATCTTCGGCAGCAAACACCCCGTGCGCTCCGTGACAATCCGAACATGTCGCGGCAAAGAGCAGCCCCGCATCTGTCACACCTCTGGCATGTGTGCTCGCAAGATATGACTGCACCGGCGTCTGGTTGCCCTGACCGTTCACGAGCTTTTCATGACAGTCGCCGCACAGGAACAGTCGATTGAGCCGATGCTGTGGTGCCCTGCGTTCAGAGACGTGCAGCATGTCGTGGCCCCCATGACACGACACGCACGTGGGGGCCACCTCACTGCCCTGTTGAAGTGCCCGGAAATGCTCGCCCGCGTGGTATTCATCCCATTGCCGCGTGTGACACTCCGCTGCGCACGATGACATGTTGAGCCTGGCCGAGTGAGGCAGCCTCGCTGCATCCACGTGACAATCCACGCAGTTCACATCCGCATGCGGCGAGCCCAGCAGATCATCGCGCGATACCAGGAGCCCGGGTCTCGTCTCCGGCTCATCTCCGGTCAACTGCACCGGCTCAGCAGGTGCAGGCGGCTCGCCCTGGCCGAGCCACGTCCCCACCATGGTCAGTCGCTCGGCCGGACTCAGTTCCGCAATGTGGGCCCTGCCATGGCATTGAAGACAACGCTGCTCGGCCTCCCTGTCCACCTGCGCACACGCCGGCTGCACGAGCACGCTGTTCAGCCACGCCCCAAGGCAAAGTGCAGCCACACCACTGCTCACGTCTTGCCAGCCTGAGCGGAAGAAGCGCCAGATGATGCGGTCGCCACACATCTCAAACCCCAATCACAGGGGAGCCAACGCCTCATATGCCGGACCCGCGTCACTCGCATCAGTCCGGATCGGCTTGACCGGCCCATTGAGGACCTCTATGTCATGTTATGTCGCCGCGAGTCTCACTGCCACCGTTCGGCGTCGCCACATGCCCGCTGAGCAGACGCGCCAGGGGCGCGGCCCCGGGGCAAAGCGCAAGCGCTCGCCGATCGCACGACGCTGCACACGTCTCGGGATTGAGCTTCGGCCCAGGCGGGAGTCGCTGCGCATCGACCGTGACAGCCCACACCTGCCACATCGCGGTGCACGTTTCCGGTCATCCCCGGTTTCGATGCACAGGGGGTTCTGGTTCAACCGCTGCAACCAGACGGTGGCGTGCAGTTCTCAAAGGGAGTCACTCACGCGCGGCCGACGTGCGCTCTTCGATGTCCTGTGATTTGATCACTTCCCAGATCTTGTTGATCGCGCCGACCGTGCTCTGAGTCGCCTCGTGCACCGCGCCGATGTCCGACTGCATTCTCTCTGTTGCTTCGGCGGTCTGCTGTGCCAGCTTCTTGACCTCCGAAGCCACAACCGCAAACCCGCGCCCGGCATCGCCCACGCGCGCCGCTTCGATCGACGCGTTGAGCGCGAGCAGATTGGTCTGGTCGGCGATGCGTTCGATCGCCGATGACATGTTGCGGATTTCCGACGTGGCGTGCGCCAGCTTCTCCGTCACCTCGCGCGCCGTAATGAAATCTTCCTCCAGCTCCATGCGGCGAGCCTGTGCCTCCTTCAGTGCCTTGGATCGTTCGTCCATTTCCCTGGTCGCGGCGTTGATGCTCTCCGAGGCCCGCTTGAATGACCCAAGCATCCCCGCGGGAAGGACGCGACGGAAGAACTTGCCTTTTCCTGCGTATTCCAGCGATGCCGTCGCTTCGCGGATGAACGCATCCGTCATGTCCAGCAGGTGGTTGATCCCGTGGAGCAGCTCGGCCAGCTTCGGCCCGGCGTGATCGGCATTGAGCACGCGAGCTTCAAGATCGCCCCTGGCTGCAGCTGCGCACACACGCACCGCCTCATCAATCCACGTTGTCATCTCGGCCAAGTCCGGGTTCGGGCTTTCACTCCCGCCCGGCTCGCCGCTCCATTTCGCGTTCGTCTCGTCGTGCATGTCAGTCTCCCCCCTCACACGAGGGTGAACACGAACTCCTCGTACGACATCTTGGCCTGATTGAGATAGTCCACCAGCAGTGGCAGACTCGCCTGCCATTGCTCCCGAGGCGTGCTGTGCTTCTGCTCCTCTCGCAGGAGAAGGTCATAGATCGGCTTGATCTTCTCGATGGCCGACCGTGACGGAACACGCCGGTTCGAGTGATATCCCACGATTTGACCACGCTCGTTGAACGTCGGTGTCACGTGCGCAAAGACCCAGTAGTGATCGCCGCTCTTGCAGCGGTTGAGCACGTATGCGAACACCTCATCGCCAGCCTGGATCGTGTCCCACAGATACTTGAACACACATCGAGGCATGTCGGGATGCCGAATAATGTTGTGCGCGCGCCCGATGAGTTCCTCCTCCGTGTATTGCGATACACGCAGGAAGACGCGATTGGCATAGGTGATGCGACCCTTGACGTCGGTCTTGCTGACAATGATCTCATCTTCGTCGAACGTTCGCTCGACGCCGGTCAGGTGCGGGCGCGATCCTCTCATCGTCTGACTCCCAAATGCTGGATACTGCGATCCTGTATCGACCCTTTCGAGCGCCGAGTTTGGTGATCGGCCTCACGTCGCGCTGAGTATCAGACTGGATCGTCTTGTCCCCTGTTTCGGTATCAGGCAAAATCGAGTCCGCCCGTTCGGCTTGTCCGTGCATGCTCCGTGGCCTACCCTTGCCTTCGCCTGGATTCGGGCGTTTTCTGGAGACGGCGTCATGAAAAAGGACACGCACCCCACCTTCTACCCCTCGTGCAAGGTCTACCACAACGGCGAGGTTGTCATGACGGTCGGAGCGACCGTGCCGGAACTGCACGTTGAAGTCTGGTCGGGTTCCCATCCCTTCTTTACCGGACGTCAGGCGTTTGTTGATGC
>RFGK01000131.1 GCA_003697045.1 Planctomycetota bacterium
CGACATGATGATGGCGTTCATGCACACGCTCTTGCCCGAGCCGGTCGTGCCCGCGATGAGCATGTGCGGCATCCTGGTCAGGTCGCCGATCAGCGGATCGCCGGCGGCGTCCTTGCCGAGGAACATCGGGAGCTTCATGTTCGCAAAACGCTCCCGGTTGCTCATCAGCTCCTTGAGCCGCACCTTCTCCTTCGTCAGGTTGGGGACCTCGATGCCCACCGTGTCCCGCCCTTCGATGTTGGGCACGATGCGGATGTTCACGGCCTTGAGCAATCTGGCAAGATCGCTCGACACGGCGTTGAGCTGGCTGACCTTCGTCCCGGGCGCAAGGCGAACGTGAAAGAGCGTGATGACCGGGCCCGATTCGATATCGACGACTTCGCCGTTGATGCGGTATTCCTGAAGCGCCTCTTCCAGGCTTTCCGCCTGTTGGCGCACCAGAGTTTCCAACGCCGAGTTGAAGTCCTCCTCCGGGTCTTCCAGCAGATCAAGCCCGGGGAACTGATAGCCTTCCAGCTCGACGGCGTTTTGAAACTCCTGCAAGTCGGCTTCGGTCGCAACGGATTTGGCGGCACCGGCGAAGCGGACGTTCAAGGCTGCGACTTTTTCGCGCAGCTTGTCGCGGTCAAAGACCTGGGGCGCACCGGGCAACTCGTCGTCGGACTCGTCGTCGTCAACACTGTCCGTCGTCGCAGGCATGTCCGGCTTGCGCTCGGCCGATTCTGGGGAGGTGGGCCTTGCAGGCCGACGGGCAGGCTTGACCTCGACTTCGACGGGTTCTTCAAGATCGTCGATGCGCACGAGCCGGGTCCGGCCTTTTCGGCTGAGCTTGTCGCGCAGGCGCTCGAGAAGTCCTCTTGATGTTGCTGCGGTGGCCCCACCGGCCGTTTGCGCCACCGCCCGGGTCCCTCGCACCGCCGGGACGAGCGCACGCCAGATCATTGCCGGAAGTGCAAGGACGAGTCGATCGGCCGCGACGATAAGACCGATCGCACAGACCAGCGCCATCCACAGCATCGTTCCCCCGACGCTGAAGCGTGGGATCATCACCGCATCGGCGATAAACAGCCCGACGGTTCCTCCCGAAAGTGCGGGCAGTGGTCCTGCGTCCGGAGCCATCGCAGCGAGAATCCCTGCCAGCCCCAGAGTCAGGAGCCCCACACCAAGCCCGCGCACCAGCGGATGGTTGAGCGAACGCTTCCAACCGATGTACGCCAGCGCCAGGCCGGCCGAAGCGAGCGGGACGATGAGTGCCCATCCCAGCAGTCGAAAGAGCGTGTAGGCGGTTGCGGCGCCGACCGGGCCGCACCAGTTGGCCGACGGTTTGTTCTGAGGCCATGCCGCATGGCTCGGCCAGTCCGCCGGGTCGAAGCTGATGGTGCTGACGGCAACAAAGCACCACGCGGCTGCGAGGACAAGCCAAAGGGCGACTTTGAGAGCGCGCCGCTCCGTCGCTGGTTCTTTCTTTTTGCTCGACTTCCGAGCCATCGATCTCCCCGCGTCAGTCTTTCCGTCGAACGGAACCGTCCGTCCGAGCGTATCCGCATCATTGCTCGATTGCACGCGTCTTGCGTGAGAACGCCTGAGATGTGCGCACGCCGTCGATCATGCGCTCGATCCCGAGTGGATTGGCGTCGCGCAGCTCCGGGGGAAGCAGTGCATCGGGCGTGTTCTGATAGCAGATGATTCGGCACCAGCGTTCCATCGCGAGCACACCCTGTGCGGTGGTATGCGGAGCGGTCGTCGCCGGGAATGGACCGCCGTGGACCATGGCCGCATTCACTTCGACGCCGGTGGGCACGCCGTTGTACACCAGGCGCCCGACGCGCGTTTCGAGGATGGACTGCATTTGCCCTGCCAGCGCCCCGTCATACGGAGTTGCAAAGATTGATCCGGTCAGACTCCCCACGATCGACGAGGCACACTGCTTGAGTTCGTTTTCGTTGGCGCAGATTACAAGGATCGTCGAGGGCCCAAAGATCTCCTCGCGCAGGACCGGGTGCTTGAGAAATACCGACGCGGTCGTGCGCAAAACCGCAGCAACTCCCTTGACCGGTCTCGGCCCGTCGCCGACGCTGGCGCGCTTGCCGAGTGAGCCGGCTCGCTGTTCCACGCCTTCGATTTCGCGCGATTGCTCCAGCCCGCGTTCGTACCGGTCCAGGATGGCAGGAGAGAGCATCACCTGGGCGCCGACGCGGTCGATGCCGTCGATCAACGTTCGCTCGAACGGTTCGAGCCTGGGGCTCTTGATCGCGAAGATCAGCCCCGGGCAGGTACACATCTGCCCGCAGGCGTTGGTGACCGACGCGACGAGCCTTTCGGCGATTGCCTGACCCTTGGTCTCGGCGGCATCGGGAAGCACGAATACCGGGTTGGTCGATCCCATTTCCGCGTAGACGGGGATGGGGCTGGGGCGATCGCGCCCCATCTCCGCGATGGCTGTGCCCCCGGCCAGCGAGCCGGTGAAACCCACCGCCTGAATGCACGG
Source organism: Planctomycetota bacterium (assembly GCA_003697045.1). GTDB lineage: Bacteria > Planctomycetota > Phycisphaerae > Phycisphaerales > UBA1924 > J022. The sequence goes on from RFGK01000131.1 coordinate 2,489, forward strand.
GTTCTTGACCAGGCGTGCCCCGATCTCCCGCTCACGCGGGCCGCCGGAATGAAGGAAACTGAACGTGCCGGCGTGGAGCCCGGCTTCGGCGATCGCTTCGGCAATGGCGTTTGCAACCAACTCGCCGGTGCCCGGATGCAGGGGATGACCCTTGACGACGACCGGACAGCCGGCAGCAAGCGCCGAGGCCGTGTCTCCCCCGGCCGTGCTGTATGCCAGTGGGAAGTTGCTCGCCCCAAAAACTGCGACCGGACCGAGCGGACGGAGCATCCGCCGCAGATCCGGCCTGGGCGTGGGCTTGCGGGACGAATCACCCGATTCGATGCACGCCCGACACCACGAGCCATCGCGAACCTCACGGGCGAACATGCGAAACACGCCCACTGCCCGCTCGCGCTCCGAGATGATGCGCGTCGTGGTCAGTCCGGTTTCGGCCGAGCAGACGTCAACCAGCTCCTGTCCGAGCGCACTGAGCCGCGCGGCGATGTCTTCGAGCAGCGCTGCCCGCCGGCCGGGTTCGAGCGCTCGAAACGGGGCAAAGGCCGACCATGCTGCGACGGCAGCCGCATCCACCTCCGCATCACCTGCGGGTTGAAAGTCGCGCTCGATCTCGACCCCGCGTGCCGGATCGAATGCGCGGAACGTCCCGTGCTCGGCGTTCTTCGGCACGTGTTTGCCGGCGATGATCGAACGTCCTGTGATCATGGGCACACCCTTCCTGGCTCATCCTTGATCATCGGGCATTGAAGATCGATGCGCCCAGCGATGATCTTGGGACCCGACTTTCTGATCGAGCTTCGTTCGGGTATGCTTTCCCCCATGATCGCCCGAGTCCAGAGTTTCCTGCTCTCCGGCATCGACGCCTCGTCGTGCGAGATCGAAGTCGATCTTGATCCTGCCGACATCGACAGGCAGATCCTCGTCGGGCTGCCTGACGCGGCGGTCAAGGAATCGCTCGAACGAGTGCGCTCGGCGTTGATGAACTCGGGGTATGCCTTTCCGGTGGGTCGAACGCTGATCAACCTTGCCCCGGCCGACGTGCGCAAGGAAGGGCCGATGTACGATCTGCCCATTGCGTTGGGGCTGTTGTCGGTGCAGGGGGTTGTGCGTCCGGGCTCGGGGCTTCTGAATGGACGCCGCACGCTGGTGGCAGGAGAGCTTGCCCTTGATGGACGGGTTCGGCCGGTGCGTGGGTGCATCGCAGCGGCATTGCTGGCGCGTGAGAAGCGCTTCGAATCGCTTATCGTCCCGGCCGAGAATGCCGCCGAGGCTGCGGTCGTGACGGATGTCAACGTCTTCGGCGTGCGCACAATCACGGAGTTGGTGGGGTTGTTGCAGGGCGAACTGGACGCCGAGCCGTTTCCCGCGCCTGACGTGCTATCCATGCTCGAGCAGGCCAGGCCCGAGATTGATTTTGCAGAAGTGCGCGGGCAGGAGTCGGTCAAGCGCGCGATTGTCGTGGCGGCAGCGGGCGGGCACAACCTGGTGATGCTGGGTCCTGCGGGGACAGGCAAGACGATGATGGCCAAGGCGCTTCCGGGCATTCTGCCGCCGCTCACTCCGGACGAGGCGCTGGAAATCACCCGCATCTATTCGGCTGCGGGGTTGCTTGGTCCCGGTCGGGGGCTGGTCACGCAGCGCCCGGTGCGCACGCCGCACCACACCGCCTCGTCGCCGGCGATCGTGGGTGGGGGCGCCGTACCAAAGGCAGGAGAGATTTCACTTGCCCATCGCGGCGTGCTGTTTCTGGACGAACTGCCCGAGTTTCCGCGCAGCGTTCTCGAGACGCTTCGCCAGCCTCTCGAAGATCATGTCGTCACAATTGCGCGTGCCAACAGCACATTGCAGTTTCCAGCAAGTTTCATGCTCGTGGCCGCGATGAATCCAACGCCAAAGGGCGATATTTCGCCCGGACAGGTCGGTCAGCGCGAGATGGAACGCTACCTTTCGCGCATCAGTGGCCCGGTCCTGGATCGAATCGACATTCATATCGAAGCACCGGCTGTCCCCTACAAGGAGCTGCGAAGTGCGCCCGTCGGCACAAGCACCGCCACGATGCGCAATCAGGTGGCTGCTGCCCGTGCGCGCCAGACAGAGCGTCAGGGGCCGACCACGCCGAACGCACGCCTCAGCGGAAAACAACTGGACACGCTCGCGCCGCTGGATGCGCAGGCCGAGTCGCTGCTGGGTTCGGCCATCACCGAGCTGGGGCTTTCGGCACGGGCGTATGACAAGATCCGTCGCGTATCACGAACGATTGCCGACCTGGACGATGCCGACACAATCACCGCGGTGCACGTCAGCGAGGCGGTCAGTTACCGCCTGCTCGACCGAAAGCTCTAGCCCCGGATCTTGCGCAAGACCTTGTCCGGTCAGTCGGACACATTGAGCAGCATCTCGAGCCGCTCGAGCCTGGCGCGCAGTTCGGCGTTTTCCTGCTCGAGAGTCGTGATGCGTGAACGCAGGCGTGCAACGTCTTCGTCCTTTTCTTCACGCAGCTCGCGCATCGCCTCGACGACCAGTGCTTCATACCCGCGCGGCGTGACGTACAGGTAGCCGTCCGGGCCCTCGCTCACCCAGTCGGGGAAGACAGTTTGCACCTGCTGGGCAATCCAGCCGCGTTGTGTGCCGGGGACGTAGGAGAAGTGGTCCGGGTCCTTGTATTCGAAGGTCACGCCTTCGAGTCCGAGCAGGTGATCGAGCACGCCATCGAGAGGCTGGATGTGTTGCTTGAGACGTTGATCGGAGAAGACCGACCAGAGTCCGCCGCCGGGCTTGCCTGCGTCGCCGTAACAGTTGATTGCGAAAGTGAAGGCCTCGGACCCGCCCACCGTGATCTGCGAGAGCACGATGAGGTCGTTGTCGACGGTCAGGTCGTCCGCGATCGTGGCGTCGTTTCCGGTGAACGTCGCCCCTTCGATCTGGACGCTCGCGCCCGCGTCGATATCGACGACATTCGCGCCGTTGATGTCGACGATATTGCTCGAGTCGATCTGGACTTCATTGCTGCCGCTGATCCCGACAAGTGCCGGGGATGTCACCAGGACGTTCCCGTTGGTCGACGACAGCTCGGCCCCGGCGGCCCCGGTGGCGAACAGTTCCTGGCCGGCCTGGACCGTCAGGTCGGCCCCGCTGTCGAGGGTCAGTGAGGCGCCCGCGTCGAGGAGCCCCGAGTCGGAGAACCGCATTTTGGCCGGCGACAGTGTGGCGTGGGTGGAGGTGTTGACCGGGTCGCTGACACGCACGCCGTCATTGGATGTATTGGCCACGAGGTGGAGGCGCGTGTCGGGCGTCGGGTCTCCCAGCCCCAGATCCCCCTGGATGAAGACGCTTCCTCCCGGGACCGACGTGTTGTTGGCGCCCAGCGAGACGCCCCCGTTGGTGTTGACGCGGATGCGTGTGGTGCCGCCCGCCTGGACGCGGAACGCCGACTCGCCCGCCGGGGCGGACACGTGGAGCCGGTCGCTCGGGTTGGACAGGCCGACCCCGACCTTTCCCGGGGCGTCCGCTTTCCCGAGGATGACGTCGCCTCCCTCGACGTTGAGGCTCAGCGTGGCCACGACGCCGTTGCTCCGCGCCATGATCTCGTTGTCGTCGAACGCGACGTTGCGACCGGCGGTGTTGCCGAGGACGAGGAACCCGCCGGGGCCCGCGGGTGACACGTCGCCCCCGCTGAACACATGGAGCGTGCTCGATGGCAGCGCCCCGCCGCCGCGGATGGCCAGGCTGGTGAAGTCACTGAAAAAGATGTTTCCCGGTGCATCGCGTGAGATCGCGCCGCCCGAGACGCGCTCCAGCGAGAGGTGGTTGAGCTGGAGCTGCGACGGTCCCACACCGTTGTCGGCGATTGCGAACTGGGTGCCGTTCAGGGCGAGGCCGGTACCGGCCGAATACGTCGTGTCGTTGTCCACATTGTCTGCGAAGTCGAGGGGGATGTCGGTCAGCCCGAGCCAGCTTGTGGTGCCGGGCGGGCCTTGTTCACCCTGCGGACCTTGGGGGCCTTGCGGCCCTTGTGGGCCTTGCGGTCCCTGTGGGCCTTGCGGTCCCTGCGGACCTTCGGGACCCTCAGGACCGGCTGGACCTTCCGGGCCGGGAGGACCCTGCGGACCTTCGTTGCCGGAGAGTGCAAACAGCGCATAGGGCGCTGCGCTGACTTTTTGCCGCGGCGAAAGCGTGGTGAAGTTCACTCCATCGCTCGAGACGGCGATCTCGACCCAGCGCCCGTCGCCCGCAAAGGCAGCAAGACCGAAGTCGAGCTCGACGGTGAACACGCCGTCGGTCACGACCACGTTGCTCAGCGCTACCGTCGTGGCCACCTGGTTGCCGCCAACGGGCGCATCCCAG
>RFGK01000132.1 GCA_003697045.1 Planctomycetota bacterium
CGCGACGGTCGAATCGTGAAGGGCATTCTGGACGAGGAGACGGACGAGACGGTCTCCATCTTCGTCGTGGTCGGCACGATTCGCAGCGCCGTGCCCACGGTGTTTCAAAAGAGCGAGATCCTCTCGGTCATCCGGGGCTCGGGCGAGAGCATCGAAGCGGATGAGCCTGAAGTTGCGCCTCAGAGCGAGCAGCCGGATGAATCTGCAGCTGCGGATCGCAAACTCGTCTACCACATCAAGCTGGACGGCTGGTTTGGGCGCGACTTCAACGTGACGCCTCTTTCGCAGGCGGTTGATGCGGCCAAGCCGCTCGGTGTGGACTATCTGCTCATCGAGATCGATAACCGGTGGCGCTTCAACGAGGAACAGGGCCGGTTCGACGAGTTGATGATCGCCAAGAATCTTGAGCCGATCCTTCGTCAGAACCTGCAAGTGCACTGGGATCATCCGCCTGAGGTGATCATGTGGGTGAAGAACGCGATGGGCGGTGCCGCGTTCATCCCCTTCTTCTCACCCAACATCTACTTTGCCAGCGACGGGCGCATGGGGGGCATCGGCGATCTGGGCGATATGTTCGAGGGCGTCGGTGATGAAGTCGTTCGCGACAAGCAGAAGTCGCTGCGTCTTGCCTGGGCAAAGAGCATTGCCATTCCCAACGGGTACGACGAACGGCTGATCGAAGCGATGACGTGGCGTTCGTATGTGCTGTATTACACGATGGAAGGCGGACGCCCGGTCTATCACACCGAGCCGGTGCCTGGTGCCGAGCTTTTGACTGATGACGGCGAGGGTGAAAACGCCGACACGGATGTTCAGCTCGTTCGCGGCGAGGGCAACGACGTGCTGACACTCAGGGCCGAACTTGCCCAGAAGCTCGGCGTGTCGAAGGGCACGGCCGACTCGATCGAAGACATCATGTTCTACCTGGGCATTCTGGACAACTATGAGTTGATCGACGACAAGCCCGAGCGGATTCTGTCGCGATGGTCAGACACGATCGACCGGCTTGAACGCGAGATTCCCAAGATGTTCCGCGAGTTCAATGAGATCCAGGTTCAGGGCGACTACAACGAGCGCAAGCGCGCTCGCGGTGCCCAGATCAATATTCTCAAGAAGATCATCGCGCTCACCGAGCGGTATGAGGAGTCGCTTCAGTGGAGCCGCATCGGCGTGCCTCCGGTGGACCAGCTCCGCGTCATGATCGAGAGCATTCGGCTCCAGCAGATCGCCGACCGTCCGTAGGCCCGTTTCACAGAAAGCAGGGGAAAGACCATGAGACTCAAGAACATGTTGACGCGACTTGCGGGCGTCATTGCAGCAGTTGTGCTGGCGATCAGCACCCATCTCTCGTTTGCCGACGTCGTGTATCTCAAGGACGGCAGCAAGGTCGAAGGCGAGATTCAGCGCGAAGTCGATGGCTCGGTATGGATCAAGACGTCCATCGGCGGAATCGAGACGATCCAGTTCATCCTGGGCGACAACATCAAGTCGATTGAGCGCACATCGGCGCCGGTTGAGGTTGCATCCGAGACCCGGCCGGCCAGTGCGGATCCCAAGCCTCGTCGTGCCGGCGTCCCGCGCGGTGCGGTGATCAGTCTGGAAGGCACGGTCGGCATCCAGATGGCAGCCAAGACGCTCAAAGACATCATTCCGATTCTCGAGAAGGAGATCGGAGACGACGGCACCGGCATCGTGGTCTTCCGGATCGACTCGGGCGGTGGATTGTTGCTTGAGATTCAAAAGCTCTCGGATGTGATTCATGAGGAGTACAAGCCGCGCTTCCGCACGGTGGCCTGGATTGACTCGGCGATTTCGGCAGCCGCGATGACCGCGCACTGCATCGAGGAAATCTACTTCCTCCCCGATGGCAACTATGGCGCGTGCACCGGGTGGTTTGGCGCTCTTCAGGCCGTCTCCGGGCGCGGGCTTGAGGAAGTGCTGTACATGATGGAGAAGATCTCAGCACGCGGCGGCTATGACCCGCAGATCATGCGTGCCATGCAGATCAATGAGCCGCTCTCCTGCACGATCGACGAGCGCACGGGTGAGGTGACCTGGTATCAGACCGAAGAGGGTGAGTATCTGGTCAACAGCGGCGACAAGATTCTGACATTCACAGCCCCGCAGGCCGAGAAGTTCAAGTTCTCGAAAGGCACCGCGGCAAACCTGGATGAGTTGACCCGGCTGCTGGGATACCAGGAGATCGACTGGGTCGGAGAGCTTCGTCCGGGGTTCACCTATCCGATCTGCAAGGCAGAGGACGTGATGCTCAAGTACCGCGAGCGCGTGACCAACGATGAAGAGCGCACGCGCGAGTACTTTGCCAACTACGGCCAGGCGCGTGCTGCAGCTGAAAGCGCGCAGGGCGATCTCCGCCCGCGATTCGTAGGCATCGCCCGCAAGCACCTGCGCCGCATCGAGGCGATGGTCCGCAACAATCCGAACTTCGCGCTGCTCATGTGGAACATGGAAATCGAGCAGTGGGAGAAGGACTGGCTGGAACCGGAAGAGGAGTATCTGGCCAATCTGCTCAAGGACTGACACCGTCCGCAGGCGCTTCTTTTGCAGGCCCCGGTTCACCATGCCGGGGTCTGTTTTTTTTGTCAGCACCGAAACGCATGCCCTACCATCGCCGACCGGGGAGACTCGGTCAACCAGGAAGGAGTCGTGATGCAGCCATCGCCTGTCGCCATGGAGCCGTTTGATGCCACCTGCTGGGACCAGATCGAGCCACGACTTTCCGAACTTCTCTCGCGGCAAGTCACTTCGGCCGAACAGCTGGAGCAGTGGCTGGTCGATCGGTCTGAAATCGACGCAGCCTGCAGCGAAGGAGAGGCCAACCTCTACATCAACATGACCTGCGATACGGAAAATGCTGAGGCGCAGAGGGCGTATGTCAACTACATCGAGCAGGTATCGCCGAAGCTCAAGCCGATGAGTTTCGAGCTGGACAAGAAGCAGGCAGCGCTGACTTCGAAGTTCGGGTTTGACCAGGGTCGCTATCTCGTGATCCACCGCGACACGGCCGTATCGGTCGAGCTGTTCCGCGAAGAGAACGTGCCGATCCAGACCGAGCTTGAGAAGCTCAGCCAGGAGTATCAGCAGATTACCGGCGCGATGCTTGTGGAGTTTGATGGCGAGCAGCGCACGCTGCCGCAGATGGGCAAATACCAGGAGTCGACCGATCGCAGCGTGCGCGAGGCGGCGTACAAGGCCGTGTGTGCGCGACGGATGGCCGATGCGGATCGCATCAGCGCCTTGTATGACGCGATGATCGAAAAGCGCGACCAGCTTGCGCACAACGCCGGGCTTTCCAGTTTCATTGAATATGCCTTCAAGGGCAAGTTGAGGTTTGACTACACGCCGGATCACTGTCGGGCCTTTCACGAGGCGTGCGAGCGCGAGGTCATGCCGTTTTGTCGGATGCTTGACGAGCGCAGAAAGGCGCAACTCGGTGTCGACACGCTGTTTCCGTGGGATCTCTCGGTCGATCCGAAGGGTCGCCCGCCGCTGCAGCCGTTTGCCGACGGGCGCGAGCTGGTCGAAAAGACGCGTCGCGTCTTCAACCGGCTCGATCCGGAGCTTGGAGAGATGTTTGCCAGGCTCGGCGACGGCGGCAACACGCAGGGGGCAGCCGGCGGGGCCTGTCTTGATCTGGACAGTCGCCGGGGCAAGGCGCCCGGCGGGTATCAATACATGCGCGACAAGATCCGCGAGCCGTTCATTTTCATGAATGCCGCGGGTTTGCACGGCGACGTGGAGACGATGATTCACGAAGCGGGGCATGCGTTTCATTCGATGCTGTGTCGTGATGAACCACTGCTGCACTATCGCCATGCGCCGCTGGAGTTTTGCGAAGTTGCTTCGATGTCGATGGAGTTGTTGACCATGCCCTATTGGGATGAGTTCTACCCCAGCGATGACGATCTCGCACGAGCGAAGCGCAAACAGCTCGAAGGCGCGATCGGGCTGCTCCCCTGGATTGCGACGATCGATGCCTTTCAGCTCTGGGTGTATGCCCACCCGAAGCACACGCGCACCGATCGGGCCGAGCACTGGCTCGAGCTTGAACACCGTTTCGGGCATCGGGGGCACCGCGTGTCATGGGATGGACTCAAAGATGTGCGCACACACGTGTGGCAACGTCAGGGACATCTGTTCGGAGCACCTTTCTATTACATCGAGTACGGCATCGCCCAGGTGGGCGCATTGCAACTCTGGCTTCGCTCGCTCGAAGAGGGTGAGTCGGTCGCCATCGACGCATACAAGCAGGCGATGCGCCTCGGTGGTTCGCAGCCGTTGCCCGAACTTTTTGCTGCAGCCGGGATCGAGTTCGATTTTGGTCCGAGGACCGTGGGCCGACTCGTCGAGCGCGTTCAGGCCGAGCTTGAGAAGATCCCGGATTGACCGGTTCGATACAGGTCTTTTTCTCACAACGACTGTGATGATCCGCGACCGAACAGTCTCGGCATCGGCAGAAGAAGTTGGCAAGGCTTGCCCTCAAATCGGGTGCCCGGGCGTTTGCAGCCTGGTCGAAGGAGCTTACTGAGAGTCTCAAGCCGCTCTGACGAGTGCAGAAGCGATCCTGCTGAAACCGGGTCGGGCACAATCCCAGTATGATCCTGTCGGAGGTCTTCAGACCATGAGCCAAAGCCCCTATCCAGTCAACGAGCGCGGGCGGGCGGTGGAGCCCGATGTGTCCAGCGACGAGCGAACGTATGCAACGCTCCTGCACCTCACGCTGCTGGGGTACCTGGTGGCACCCTTCGTGATGTTCATCGCGCCGCTGATCATGTGGTTGATCAAAAAGGAGGAGTCGCGGTTCATTGACGATCACGGCCGCGAGACGCTCAACTTCCACATCACGCTCATGATCTACTCGATTGTGCTGCCCGTGATTGCGGGAATCCTCACTGCGGTCACCTGCGGCGTCGCCTTCCCGCTGGTCATCATCAGCGTGTTTCTTCCATTTGTGCTCGGCATCGTCGGCATGATCGCCGCCTCGCGTTCTGCCAACCGCGGGGAGTATTACCGGTATCCCATGACCATCCGGTTTCTGTAGAAGGAGGACCGGAGTAGTTTCGTGTGCCCGGCTGTTTGATTGTGGGCTCAAAAAGAGCGTGGGGCTCGTAGATCAGGCCGGTTGTTCCTAAACTCCTGTCATGCCGCTGCTCGAGGCGACCAACCTGCGCAAGAGCTTTGCCGGGCGGACCGTCGTGGACGGCGTCTCGCTGGCCGTAGAGAAGGCCGAGATCGTCGGGCTGCTCGGACGCAACGGCGCTGGCAAGACGACCAGCTTTCGCATGACCATCGGCATGATCGAAGCGGACGACGGACGCGTGGTCTTTGACGGGCGCGATGTCACCGGCCAGCCCATGTATCGGCATGCACGACTCGGGATGGGCTACCTCAGCCAGGAGCCCAGCGTCTTTCAGCGCCTGACCTGCGAGCAGAACCTGCTGGCGATTCTCGAGACGCGCAACCTCTCACGCAAGGAGCGCAAGCGCAGGGCCGGCGAGCTGCTCGCCCGGTTCGGCCTGACCCACAAGGCAAAGCACCTCGCCCGCACCTGTTCGGGCGGAGAGCGGCGAAAGCTCGAAATCGCCCGCTCGCTCGTGACTGATCCGCGGCTGATCCTGCTCGATGAGCCGTTCAGTGGCGTTGATCCGATCGCAGTAGAAGAACTCCAGGCCGAACTCCGCCGCCTGTGCGATCAAGGTATCGCGTTTCTGATCACCGACCACAACGTGCAGCAGACGCTGCGGGTGTGCGATCGCGCATACATCATCGATTCAGGCAAAGTGCTCGCCCAGGGGACGCCCCGGGAGCTGATCAACGACGAGCTGGTCAAGCGGGTCTATCTCGGCTCGCTGTTTCGGGGCGACGAGTTTGACGAACCGCTCCCCCGTCCTGAGCACGCCGGGGCGTGAGCCGAACGGCGAGGCAGTCAGTTGTGCATCAGGTTGCACGTTTCTGATCCGGCGGCAGCTTTGCTGTCAATTTTCTGGAGCCGCTCCGACGTACAGCACGAAGTCGGCACGCCCGACATCTTCTTCATCAATCGTCTCGGCGTCGGTTGCAACCATGCTGAGCGTGCGAATGGTCAGGTCGGGCTGTTGGCGACGAATCATCTGGATCGTCCCCCCGTCAAGATCGGAGTGAAAGCGTCCGACCACCAGCACGACCGGCCGATACCCTTCACGCACGGCCCGCACGACCGAGTCGGCCATTGTGGCGTCCCACATCTGCTGCGATCGGTAGAACTTCTCGATCATCTCCTCGGGAAGTCCTCCATCTTCGCCGTGTCCGCCCGACATGAGTTCAAAGAAGTCGTCCCGGTATCGACCCTCGACCAGCTGGTCCGGCACAACGAACAGGCGCTTCTGTTCGGGCCCCAGCTCGTCCAGTTTTTCGTATCCTTCCGATGTGGTGCGCTGCACATAGCGCCGTGGTGCGTTGGCGGCGATGACGGGTCGACCAAACGTCTTGGCCGCCTCAACCATGCGCTCATGTCCCGGTGGGTAGTTGCCACTGGTACGCCCGCTCGCCTTGCGAAACTCCTCTTCGTCGGTGACACCGGTCAGATAGTCATCGAGCGCGACCTGTTCATCGCGCTCGAAGAACTCGAGCAGAAGCGCCGCGTCCGGCTCGGTTTCGAGAATGTCATCCCACAGACACGCGGCGGCTTCAAGCCCGAGCGGGTGTCCGTGAGATTCGCCGATCACGATCACGTCGGCTTGGGAAACTTCGCCGCGCATGACCTCCCAGGCGGTTGAGTTGCCCTGGCGATCGAAGATGCGCACAGCCTCGCGCGGTCGCTCGGGAAGCGTGTGCGCAGTACGCCTCGGTGAAGCAGAACACCCGGCCAAACCCACAACAAGGGCACACAATACGACAAGGCGCAAGTCCTGGAGCATCATGCCCAAGCATATCGTCGTCGCCTCGCGCAAGAGCTAATGCACAAGGGATGAGACTTGCTCGAGCAGTTCGGCGGCTGCTTCTTCCTGCGGAGCTTCGGCGATGAGCCTGAGAATCGGCTCGGTATTGCTCGCCCGCACATGAACCCAGCGATCTTCAAAATCAACACGCACGCCATCTTGCAGGTCCACACGCTTTCCTGAAAAGTGAGCCGCGATGCGGTTGATCGTCGGCTGGGCGTCTTCCCGGCGCGACAGGGGCGCCTTGCGCTTGAGGATGGCATAACGGGGCATCGCGTCGACCAGTTCTCCGATTGTTCTGCCCTCGCGGGCGCGCAGTGCGAGCACGAGCGCCATGGCCGAGAGCGAGTCGCGCACGTAGGTCACCGCGGGCCAAATGACGCCGCCGTTTCCTTCGCCTCCGATGACCGCACCGTGCTGCTTCATCGCCTCGACGACGTTGGCTTCACCGACCGGCGTGCGAATGACTCGCGCCCCGTGGCGGGCGGCAACATCATCAATCATCCGACTCGTGCTCAAATTGGCGCACACCACCTGTCCCTGTGCGCGGGCTCCCATCGCCGACAGAACGGCTTCGGTTGCCAGCGCAAGGGTGTATTCCTCGCCCACATATCGTCCGTTCTCGTCCACGATTGCGAGCCGGTCCGCGTCGGGGTCCTGTGCAAAGCCCACATCGGCTCCAAGCCCCGGCACTGCGTCGCACAACCCGCCTCGCTGCGAGAGGTTCTCCCGCGTCGGTTCGGGCGGATGAGGGAACAGCCCCGTCGCTTCGCCGTGCAACTGCACCGCGCGGCAAACGGTGTCCTCGAAGAACAAGGCATCGGCAGCGGCACTCGACGCGTTGACCGAATCGAGCACCACTCGACCGACCGAGTTGGTCCGGGCGATTTCGTCCCAGTAGTTCTCAACCCCCAGAAGGCGCTCGCACGCTTCAATGACGCGCTGACAATGAGCCTCCGGTGCTTCAAAGTCATGCCATACATCGGTGATGTCTTCCGGCGACGCCCAGGTGATGCGTCCGGCCTTGAATCGCGAGATGATTTCATCCGCGACGGTTGCCGACGGCGCACATGCGTCAACATCCTCATCCCCGGCATTGGTCCAGCTGCGTTGGCGAATGATCGTCTTGACCCCGTTCCACTCCTGGGGGTTGTGGCTGGCGGTGATGATCAGCGCCGCATCGGCGCTGAGCATGTCGGTGGCCACACCCACACTCGGTGTCATGAGTACGCCCAGATCGCACACACGGGCGCCCGCCGCCTGCAGGCCTGCCGTCGCGGCCGCCTGAACCGCCTCGCCCCCGGCCCGTCCGTCGCGCCCGATGAGAACGAACGGCTGGCGTCCGACGGTTTCGCCGAGCCAGGTCGTGATCGAGCCGCAATACCGGACGGTCAGATCGGGAGTCAGGCTGCGTCCGACGATGCCGCGCAGCCCTGAAACTCCAAGCATGAGAGGCGCATCAGACATGTCATCTCCTCGACACGCGCCGATATCGGCGGTTCAGGATTGTTCGGCCCTTGATGGCAAACATCTATACTGACTCGATGTATGAGGTCACGGTCCAACACACCTTCTCCGCAGCTCACGCCATCACCCTGGGTGGCCAGGCCGAGCCGATACACGGGCACGACTGGCGTGTGCACGTCACTCTGGCCGGCCAGAGCCTCGACGACGATGGATTGCTCTGTGATTTCCACGCGGTCGAAGAAGCGCTTGGGGCAATCTGCCAGCCGTTCCACAACCGTTCTCTCAACGAGATCACACCCTTTGATCGCTTGAATCCCACCGCCGAGCTGGTGGCGCGACACATTGCCGATCGGCTTGCGTTGAGCAAGGCGTTGAGCTCGGACCGCCTGCACATTGCCTCCGTCAGCGTCGAAGAAGCTCCGGGATGCACGGCGACCTATCGCCCGGAGCGCAGGCCATGATGCGATCTGATGACCATACCCCGTCTGAGCCCGCGCCCCCTCCCGGGACGATTGACGCGCGTTATCCCAATCGCGATCTGTCGTGGCTGGATTTCAACCAGCGCGTGCTTGCCCAGGCGCTTGACCGGCGTGAGCCGTTGCTCGAACGCGTCAAGTTCATGGCGATCTTCTCATCCAACCTTGATGAGTTCTTCATGAAGCGCATGGCGTTGCTTCGCCAGCGTGTGCAGTCGCCCAAGGCCGACCCGGACAAGTCGCACATCGCCGCTGCGATTCTTCCCGTGTTGCGCCAGCGCGTCATCGAGATGCAGGCTGTTCAGGCTCGGTGTTGGGCTGAGGACCTGCGTCCGGCGCTGGCCGATGCCGGCATCGAGGTGATTGACTATGTCAATCTGGCCGAAGCCCAGCGTGAGGTGATCGACGATTGGTATCGCGCCAATGTGTATCCCGTGCTCACGCCGCTTGCGGTGGATCCCGGGCACCGGTTTCCATTCATCTCGAATCTGTCGGAAAACATCGGTGTCATGGTCGGGCGCGAGGGGACTGACGAGCGCCTGTTTGCGCGCATCAAGATTCCCAACATGCTCTCGCGGCTGGTACCTCTCGACGACGCGATCGAGACCAGATCATTCGTGCCCCTCGAGCAGATCATCCTGCACAACCTCGACGACCTGTTCCCCGGGATGGTCGTGCACGATGTGATGATTTTTCGGGTCACGCGCAGCGCCGTGACGGCCCTTGAGTCGGAAGAAGCGGACGACCTGCTTGAACATGTAGAAACGCAGTTGCGCATGCGTCGGTTTGCCAATGCGGTGCGCGTGGAGGTGCCGCCGTCACCATCGCGCGAGATTCTCTCGTTTCTCACCGAGGAGCTGGGGCTTTCCGAAACCGAGGTGTACGAGCGCGAGGGCCCTCTGGATTACAGGGCGCTGTTTCAGATCGCAGACCTGCCGCGGGCGGATCTTCGCGTTGAGGAGTGGACTGCGGTGGTTCCCCCGGCGCTGGCAGGGGAGGGCGTTGACATCTTCGCAAGAATGCGAGAGCGCGACATTCTGCTGCACCATCCCTATGAGTCGTTTCGCGCGTCGGTCGAACGGTTCATCGCCGAGGCTGCCCGCGACCCCGACGTGCTCGCGATCAAGCAGACCCTCTATCGCACGAGCCGCGATTCTCCGTTCATCGATTCATTGATTCGAGCAGCCGAGCGAGGAAAGCAGGTGGCCTGCCTGGTCGAGCTGCGCGCTCGCTTTGACGAGGACAAGAACGTGCGCTTTGCGCGCAGACTCGAGCGTGCGGGCGTACATGTTGCCTACGGCGTGGTCGGGCTCAAGACCCACTGCAAGTGCTCTCTTGTTGTGCGCCGAGAGGGAATCAAGGGGCGCGATGCGCTGCGCTGCTATGCCCACCTGGGGACCGGCAACTACCACCCCAAGACGGCCCAGCTGTATACCGACCTCGGGCTGCTCACAACCGATCCGGAGATCACCGCCGATGTCGTCAGTCTGTTCAACGTGCTCACGGGCCGGGCGCGCCCGGAGCATTACAACAAGCTCATCGTCGCACCTGAGCAGATGCGTTTGCGCTTCCTGGAGATGATCGATCACGAAATCGAACTGGCGCGGTCGGGGCGAAAGGGGCGCATCATCGCGAAGATGAATGCCCTGGAGGACCGTCAGATCACCGATCGGCTCTACGAGGCTTCGGCAGCGGGCGTAGAAATCGACCTGATCGTGCGCGGGTTCTGTTGTTTGCGTCCCCAGATACCGGGGTTGAGCGAGAACATTCGTGTGCGTTCGATTATCGGACGATTCCTTGAACACTCGCGTATCTTCTATTTTGGGCGTGGGGCTGACGATCCGCTTGACGGATGGTTCGGCATCGGCAGTGCTGACTGGATGTATCGAAACCTCTCGGCGCGTGTCGAAGCGGTTTGCCCGGTTCAGGATCTTGACGCGCGGCGTCGGCTGTGGCGAATCCTCGAGATCATGCTCGAAGACCGTTCGCAGGCATGGGAGCTCGCAGCCGACGGGACCTACCACGAGTTGGTTCCGCGCGAGGGGGCCGACCCGAACTCACCGGAGGTCCTCGGAACGTTTGCGGCGCTCATGCGCGAGGCCCGTCTGGCCGAGCAGTCGGACCCACCGATGCAGGGGACAAAATGAACAACGCTCCGACATCGAAGCCGGAGCGTTGATTCCGCCCGTGGCCGAGCCGATGCTCAGCCTCAAGCCGCGTTGGGGCGCGACTGACGCCCCGAGCGGTCCTACCTACCCATC
>RFGK01000004.1 GCA_003697045.1 Planctomycetota bacterium
GAAGCAGTAACGCATGCCCCTCGGCCCGAGCATCAAGAGCACAAGCCCGAACAGAGTGAGGATCATCGCAAAGCCCTGCACCATGTGGTTGCTGATCGTGACGATCCCCGCAAAGTACGCGATGATGCCCAGCAGAAATGGCGCAAGACCCGGCCAGAATACCTCCGGCTTCAACTTCGCAAGTGCCTCTCGATGCCGCCAGAGCAAATAGGCACTGATCCCGGGAATCACAAAGGCGTGACCCCAGTCTTCCATGAAGTTGATGCTGAATCGCCCCTGCTTGTAAAACCAGCGAAAGAACAGACCGACGAACGCCGCTGCAAGCACCAGCGTGATCGTCAGACCGGCAGGTGTGAACGGTCCGATGCGCGCATCGGCAACGACCGCCTCAGATCGAGACGCAGCACCGATCGACTTGCCCTGCCCATCTGCCATTCGTCCTCAACCCACTCCCATCGGGCCCGACCCTTCCGTCCGAAATCCGAACGCTCAGATCGCGCACCTCTTCGCCTCCCTGTTCCTGCTCATACGAGCAGGCTCAACCAATGTTCGCCCGGATCGACCCACACACCGATCCGTCAGTTCCCGATTCTGTTCACCGGCGGCGGACCGAACACGTCATTGCCAAAATTCCGGTCGAGCAGAAATCCGAACCCATACGAAACTCTGAATCCGTTGCGAAGCACCGCAAGCGGGAACGCCCAGAAGTTGGTCCCGATGTTGATCCGGTCATCAGGCTTGAGGTAAATATCCGGCTGGGTCCCCTCCGAAATCGCCCGATAGTCCAGCATCACCGTCGCCTGCATCCCCTCGCCCACGATCCGTGTCAGGTCCACACGCTCAGGGATCGCAAGACCTCCCAGCCCGCCCGCAGCCGTGACCGCTCGCGTCAGCGTCAGTCGGCCCGCTGCCGGCAACTGATAGCTGCCCGGACGGTTGATCTGCCCGTCAATATAAATGTTGCCCGCCTCCGGCAACGGAACCCGGATGATGTCCCCCGGGCGAACCACAATGTTGTATCGGGCATCACCTGCCATCAACGGCTTGACGGGCACGCGGATCACACGCTGCGTCATCAAACGCCCCGCAACCGTCAGATAGTCCTCCTCCTCGACAATCGCACCACTCTGCGAAGGACGCGTCGGCCCGGCGCCCAGCACCCACTGGCCGTTCAGAAACACCCATCGCGTCCCACCGCCCGAAACACCCTGTTCCGACGAGACCGACCCACGCTCAATCGCCGACACCGGCTCATCAATATCAATCAGCGCTTCCGGCTGCTCGTCTGCCTCCGGCTGCGAAGGCAATTCAAGCCTCTCCGCCGGACGCGTCGGCAACGGCTCGGCACCCCGGCCCGACAAATCGTCGATGATGTCCAGCAGTTCCTCACCGCTCGGCGTCTTGGGCTCGTCCGGCTTCGGACGCTCAGGCTCGCGCACACCCCCCGCTTCACGCGTCAAGGGCACCTGTCGAATCACATGCACATAACGCGCCGACTCCCCGATCCCTCCCGCTGCAATCAACGCCTCGAGCAGTCGATAGTCCGACGCCGGAATCGCATACGGACCCGGCGATCGCACATTCCCCGATAGATGAAACGCCTGCTGACGACGGGACTGCAACGACACCGACACCAGGGGGTCTTGCACAAACCCCTCCGCCGTGCGCTGCTCAATCAGCGCACGCACTTCATCCTCCGTCAACCCGGACACATAAAACCGACCCAGCACCGGATAGTCGATGTACCCGTTCTGGTCGATCGTGCGCTGCTCAGTCAGAGGCTGACCGGGGATGATCAGGTCATACACAGTGATCACCAGCGTGTCGCCGCCGCCAAGCCGGTACGGCTCGGCCTCGGGAATCAAATCGCTCGGGCGTATCTCCGAATACTCAACATACTGGTCAGGCTCATCCTCAATCGTGGCGATGCGCTCAAGAATCGGCACCTTCGTTGCCGTGTGCTCCCAGCGCCCCACCACGCTCGGATCCAGATAGGAATCCCAGTTGCTGCATCCGCCCAGGACCACCAGCCCCGCCGCAGCAAGGAGCGCTCGACACCCAGAGAGGCCAAACCCGCCTCCCCGCATCCTGGACGTCGTGTCAGACTGGGTCACTCGTCATCTCCTTCTCGAAACACGCCCGCACAAACCCAGGCCAGATTCAAGCGCTCTCAGGATCCACCGGGATCGGCACGCCACCCCCAAAAACGTGAGAACGCGCTCACGGTAGCACCGCCACCGCAACTGTCAAACGCCCGAACCAGCCCCCCGGTTCGCGCGATGTCCTTCTCAACACCCACTCCATCGACCCACAGCCGCCTCCAGCTGAGTATCCCGATTCGCTCGCGCCCCGCTCCCCCTCCGCATCAATGCAACGCGCAAAAACTGCATCAGTCCCAGGGTCGAGCCGAACGTGAATGACGCCGATGAGCCCCTACAGTGTCACGATGACGGAAAGACCGACGCCCATCCTGCCCTCGCCCGCAGCCGTCTCCAGGACCATCGCCCGGCACCCCAAGCCCCTCGGCGGACAACCCATCCGCGGCTCGCATGCCAAAGTCAGCTTGTCCGATCGCATCCTCAACAACACCACACCCCATCAACTGGTCATCAAAAAGAAACCCCCATGGCTCAAAGCCCGCGTACCGGGGGGTGAAGGCTTCAAGGCAACCAAGTCCATCATCGACCAGAATCAGCTCCACACCGTATGTCAGGAAGCATCATGCCCCAATATGGGGGAGTGCTGGGCCCGGGGCGTCGCCACGATCATGATCCTCGGCGACACCTGCACGCGGGCGTGCGGATTCTGTAACGTCAAGACGGGCAAGCCCCCCGTGACCGACCATGATGAACCGCGGCGCGTGGCCGAGGCGCTTCGTGGGACCGGACTTCGCCACATCGTCATCACCAGCGTCGATCGCGATGATCTTCCCGACGGCGGTGCCTCGATCTGGGCCGAGACCATCGTCCGCGTCCGCGACGCCTGCCCGGACCTTTCCATCGAAGTGCTCATCGGAGACTTTCGAGGCGACGAAGCCGCTTTGCAGATGGTCATCGACGCCGAGCCCAACATCATCGCTCACAACCTCGAGACCGTCCGTCGCTGCCACCCGGCCGTTCGGCCGAGCGCCCGATATGAGCGCTCCATGGAGCTGCTTCGACGCGTCAAGGCACAGGGACGCATCGCCAAGACGGGCATCATGGTCGGCATCGGCGAAAAGCGCGACGAGGTATTCGAACTGCTGCACGACGTGCAGGAGCAAACGCGCGTCCATATCGACGGACGCTCCGAAGCCTGCGACATCATCACGATCGGACAATACCTTCAACCCACGCTCAATCACCTTCCCATCGATCGCTGGGTGCATCCGGACGAGTTCGCCGAGTATGAACGCGTTGGACGCGAGGCGGGATTCAAGGTCGTCTTCAGCGGCCCCCTGGTGCGGTCAAGCTACCTGGCCGACCAGCAGGCAGCAAGTGTCACGCTCTGAGCCTGTGAGCAGACCATCGCGATCCGTGCGCACGAGTCCGTGCACAATCAACCTTCGCGAACATCCTCGCCCGCTCCCCGGGGGGAGAGGTTGCCCGGGTGGGCAAGTGAATCGCACCGAGCCGAACGCAGCACGGCTGCAGAATGCCTAGCCGCCCGAGCCTTCGCCACCCTTGTTCAGCAAGTTGCCGATGCCTTGCCGAATCACCTCATCAAGGAGCTTGTCGGGCTTGAACAGCTCGCCTTGAGCCTTGGAAAAGTCAGCTTTCCATTGCATATTGGCCCACGCCCCGGCATTGCTCATGGGGATCTTGACCAAGCCATTGATCATGTCACGCGCCAGACCCGGCACGCCGAACGCTTCGGTTCCAAACTGCCCCGCCGGCATGAGGATGAGCAGGTCCTTGGTCTTGGTGAGCAGGTTGATTGACCCATTGGAATCGAAATCAAACTCGCCGAGCGGAACCTTGAGCCGATCGTAGCGGACGACCCCCTCTGCCATACTCACATCGAACGGCTGGATGCGGGCGCCCAGCTGACCCAGCGATCGCAACCCGGCCATCTTGAGCGCCGTCTCGAGCACGCCGCTCAGTCCGTAGCGTACTGTGCCAAGATCTGCGAGCAGCTTGAAATCCACCTGTTCGACCTTGCCCGAAAGGGGCAGGCTCATCGACTGAACGATGATGCGCGTCGGTCGATCGGACTGGGGGTCGCGCTCCAGGTTGCCGAAAATGGGTACAACGCCAAGAATCTTGTCCACATAAGACTTTCGGAACTGCGTCAGCTCAACATAGCTCCCCTCGTCGACAACGAATGAGCCATCAACATATGTGCCCGCGGGCCCTGCCTTGAATGTGCCTGCGATCACCGCCGACGCCTGGTCGCTGCGGGCTGTCAACGCGACCGTACCTCCATCGAGCGGGGCGCGACGAACCTTGAGCTGCTCGATCGCAACGTTGGGCCCGAGCACATCGGCAAGCAGACCGCCCGTGCCGGCAAAGGCATCGATAAGCGATGTTGGGACGTGTGTGAGCGAGCCGTCGGCGTTGATGAAGGCTTGCTCAAGATCCAGCACTCCCGCAGCCACGAGTCGACGCGCCGCAATGCTCAGATCAATCGCCCGCACAGGATCGGCCTCGCCCACACGCACATCCCCACCCAGCACCACATCGACGCCCGTGCCCGAGCTATTGGTCCTGGCCGAGAGCAGCAGCGTGCGATAGGCACGCCTCTGCCCGTCCGGCATGGTCAGATCGGCCGCCGGCACGCGCACCGTCGCATCCACCTCCAGCCCAACGCCCGGCACGCGCTGCGTGGATGACGGCACGCTGAGTGCGCGAAGGTCGATCTCGGCGCGAATGGGCGCATCGATGCTCGGTGCCTTGTCCGCAAGCGCATCGACCAGGCGACGCGAAAGCCACGCGTGATCCCCCGTCCATGTGAACGTCACGGGCTTGTCAAGCGTCACCGCGCCTGACTTGACCGTGGCAGCAATCTCGGTCGCACCTCTGATCGTGGGCGCATCGATCTGTACCGCGAGCGATGTCGCACCCGCCGCCGGATCGATCGACGCGCGGCCCGTCACGCCCAGCGATTCGCCAAGCAGGCCCTGATAGAGGTCCTTGCTCCCAAGCAACTTGTCAGCCCAGGCAGTGCGCAGTCCCCTGGCCTGCACGTGCCCTTCGAGTGGCACCGTTGCCGCAGCTCCGAGCGTCGTGCCCAGATCGCCAACAGCAGAGGCAAGCGGATTGCGATTCTTGTCCTGCACACCAAGTTCAAAGTGGAGCGAAAGCGGTTGCTGTGGCGCGGCCGGCGTTGCCAGAGCCGTCTTGACGCTCGCATCGAGCGCCACCCGGATGTTGCCCTCCTCAAGACCTGAAAGCGTCATGACCGGAATCTGCGCACGCGCTTCGACGGCGCCACCACCAGCAACGGTGCCTTCCAGACGCAACGCCGTCGCACCGACGATCCCGACCGCGTCGGACATTTCAGGCAGGAAGGCACGGACGATCTGCTCGCTGCTCGGCTGTGAAAGCCGGACTTCCGAGCGCATCGAAGCCGATTCGAGTTGCCCGGCAAGCGCGATATCACCCTCAACGTCCAATCGCTGCCCGCTCGCCTTGATCGAAGCCCGGATGGCCTTCTCGATCGTCTTGACTTCAGCGACGACGGCAAAGCTCTCGCCGGCAATATCGGCTGCAAGCGCATCGACATCCACTCCCTGGAGTTTGGCATACCTCAACCCCTCGGCCAGAAGCGAGGGCGGCAGCTCCGGCATCGTCACGCGCCCGCCCGGCTGCAGCGAGGTGAGCCCAAAGCTCCCTTCGTCCGCAAGCGCTGCCGACAATCCGGGCACGTCAATCGATCCATCGGCTCGAAACTGCTCGCGCCGGTTGTAGCACACGGCGTTGACCTCGAACCGGGCCGGCTCTCCAGGCTTGAGCCGCGGCTTGACAAGCAGTTGACGAATCTCAAACTGGTCTGCATCGGAAACACCCGGTCGATCCAGGTAGACGTTGCGCAAGGACACACGAGCAGCCGCGTCGAGCTGCGCCATGCGTGGCGCCCGAGTTTCCCGATCGAGCGGGAGCATGAGCCGTTGCAGCGTGACCTCCGCCACACCGCCGAGGGGCCGAATGCTCACCTCCGGCCCGGAACCAAGCACGGATGCCAGCGTCGGGCCAAGCGACGCATGCGTCAACGTGAATCCGGCCGCATCAAGTACGAGCATGTCCGGGCGAAGCAGAATGGCACCGTCGCCGGTCATCTGCTCGGTTGTCAGCTCGAGAGCGATGCGCGTTTCACCCTGGCCGCTGGGCATGGCTTCGAGCGTCAGATCAACAGCCGGGCCGACGAGTTGCTCGACACTTGTGCCCTCGAGCGTGAGGAAAGGTTCGAGCAGCTCGCTTGCCACGCCTGTCAGTTCGGCGCGACCCCGAATGACGGCGGGCATGCCAAAGGTCCACGTGCCATCGGCCGCGACGAACTCGTCCAGCCGAAACTCTGCGACAACGCTGCCGGCGGGGCGCTTGTCGATCGTGCCCCCGGTCGCTAGGCGGACCTGCGCCGAGCGGGCCGGGCCGGAAAACTGAAACACCGTGGCAACCTGCTCGATGCTGAATGCGCGCGCACGATCGGCGTCGATCAGAACGCCGGTCGTCGGCCCAATCGTAATTTCTGCAACGGCGACAATGTCGCTTGGCGAGAGTGTGCCGCCGCCAAGAAGGCCCGCAAGATCCACACCGATTTGCTGAGCAATCAGGCTCAGCGATGCCCCCTCACGCACGCGCACGCCGGCACGATCGAACATGCGCGTCGCCAGAGGCCCGAGCGTTCCAACACGCAGTTGCGTCGGTATTTCGGTGCTGACCAGTTGCGTGCCGGCAAGCGCCAGGTATATGTCACCGTTCACATTTTCCGATGTGATCAAGCCGTGCAGAACAGTGCGGCCAGACTCCGGCTTGAGATCCATGCCAAAGCTGAGCTTTGCGCCGACTTCTCGAGCCATGTTGATCCGCGCAGCCGCAACAAAGGGCTGGATGACGGCGGTATCAACGCCTTCAAGTGCGACCCGACCTCGCAATGCCGGCAACTGATCCGTTCGAAGTTGTCCTTCCGCATCGAGCAGATCGGCTGCGCCAAGATCGAGCGTGAGCGTTCCACCTTCTTTGCCGTTGACCTGAAAGGAAAGCACGCCCTCGGCCTCAACGCCGCCCGCAAGCGTTTCGGCAGTCAGTGAAAACGTCGCCGGACGCGTGGCGATGTGCCGACTCGTCGCACTGTCCCCTTCGCCGACACGCACGATGGCGTCGATGGCGCCAAGCTCCACCGAGGCTCGTGCCGCCAGGGCTGCAAGCGAGCTTCCGTTCACCGGCAGGCGCAGCTCCGCAATGGACACGCCGATCGTCGGCATGGCCCGCACATTGAGCGAGCCGCCGGTGGCTTCGGCAAGCCAGTCCGGGTCGATCGCCTCCAGCGCATGCTGATTCAGCGAAAGCGCAATCGGACGCCGCACGACCAGCGCGTCGCCGTCAAATCCAACAGCTCCCTCCGCAGCCACATTGGCCGAACTGATCTCAACTGAAGCATCAGGACGCAGCGCCGGTCCCTGGACAGCGAGCACGACGTCCACATCCGAGCCCGCAGCCGCGACCACGTCGATCGGCGCATCAACCAGCGGCGACACCAGCGCCGGATCGACACGCTCAAGAGTCAACGCCGCATCAATCGTCGCCGCATCCGTTGCAATGGCGCCTGTGGACGAAACAAGTCCATCAACCGCCGCCTTGAACTGCACCCGGCCCGCCTCGCGACCCGCATCGTCGCGCGTGATTACGCCGGCAAGCTCAAGCTCAATCGGCATGCCCGGGCGAAAAGTGCCAACGCCCTTGACAGACCGGACTGCCACGCTCTTGATGCCGCGTCGTTCGAGCACCGCATCGGCGTAGTGAACGCTCAGCCCGTCGATATTCAGCTTCGCACGGAGTGAGGCCGGAATGCGCGGCGAACCCGCAGACGCGCCCGACTTCGGCGCACGTGAAGAAGCCGGCGGGCTGGTCGCCTCAATCGCGTTGATGGTGCCGTCTTCTCCGCGACGCAGCGAGGCCGAGCCGGTCACCGTTATCGTGCCCAGATCACGACCGCCCAGCGCGAGCGAGAGAAGACTCACATCGGCCTTGACGTCGACATCTGTGACATTCTCGCCGGCATCACGGATCCGAATCCCATCGACGTGTTGCGGGCCAAACCATGACAGCTCCACCGACCCGACTTCCACCGATCCCCGAATCGCAGCCGAAGCCTTGTCCCGGATCACCGACGCCACAAACGGCGACGCGATCGCCGGCGCAAAGACCACGACGAGCGCAAGACCAAGCAGAAGCACGAGCACAACGCTCAGGGCAATCTTGCGGCGTTTCCGCTTGCGTTTGACAACGCTTGCCTGCTCCCAGGCGGATTCAGACATCGGACACACCTCCCCGGCCGAAGATCGACCTTCGGAGGGTATCGGGCAAAGCGGACTCAGGCTTCCTCAGCCTTGGCGATCTGCCACTCCTCAAGCTCGATCGGAGCTTGACGCCCGAAGATCGTCACCAGCACGCGCACCAACCCCTTCTCGGGCAACAGCTCGTCCACCGTGCCCTCGTAGTTCTCAAACGGGCCCTCGCGGATGATGACGTGCTCGCCCTTCTCAAAGACCAGCTTGACCGTCGGCTCATCCTCGGGCTTGCGCGAATCGAGAAGCATCTTCTCGATCTCATGCTCCTTCATCGGTGTCGGCCGCCCGGCCGTGCCGACGAAATCGCCCACGCCCGTGGTCTCCTTGATGAGGAAGAACACGTCCTGCGGGATGCGCCCGTCTTCTTCGAGCCGCATCTCAACGAAGACATAGCCCGGATACAGCTTCGTCTCGGTGATGCGCTGCTTGCCGCCCTTGATGGTTTTGGTCTTCTCGGTCGGCACAAGAATGCGCCCGACCAGGTGCTCCATGCCCTCGATCTGGACCTTGCGCAAGAGCGTGTCACGCACCGACGTTTCCTTGTTCGACGCCACGCGCAGCACGAACCAGTCCATCGACTCCTGACGGATCGGCTCGGACTGTTCGATCACATCGTCGCGCTCGTCCGGGCGACCGTCCAGGGCCGAGTCCGAGGCCTGCGACGCGTTGTTCTCTTCGGACATGCTGTCAACTCCAGATGACATATCGGCTCAGCCTTCCAATACCCCGATGAACTTGAAGAAGTTGGAGAACGCCAGATCGATGAAGAAGAGAATGCCCGCAATCAGCACCGCGGCGACAATGACCACCTGCGTCGAGCCGATGATCTCTTTCCTGGTCGACCAGTTGACCTTCTTCATCTCCCCGTCCGTCGCGACAAGGAAGTCAACCGTTTCAGGCTTGAC
This sequence comes from Planctomycetota bacterium, assembly GCA_003697045.1. Lineage (GTDB taxonomy): Bacteria > Planctomycetota > Phycisphaerae > Phycisphaerales > UBA1924 > J022. The sequence continues at coordinate 9,394 of RFGK01000004.1, forward strand.
CCCGACCAGCCAGTAGATGCACAAGGCACCGATGAAAATGATCGAACCGGCAACCGCCGCCTGCAAGTACAACACCGGCATCAGGGGAATCGGCGTCTTGTTGGTGATGGTGCCCACGAATGAACTGGCTGCATCCTCGGCCCGCACACGCCCGGCGATGTTCGGAGTCAGCCCCTCCCGATCCATCTCCACCTGCCGGATGGTCAGCGTGCCCCGCGTCTGGGTCGCCGGCGTATAGGACTCAACCAACGCCGAGCCGACACGCTCGTACGTCCCGTCGCCGGTCTGGCGCTCCAGGACCACAAACGAGCCCTCTGCCAGATCAGGCGCACTGGTGACAGTGACGGACAGCTCCCAGCCCTTGGCCGGCAACCCGATCCCCAGCACCTGATCCCATGCCCAGGCGGCAGCCACCAGAACAAGCACGCCGGCAAAAACCGCCGTCATCGTGCGCACCCAGTAGCCCTGTCCCTGCTTGTAAATGCCGAACGACATACCTGTCCTTCCGCCCCGAAGCCGGCTCTGTTTCCGGTCTTGGCCGACCCTTCGCTGAGGCTCACGCGAGAACACGCCAGGAGGGACTCGAACCCCCAACCTGCGGATTTGGAATCCGCTGCTCTGCCAATTGAGCTACTGGCGTAGCAAAAAGCGCCAGATTCTCAAAGCCCCTCGTGACCGGATGTGCCACGCCCGACCTCGTGCCTCTGGCGAGCCGGTCATTTCCGTTTGATCTTGTGCAGCGTGTGCTTGCGAAGCCTGGGACAGTACTTCTTCAGCCCGGACTTGAGCTCCTCAGGGAGCCCGCCCTTGACATTCACCGATGTGCGGTAGTTCAGATCCCCGCTCTCGGTGCACTGAAGCCAGACATACTCGCGCGCAGCCGCCTTCTTCTTTGCCATCGGTGCGCTCCTCGTGACGGTTCAACCGCCCCTGCGGGACGGAAAATCAACGCCGCCCGCTTTCGCGGACGGCGCTTTGCTCTTATTCGATGATCTCGGTGACCGTGCCCGAACCGATCGTCCGCCCGCCCTCGCGGACAGCAAACCGAAGCCCAGGCTCCATCGCCACCGGCTTGTCGCCGAGGTCAACTTCCATCTCGATGTTGTCCCCGGGCATGCACATCTCCGCCCCACCGAGCAGGTGCACCGTGCCCGTCACGTCGGTCGTGCGGAAGTAGAACTGCGGGCGATAGTTCGAGAAGAACGGCGTGTGACGCCCACCCTCTTCCTTGGTCAACACATACACCTGACCCTTGAACTTGGTGTGCGGCTTGATCGACCCGGGCTTGCAGATCACCTGCCCACGCTCGACCTCGTTCTTCTCGATCCCGCGGAGCAACACGCCCACGTTGTCGCCGGCCTGACCTTGGTCGAGCGTCTTGTTGAACATCTCGACACCCGTGATCGTCGTGGTCTTGCTCTCGCGGGCCAGCCCCACGATCTCGGCAGCATCGCCGACCTTGACCACCCCACGCTCGATGCGACCGGTCGCAACCGTCCCGCGACCCTTGATCGAAAACACGTCTTCCACCGACACGAGGAACGGCTTGTCAATCTCGCGCTCCGGCTCGGGAATGTATGTATCCAGCGCCTCGAACAACTCGTCGATCGGCTTGCAGATCTCGTCATCGTTCGGATTCTCGATGGCCGCGTTGGCCTGCCCGCGAATCACCGGGACCTCATCGCCCGGGAACTCGTACTTGTTCAGCAGGTCGCGGACCTCCATCTCGACCAGGTCGAGCAGCTCCGGATCGTCCACCAGATCCACCTTGTTCATGAACACGACAATGTGCGGCACGCCCACCTGACGAGCAAGCAGCACGTGCTCGCGCGTCTGCGGCATCGGGCCATCGGCTGCCGAAACCACCAGAATCGCACCGTCCATCTGGGCGGCGCCGGTGATCATGTTCTTGACAAAGTCGGCGTGTCCCGGGCAGTCAACGTGGGCATAGTGCCGCTTTTCCGTCTCATACTCGGTGTGGCTCGACGCGATCGTGACGGTCTTGTTCGCATCGCGAACAGTTCCGCCCTTGGTGATCTCGGCATACGTCTTGACCTCGCCTCCGAACCGGACCGCCGAACGCGCCGAAAGAGCGGCGGTCAACGTGCTCTTGCCGTGGTCAATGTGCCCGATCGTGCCGACGTTGACGTGCGGCTTGGTGCGCTCGAACGTTCCTTTCGCCATCGCGGAATCCCTCGTTTCAATCCAGTGCTCGACCCGCTCACGCGGGCCATCTGTACCTGTTCCAAACACCCTCTCGCAGTCCCGCGATGCCGACCGGACCCTCCCGATGAGCTGCCCAGCCGAGACCCGGACCTCCGAGAACGAATCTTTACCCCACACACACCCCGGTTTCGACCCCCCAACCCGGGCTTTCCGACAGGGGACCGGGGACACCTCTTTCCGTGCACCCATGCCAGGGGGCGAGGGCGCTGCTCCCAAAGCCGCTGGCGGGACTTGAACCCGCGACCTCACCCTTACCAAGGGTGCGCTCTACCGCTGAGCTACAGCGGCGTTTTCTTCCGACACTATAACCCGCCCGGGACAAGCCACGGGCGGGGCCAACATCATAGAACCCCCCACGAGGCGGTCAAATCGAACCGACCACTACTCCGAAGAACCCGCGTCGGCGTCATTGACCCGATCAATCAGCCTCGACGCCTTGTCTGCATTCAGATTCTCGTACAGCGTCTCGTCAATCAACGCCACCGGCGCCGTCCCGCACGATCCCAGACATTCAAGCTCGACCAGCGTATATCGCCCATCTTCGGTGGTTTCACCCACGTCAATCCCCAGCTTGGCCTTGAACGCCTCGGTCACCTCACGCTGCCCGCAGAACTCGCAGGCAATCGACCGACACACCTGGATCAGGTGTTTGCCCTTCGGATTGAGCCAGTATTCCTCATAAAACGAGGCCGTATCCAGAACCTCCGACGGAGGCACGCCCAAATGCTCGGCAATCTCAAGCATCGCCTGCTTCGGGATCCACCCATACTCGTGCTGAATCATGTGCAACGCCGGAAGCAAGGCACCCTTCTTCACCTCAAACCGGGGAAGATAGTCCTCGTCAAGCTTGCGACGCATCTCGGAAGTCAAGTACGGCTCATCGCGCCGTTCAATGGTGGTCGTCGCCGACTTCTTGGTGATCCAAGCCATGTATCGCCTCCAATGGGGCAAATCGTAGTCCCGCCGATCCACTCTCGGATCATTTGAGCCATCGGGCGTGAGCTGAGCGGGCCGATTTCGCTTTCAAACAGGCCCCGATCGGCAAAGCCCGCCCCGGGGCAGGCCCGACCGCCTCAACCGCGTGGAGCAGACCATGAGACAAGGCCCAGGTTCCCCAGTACCAGTTCCCTATCCGAACTCGCCGGCGAGCGCATCGGGTCCGCCCAAACTCGACCTGCGCAAAAATCGGCTCGTGCATCGGGGAGGAGCCATCCCGATTGCAACCGACAACAAGGCGCAATCGTCCGCCCCCCCGGCGCACGCGACCGGCACAGCGTCATCCTCGCTGACCCGTCCGCCCGTTTCGGCCTGCGTCCAGGCAGCGGACCTCCACGAGACAGCTGTCCGATACAACCCCATGCTGAACGCAAGATACGACGCCCGATCTTCGCCCGCGTTTACGAGAGCCGACGCCTTGACCTTCGATCCGCGCGCCGGA